>JAKOVI010000144.1 GCA_029782135.1 Bacillota bacterium
ACCCGCGACAAAGTAGCTGCCGCCGTTGGCCTTGGTTCCGGTCGTACCTACGACAAGGCCGCAAAGGTTTGGGAGGCCGCTAAGAAAGGCGACGAGACAGCCAAGAAACTCGTCGAAGGCTATAGCAGCGGTGGAAACATTTCCACCGCAGGAATTAGGCAAAACCCGCGACAAATCAATTTGATTTACGGTAGCACTCCCCCCAGTTATGGGTTGAGTGAAAAAAAGTGCCCGGCATCCGCCGGGCCATGCAAAGGAGTGTATGATAACAGGGGAGACCGCGCCCCTGGTATCACCAGAATTACCAAACAACCTCAACCCCCTGAAGCAATTCGTTGATCTTATTCACAAGCCCCCGGTAGGTCCGAAGGGTTGCGTGATACATGTCAACGCTGGGGTTTGCCCTTCGAAGCCTCTGCGCGCCCTGAATGAAGTCCTCAATTTCTCCGTGTTGGTCTATGTCTTCCCGTAATCGTGAGAGCATGTCTTCTAAATATTCCAGCTCCTCAACATACCGCTTGATCCAGATCATTTTATCCGGGGTCAAGTTCCGCGCCACATAGCTTTCCGCAGGGAGGGCCTCCAGATACTCAAGCAAGGTTCTGACATTAACTTTGACGTTTTTTGGCCGTCCGCGTTTTTTCTGTAACATGATACCCCCCCTTTCTTTTTTTCGGCAAAAACGGGAATTTTTTGGTGTGCGCGAAAAATGGGTATGCGCGCCGGTCTGCCCGCTAATGCCCTGCCAGATAGACCGGGGGGATTACCTTTTCCCTTTATTCATCTTCGCAATCAGATCTAACAGCGCTTCAACCGAATCATCGGCCTCCAAACTCTCCCAGATCTGGGCCAGTTCTTCCTTGTCGGCTTTATCCTCGCTTTCCAAAACCATCGTCAGCCTAACCCCAATTTCCCGCGTCACTCCGTTATCCTTTAACCGCCGCTGCGGTGTGATTGTGATCTTCATACTCTTATTTCCCCCTTATTGGCAAGAGGAGAGGGAAGCCCAGCTCCCCTCTCCCTCATCGCTTTGTTATCACACTCCGGTGGCCTTCTTAACTCTCTTGAAGACTTTAAAAGCCGCCGG
>JAKOVI010000148.1 GCA_029782135.1 Bacillota bacterium
GTCCAAGGGGAATTTGCGAAAAATTCGGGGAATGTATGAAATGTGATTTTTATCAAATGGTCAAGTCCGAGGAATTTCCGAACTTCATATTATCACCTGTTCTGCTCAAAAACTTGGAAGAGAAATCAAAGTAGTTGATGAATTTGGTGCTTCTTTTTCCCATCCGGGTTAGATTGTATTCCTAAATACTTATTAAAAAAAAAGAGTGCCTTGTGCACTCTTTTTCCTTGTTGACCGGGTTTGAAATATAAAGATTGGACAGGAGCGGTCATCTCCCGGTTTACTTCGAAGAATTGAAGAATTAATGATCGTGTTTGGACCAAGCCCGCTGTAGAACGCTCCGGAGTTCATCGATGGTTGCCCGGCGTTTGGGGATGCCAAAGGAGGCGCCTAAAGTATGCTCCTGGCTCGCGATCCAGTCAAGGTTGGCCGGGGTGAGGCCCGCCTGTGCAAGAGAGGTCGCCAAACCGGCTTGGGTAAACAAAGAAGTGATGGTTTCATCCAACCAGTTCAGCAATAGGTTGGGTCTTTGCGGCGCCGAAGCGCTTTCTTCATCTTTAAAATTAAGCGACAGCATATTTTTCTTCGACCAGGAGCCGGTCAGTGCCGTTTCTACTTTTAGAAGCCGTTGGGCGGTTGCCGGGTCGGATTCGGCCTGGACGTAAAGTCCCGGGCTCAATAAAAGCCCGACCATATGCCCGTGGGCAAGTTTGTATTTGTTACAGAAGTGGACCAGGGCATGCGACAGGGTAAGACCGGCGTGGGCGAAGGCGATGCCCATTAAAAGGCTACCCCAGGATAAGGTGTCGCGAACGGACGGGTTGAGCGGAGCCTCCGGGTTAAGCGGCTTTGCCGGCGACGCCGGGTTGGCGGACGGGCTTGGAGTTTTTTCTGCTGTATTCAGGACAGTCAAACCTTGGGCAAGACTGAGGAAAGCAGCAGTTGCGACTGCCTGTACTTCCGGCGTAGCGGCAGCATGGGTGATCACCTCCAACGACTGGGCAACGGCGTCAACCAGGGCAATAATCGTTGCGGTGCGGGGGAGGGAATCGGTAAAGCCCGGGTCGGCGATGATCAGCGCCGGGGGCGGGATATTCCTGATGCTCCGTTTTTCCTCGCCGAGTTCGATCACGGCATTGTTCGTGCTTTCCGAACCGGTTCCGGAGGTCGTCGGCACCGCAATCCAAGGCAAAACCTTTCCCGGGTCGATGTTTCTTTCCCCGCGTTGGTAGGCGGCGATCGCGCGCCCGCCTTCCTGCGCGGCCAGCCCGGCAATGGCTTTCCCGACATCAAGCGTTGTCCCGCCACCGATGACAATCACGTGGCGAGCTTCGCTTTTATGTAGTAATTCAATTCCGTCAAGGATTGCCTGGTGGTCTGCATGGCCTTGAACCTGATAAACGGTTGCCTTGCCGGTGGTTTGGGTGAGGTGGGCCAACACCGCTTGGATAGCGGGCGCTTTGGAACTCGAAGCGCCAACGACCACGAGCGCCCGGGTAGGCATTTTGGCAACGGCCTCTCCCAGGTACTTGGGGCCGATCCCCCGGCCGAAAACGATTTGCGTCGCTGTTTTCGGGAAAAAGTTACGGTCAAGAAGCAGTTGGCCGGAGGAGCGGTCCAGTTCAATCAGGTCCGGTACGCTCCAGAGACCGGCTTCGTCTTGTTTTAAGGCAATCATCTTGTCCATCTGTTTCACCTGCTTAAAATCATCTGGAATTAAGTTGCGTCAGAGCTAGTTTGCTGATCCAATCATACTATTAAAACCGTTTCGAAATCAAGCAGAAAACCAAAAAGGGTTTGCGGAACAGCTTTTGGAGGAGTTAGCAATTACTTAGATAAATTATAAAGCAAAAGACATAATTCCATGGTAAGATGGGACTGTCGTTAACAATGGGATTTGGATCCTTATACTTGAAAAGTGAAGGAGAGTTGCTCTGATGTGGGTTTTGTTTGCCTTCGGGTCGGCGGTTTTTGCGGGATTAACGGCGATCCTTTCGAAAATTGGGATTAAAAACACCGATTCGAACGTCGCGACGGCGATCCGGACCGTTGTCGTCCTTTTCTTTTCCTGGCTGATGGTGTTCATCGTCGGTTCCCAACGGACGCTGGCCGCGGTCAGCGGCCGGACGATCTTGTTTCTGATCTTATCAGGTTTGGCGACGGGGGCTTCCTGGCTTTGTTATTTTAAAGCCTTGCAGATCGGGGATGTGAACAAAGTAACGCCGATTGACAAATCAAGTACCGTTTTAACAATGCTTTTGGCCTTTGTTTTACTGGGGGAAAAGCTCACTGCGCTCAAGACCGGCGCGATGCTCTTGATCGGGATCGGTACCTATCTGATGGTGCATAAGAAAAAAGAACCGGTAACGGTTGCCCCCAAAAGTAACTTGTGGCTGCTTTATGCTTTTGGCGCCGCGATTTTTGCCAGTTTGACGGCGATCCTTGGGAAAGTTGGGATCGAAGGAGTCGAATCGAACCTCGGGACGGCAATCCGGACGATTGTCGTTTTGATCCTGGCCTGGATTATTGTTTTTGTTACGAAAAAACACGCGACGCTTAAGGAGATCGACCAAAAGAGCTGGCTCTTCTTGGTCTTGTCCGGCTTTGCCACCGGCGGCTCCTGGTTATGCTATTACCGGGCGCTGCAGAGCGGACCGGCCAGTGTGGTCGTGCCGATCGATAAGTTGAGCATCCTCTTTACGATTGCCTTCTCCTATTTTATCCTCAAAGAGAAACTGACGGTGAAGACCACGGCCGGCTTGCTCCTGATTGTCGCCGGAACATTGTCATTGTTACTTTAAAGAGAAGAACCACTGGCTAAAACAGCGCGAAAACAATGTTTATCTTGTTATTCATAGTATGACAAAGTTTTCTTGAGGCGTTTGCGAATAATTTCCCGGATATGGGGCGGGTTGGTCACTTTCTCATACATGCCGAAAGAAAGAAGATACCCGTAAAGCCACTCGTCTTCCGGGTAGGAGAAGCAGACGGTGAAGCTGCCGTCTTCATGCAGCGTGATCTGTTCCTCTTCAAACTCATCATAAACCCGGTAGGCTTGCGAAGGATGAAGGTCCATGGTAATCTCAACCGTCGGGGTTTTCTTGACGGGGTCAAGGACCGGCGGGGTTTCTTCTTCCGGTTCTTCAAAACCTTCCGGGAGGAGACAAAGGTTTTTAATCCGGTTGAGTTTGAAAAGACGCTGGCTTTGTTTCTCCCGGCAAAAGGCCCGGAGGTACCAAGCTTTACCCTTAAACCACAATTGTAAGGGTTCAACGGTCCGGGTGGTTTTTTCACCGTAAGAATTATAATAAGTAAAAGCGAGCAGTTTCCGGTTGATGATTGCCGTTTTAATCTTGGCGAGCATTTCCTGTCTGGCCTCATTCCAACCGGAGAAATCCAGGACAATCCAGTCCCTTGATTTGCTGCCGAAAATGGCGCTTAATTTCGTCAGTACCTTTTCCACTTCGGGATAATGGGCGGCCTTCAACCCTTGGAGGGCTGTCAGGATCTCGTCTTGTTCGCCTGGGGAAAGAAACGATTTGTCCAGGACGTAATTGTCTACCAGTTTGATGCCGCCATTCCGGCCTTGGCAGGTATAAATAGGAATACCGGCCTGGCTTATGGCCTCAAGGTCGCGGTAAATGGTGCGGGGCGATACTTCAAACTCGGCCGCCAATTCCCCGGCTGTCACCCTTTCCTTATTAAGCAGGATAAAGATGATCCGGAGCATCCGATCGATCTGCATGAGAGAACCAGACCTTTTCGGTGAATATTTTACGGATAAAACCAGGCCGCTACCAATACTATACCATAAAATAAGACAAAATCATGTCATATTTAGTTCCTTCCATCAGAAAATCCAGAAAAAAGGGGCTGATCATGGCTGAAAAAAATCCCCCGGGGCGGGGGATGGCGATACCCATGAGGGGTTGTGTGGAATAAAAAAGAAGAACAAAAGGGATTTACCTTTTCTGCCAGCGTTTTAGTTTAGGGAAGAAAGCGCGCATTGCCTCCCGGGCGGTGTTCTCATCCGGGTAGACCCCGGCCTTTAGCGTGTGGGGGATACAGAATTCAATCATCTCTTCCATGGTGGCTTGCGCGGAGATGAAGGCGCCGCCTTTGTAGCAATAGATACAATAATCCTCATTTTTACTCCCGTCGGCGTTCGTGCCGAACTGATCCTCCTCCGTCAGGGGCATGGCGCAGCTTTGACAAAATTTTGGTCCGGTCATAATTGACCCTCCTTTTTCTGTTGTTAGCTGTATTATAAAACTAATAATATGACAACAACCTGTCATATTAAAATGGCATAATCAGTTTTTTGCCAACGCCGCCCTGTGTAATTGACATTCGCAGGGAGGCTCTTTATAATAGTGTTGAAAGAGTAAACAAAAAAGAAAGGGTCAGGCTCAGCAGTTCATGTTCAACTAATCCACTCAAGAGACAGTAAAATATGAAAATTTTGGGTCATTCAAAACGAATGGCTTTCTTTTGTGCTTGCTATTTTATTAACTGTGAGTGGATAGTAATGATCACTGCTGATCGCCGTGTGAACCGGGGATAACCCTTGTACCAATTATACCGGTTACGTTTGGGGTCGGGTTTATCCCGCTTGTATTCGTGCCGGGCGAAGATCAGTTATAATTCATTATGCTACTATCCTCTCCAGAGCGTCAGGAGGGGTTTTTTATTTTACTACTGGAGTGCGGGAAGATCAAAAAGTCGTTTGGCGACCGGTTGGTGGTCGACTTGGCGAGTCTACGAGTGTATTCCGAAGACCGGATCGGTGTGGTTGGGGCCAATGGCGCCGGCAAAACGACACTGCTTAATATTCTAAGCCAGCGCTTAAAACCGGATGAGGGGTGGGTCACGCTCTACACAACATGTGCTTACGTTTCACAGCTCGAACCGCCGGAAAAGAAGAGGATCAGTCCGGAAATGGCCTCCAAATTCGGAGTGGCTACAAGCTGGGACGAAAAAATGAGCGGCGGAGAAAAAACACGATTTAAGCTGGCGGCAAGTTTTGAGGCAGATTGTCCGCTCCTCTTTGCCGACGAGCCGACCAGTAATCTTGATCTGGAAGGCATCGAGCTTTTGGAAAGGCGGCTGTCCGAGTACCAGGGGGCGTTTCTCATTATTGCGCATGACCGGAGTTTTCTTGACCAACTCTGTAACAAGATCTTGGAGGTCGAAGACGGCAAA
>JAKOVI010000149.1 GCA_029782135.1 Bacillota bacterium
CAGTTTAACACCACCTGGGGGCGGGTGGATTTATCCATCCTCAAATGGTTCCTGAACCGCGGCGCGATCATGCCGGCGGAAGAACAAGAAACGGTGGCGAAAGCCTTAATCGCCGGCTTCCTGGAGGCGACCCTGAACGGCCGGAAAGAGTATGAACAACTCTTTCGCAATCCGCTGTCCGGGGGAGCATGGCTCCCCAAAGGCCTCTACCTGTCCCAGTATGCCAGTTCCCGCACACGACAGATCGCCAATTTCGAGGAAGATCTGAACCTGGAATCGGCCACGCTCCCGGGGGCGCGACTGACGGGTGTCAACCTGACGACCTGGCGTGAAGAGCCGCCCGCCATGGGGAGCAAGCGTTTGCGCGCTTCGATGGGCGTACGGCTGGAGTGGGATAACGGACAATCCAGCCCGGCTTCCTACAGCTTGCAGCTTCCCATAGGTTTTGCCCTAAATCCGGTAGAGTCCCCCAGGCTAACTTTCGCGGTCGCCAACGCCACGAAAGATCAGGGACCCCTTGACTTCACCATCATGATCACGGACCGGGTAGGAGAAACGGCCGCCCTCCCCCTCAGCAGCGTGATGCCCCTGCCGCCGCCCCTGTCGTACCACAGGTTCAAACCACCACTGAAGGTTCCTTTTGCGTCCGAACCGGTCTATACCACCTACACAATTCAATTAACCGATTTTTCGGTAAAAAACAAGGCAGTCGCTCTCGACCACCTTGCCCAGGTTAGCTTCATCTTCAACCTTTCGCCCAAAGGGGCGATCTTTCTCGACGATCTTGGTTTTCATTAGCCAAAGTTCCAAATATAACTATGCGGTATGGGATTGAGTTTTTCGGTTTAGCCTATATTTTCCTCCTCTTTATGTCAAATTCCAGTGCTAACCCAAAAATTGAAAAAGAAAACCCTGATCTTTTCAGACCCGGGTTTTGAAATTAGTTTCCGCTTGGAGAATACTTAGTGTGATGGATTGGCCTTTTGTTTCACGCTCTCCTTTTTCTTCTTTTCCATCTCAGCCCTGAGCTCATCCCGACTGGAGCGTAACGGCATGTTAAAAGCGTGAAAAAGTGCTTTTTCTTGAGCTTCCCCATATAAATCCGGGTTAAGATAACAGCCTTGTTCGTGTGGGGCTTTCGTAACCTCCACTTGGAAACCGCTGGTTCGGGCGTAAACGTCCTTGCGCACCCCGGTCACCTGCCAACAGACCTTGAGGCCGGGCGAACCGCCGGCAATCCGAAAGCGGTTGTTTTCAAGTTCCGCGGCAATATAGAGGGGATGGGGGGTAAAACCAAGGGGAGTTAATTGATACCGGATCTCTTCATTAAGCGCTTCAAACCAGGGTGGCATTTCCACGACCGCCTCGCCCTTTTCGTCCAGAACGGCAAGGCCATCGTAGAAATTCTTCAACTCGGATGCTTCGACCGCGGCGTGGCAAAGGTACTTGTTTTCCGGATCCAGGGGGTGGTCAATCTTGAAGGCCTTCGCACCGGTCGCCGTAAAATCACCGTTAACCTGAACATTGCCGTTGAACAAGCCAGCCAGCCCCGGTACCAATCCGGTTCCCGGAATCCCAACAATCCCATGGCCGCCGGGGACCGTTCCGGTCTCATCGTTCCCCCCCTGCCCAACCACTCCATTGCCGGGTGTAATGGTACTGCCGGCACCGGCCGCCAGAATATTTCCTCCGTTTGCGGTGATCCCGTGTCCGGCCGATACGGCCACATTAGCGGCGGACGACTCGGCATTTCCGCCAGAAAGGACGCCGCCATGACCACCCGTCGCATCCGAGGTCAAGCCGGAGCTTTCCGCATTACCGCCAAGTGCCCTTAACCCGAATCCACCCCTGGCTAATGAGCCAATCCCCGAAGTCACGGCATCCCCACCGAGACCGGTTACTCCGTTCCCCCCTCTTGCTTCTGAATTATTATTTCCGGTCGTAAAAGCATCACCGGCCCAGAAAAAACCGCCGTCACCGGCCTCCGCCGTGGCCACATTTACTCCGGTGGTAAAAGCATCACCCGCTTGGGCCATAACACCGAAACCGGAGGTGGCAACCGAAAAGCTTCCATTCGTCCTCGCATCCCCGCCGAAACCGATAAAGGCCGATCCGGCGTTGGCATGGGTTATATCACCGGTTGTGGCGGTTGCATCCCCGCCTTCACCGAAAAAAGCAGTGCCGCCACTGGCGCTCGCCCCTGGAGCTGCAGTGGTCGCCGATCCCCCAAGCGCGGTAACGCCGTCACCACCGCCAACGCCCGCATCCGGAACATCGGAAGTGACATCAACCCCGATCCCACGGACGCCCGGTCCACCGTTAACCGAAAGCGACGGGACAAGGGTCGGCGTCCCGCCGATGCCCTCGACCCCGGCTCCTTCCCCGCTCCCCCGTCCACAGACGCCGTTCCCGTCAGGAAGACCGCCAATCCCTTGCAAACCGCAGCCGCTATTCTCGCCACCATAGCCAACCAAACCGGGGCTACTGTCTCCCCCGAAAAATTCACCACCCTCCCCGGTTCCGGTGTTGCTGATCCTAAAAACAGGCCCGGTCGAAGCCGCACTCCCGGTAAAAGGAAGGGGTAAATCCGGCTTTTTCTTCCCATCCGCCCCTTTTTTCCCCCTTTTTACCGAGAGCGGTAAAAGTTTTTGTTGCAACCTTTCTAAATCACGGAGTAAAGAGAGGGCAACCCCCGTTTGGCAGGTCACGCTCTGTCTTTTGAGGAGCTTTCCAGTCATGACGCCAAGAATGTCAAGCACGGCATCGGGATTATTCCGTTTTGCAATGGCCAAAGCAATGTCCTCAAGCAAGGATGCTTTTAAGAACGGGGCCACCGGTAAAGAATAAATCTTCCCCTGGATCATTAACAACTTGATCAGAAGAGAAACCCTTTTTTCCTTCACCACCAATCACCCGCCATGTTTTTTTACGATATAATAAGCAATTGCCGGGATTTTGGTGCTGTCTCCTAACTCTTAATTAAAACAGGAAAGCCCTGATTGTTTTGGCAATCAGGGCCCTTACTTTAAGATTCCTCAATGACTGAGAAACGGATTAAATGCCTTGCTTCACTTTAGCAAGGGTTTCTGGCGACCCTCCCTTTACTTCCTAAGACAACGTCCCCCAACGCATGTCGATCAGGCAGGAAACAAATGTCGGTGGTACTATGTCGCCCAGAAACTTAAGAAAACGGTTGACGGCGCTTTAAAGCATGGTCAATCCTCTTGGCGGCAACATAGCGAGAAAGAGCTGAAATTTTCAGGATCTCCTTAATGCAGATGTTTGTCGCGGTGATCGGCCTTAGCTTGCCCGGATCGATCTTTAAAGAATATTTCAATGTGAACTTCAACGACCTCCAGGTATATAGATTGACCAGGCAAAATCGAAAAACAAAAAGCGGCCGTAAACCAAATGCTGGACCGCCATTTTAATACAGATCACGTTCGATAGGGGACAGCCGGATATCCGGTAAGTATTTTCAAAGTAAGACTTATAATGGATAGACTTATTTGGTAGTTTATCAATTTGAAGTTCCCTTGGTTTGTCGGACACTCAGTTAAGAGATAAAATGATTTAAAAGGAGCTGAGTGTAAATGAGAGAAAAGCGGAGAGTGTATTCTAAAGAGTTTAAAGAACAAGCGGTACTTTTATCAGAAACCTCCGGCAAACCAGTTCGAGAGATTGCCCAAGACCTTGGAATCTCTGAAAACATGCTCTGGCGCTGGAGGCGAGAATACCGGGAATCCGGCGATCAAAGTTTTCCAGGTCACGGGAATCGTCAATCAGGAAACGAGTTAGAAGAAAAGATTCGTAAGCTTGAAGAAGAATTGTATACGGTGAAGATGGAGCGTGATATCTTAAAAAAAGCGGTGGCCATCTTCTCAAAACCCCAGAAGTAAAATATCAAATTATACGCGAGCTTGCTGTAAAATACAGCATTGAGAAAATGTGCCGTTTTTTAAAAGTCTCGCGTAGTGGGTATTATGATTGGTTAAACCGCGGTGAAAGTCTCCGGAGTAAATGTAATCAAGAGTTGGCCGTAATGATCAAGAAGCTCTTTTATGAGCATAAAGGTCGGTACGGCAGCCCTCGTATCCATAATGAGCTGCAAAAACAGGGAATTAGGTGTGGAAAAACTAAGGTAGAGACCCTCATGCGCCAGTTGGGATTAAAGGCCCGGGAAAAACGTAAATACAGGCTCACAACCGATTCCAAACATAACTATCCGATTGCTCCGAACCTGCCGGGGCGCAAATTTCAAGTGGATGTTCCTGATCAAGTCTGGGCCGCTGATCTTACGTACATTTGGACCATGGAAGGTTGGCTTTACTTGGCTATTGTTATGGATTTATACTCCAGAAAAATTGTTGGCTGGGCGATGTCTAATTCGTTGAGTTCCTCAATAGCCATTGAAGCTTTACAAATGGCAATTCGTAACCGGCGTCCCCCAAAAGGACTTATCCATCATTCTGATCGTGGTGTTCAATATGCCTGTAATTCTTACCAAAGGCTTTTACAACGCAATCATTTTGTCTGTTCAATGAGTCGTAAGAGTGATTGTTGGGACAATTCGCCAGCGGAAAGCTTTTTCAGCACCTTAAAGATTGAGTGTACTAATAACCGGATGTTTCTGACCAGAGCACAAGCTAAACGAAAAATCTTCGAATACATCAAGATTTATTACAACCGGAAGCGTTCTCATTCGTCAATTGGGTATATGTCCCCGGAAAACTTTGAAAAATTGAGATTAAGTGCTTAATCTGGTGTCCGTTTTACCGAGGGAAGCCCACGCTCGTTGTTTCTACCTTCAAATATTTTCCCTAAGAATTTGTCTTTCTAGATTAGAAAGTTCTCTTTTAATGTTAATTCCCAATTTAAACCTCCTTTTCTACCATTTTTTCAAGACAAATCGGAAACAACATATTAGTTTCACATCCGCCGCAGAACGCGGCGGTCTTGCCTCATCTTTCCGATAACGTTTGGTATTGCCGACGTCGATGAGCCTTAGCGCGACCGCGCTTGGCGAATCGATGTGGCCGCGTCCGCTCCATAACTTAACTTACCTGCCCGACATCATGATTCGACTTCATGCGGCCCGAAGCGGCAATGCTGTGTTATGCGCCGTTGCTGACCACGAAGCATTTCTTTTACTTCATCTATACTAAATGGCTCTTTTTT
>JAKOVI010000150.1 GCA_029782135.1 Bacillota bacterium
TGTCGACGCTTACCACGGGACGGTTGATTTTTATGTCAGCGACGAAACCGACCCGGTGATTCGGACCTGGCAGAAGATCTTTCCCCGTTTGTTCAAGCCTTTCCACGCGATGCCTACCTCCTTGCAGCAGCATATCAGGTATCCGGAGACGCTCTTCAAGATTCAACAGGAGATGCTCTTAACCTATCACCTGACCTCGCCAAAGTCCTTCTACGAAAAAGAAGATTTCTGGAGCACTCCTACCGAGCTTTACGGGGATAACCAAGAACCGCTCGAGCCGTATTATGTCACCCTCCAACTCCCCGGGGAGACGGAGGCCGAATTTCTCCTGATGCAGCCGTTCACCCCGCAAGGGAAGCAGAATATGATCTCCTGGCTGGTCGCCCGCTGCGATCAACCCCATTACGGCGAGTTGATCCTCTACCACCTGCCGAAAGGGACCAACACTTACGGCCCGATGCAGATTGAAGCGCGGATCGGCCAACACCCGGAGATCACTGAGATGATTTCGCTTTGGAACCAAAACCAGTCCCGGCTGATCCGGGGTAACCTGCTGGTCATCCCATTGGAGAACAACTTCCTCTATGCCGAGCCGTTTTATATCGTTTCGAAACAGGGGGAGATTCCGGAGTTTAAAAAGATCGTCCTTGCTTACCAGGAACGGATCGCAATCGGCGACAGCATCGCCGAGGCCCTGCAGCAGCTGAAGAAGGAGCCGGGCAGCCCGGCAAAGCCCGCCCCGGAACTTCCACCCGCCGGCCTTCCCAGCTTGACACCTGCCGAAGTGCAAGGTCTGGACCCGGCCGTTCTCGACCGAGTGGAAAGGCTCCTCCGCGAAGCGTTAACCGTGATTGAGGAAGCACGGGAAAAAGCCACCACAACACCCGCGCACGGAACGGATCCGGAATAAGAAAACCGGGTAAGTTCTTCATCCGGACCGCCGTTTGCAGTTTCCACCGTTTGCTCGGGACTTTGTCAAATTACAATGCCAATCCAGGTTTA
>JAKOVI010000014.1 GCA_029782135.1 Bacillota bacterium
TTAAAGTATGGGACGGAATTAACGGAGGTGTGTTTCGTTGACAAAAGGGTATCACCGTTTGGACTTGAACGGCAGCTGGCTGATTGAAGGAATGGATTTCGAGGAAGGTTTGGCCCGCAAGGCTTATGAACCAACCTATCAACCGCAGGACCCGGTTCCGGCAGAGGTGCCAACGATTGTGCAAAATGCGCTTTTTGCCGCGGGCAAAATTGAAGATCCCTATTTTGAAATGAATAATGAAAAGATCCTGTGGATTGAGGAGAAAGAATGGTGGTTTTTCAAGGAGTTCACCGTCCCCGAAGAGATGGCCGGCCGGGATTATCACCTCGTCTTCGAAGGTTTAACCTACCGGGCCAACATCTGGCTGAACGGGATTAATATCGGTAATACCGAAGGGATGTTCCTCCGGCATTACCTTGATGTTACTAAATTTATCATCCCCGGGAAGAAGAATGTGCTGACCCTTCGCATCCGGGCCCTGGAAAATTCCGTGGAGGACCGGCCCGGCGGGAAAGTAAAACGCGGGATGGTGCGCTCCTCGGGCGTCGTTGCGCCGTTTACCTACTGGTGGAACTGGTCGCCCCATATGGTGCCGATCGGGATCTGGAAGCCGGTCTGGCTCCGGGTGACGGGAGGCGCCAGGCTGAACGATCCGGCGGTCCGGACGAAAATCCAGTGGGATGAATGCCAGGAAGCCGAAGCGGCCGTGGTCACCACCAGCGTGGAGATTGATTCTTCCTTTACGAGACCGGAAAAGGTGAAACTGCGCGGGATGATTACGGGAGTTGATTTTGGCGGTCCTAAGTATGAGATCAGAGAAGAGCTCACCCTTAACCCGGGGAAGAATTTCGTAACCGTCGAAACGCTCCTGGAGCGCCCGCGGCTCTGGTGGCCGAACGGCCTGGGCGAGCATCCCCTTTATCAACTGGAATTATGGATCGTGGATGAGGAGGGCTTGATCCTCGATCAGACAACAACCGAGTTTGGGGTGCGGGAACTGAAGATGGTGAACAACCCTGATGATGAGTGGGTGCAAGAAATCCATGGCCAGTCGAACCGCCTCTGGTCGATTGTCGGCAAACCCTACCCCTGGACCTTCATGATCAATAAAAAGCGCGTCTTTATCCGGGGCTCGAACTGGCTACCGGTCGATAATCTCTTCCGCTTCACCGAAGAGCGCTACAAACTCTTTTTGGACCAGGCGGAGACGGCCAATATCAATATGCTGCGGGTCTGGGGCGGAGGAATCCAGGAGACGGAGACCTTTTACCGTTTGTGCGACCGGAAAGGGATCCTTACCTGGGCGGAGTTTTGGCTTTCCTGTGCCAGTTATCCGGTGATGCCGCATGACTTGTTTATCAAGTGCGCGATTGATCAGATCAAATGTCTCCGCAACCATCCCAGCTTGGTCCTGTGGAGCGGCGGGAATGAATATAACCCGGATGAACCGGAGAATAAAGAGCTGGTTGATAAACTGGCGGTAGCCTGTGCCGAGTACGACCCGACCCGGCCGTTCCGGCGGGGCTCGCCCTACAAAGGGGACCGGCACGGCGGCTTGTTAATGCTGCCGACCCGGACTTCCAATAAGTATAATGGCGATATCCTCAACGGCGACCAGCGGTTAACCCTCTTCCGGGCGGAGGTGGCGGTGACGCGGAGCGCCCCGTTGTTGTCGTCGATTAAGAAGTTTATCAGCGAAGATAAAATCTGGCCGATTGACCGGGCGGTCTGGCAGTACCACCATGCCGTCCTGAAAGAACAGGAGCGGGATGCGCGGGAGTACGGTGCCACCGGTTCACTGGAACGCTGGTTAATGGCAACCCAGTTGGTGCACGGGCAAAACCACCGTCATAACATGGAGTATTGCCGCCAGACCAAGTACTGGTGTTCCGGCTGCATGCAGTGGCAACTGAACGGCAGTTGGCCGTCGTTCCACCGCGAACTGATCGACTGGTACGGCGTCCCGAAGCCGCCGTTCTACGCCTACAAACGGGCCTGCCAGGACTATCTGGTGCTGGCCGATATGGAGAAGTATGTCTTCGACGCCAATGAGGAATTTACGGCGGAGATCTACACGGTCAGCGACAAGCAACTGCGGCGGGGCGACTGTCTGGTCCGGGCGGTTATTTACGACCGGGAGATGAAAGTCTGCCACGAACAGGAAGGAATGGTGACGATCGAAGCCGACG
The DNA here is from genome assembly GCA_029782135.1 of Bacillota bacterium. Classification (GTDB taxonomy): domain Bacteria; phylum Bacillota; class UBA4882; order UBA10575; family UBA10575; genus JAAYGU01. The sequence continues at coordinate 2,190 of JAKOVI010000014.1, forward strand.
CGTCCGCCAAAGCCTTTACCTTGCGCTGGAGAGTACCAAAAGATTACCGGCGGAAAATCTTCTTCCTGTACCTGAATCTCAGTCAATATGGCGAGGTGCTGGCGGAGAATTTCTACTGGATCGGGACGTCCGACTATACCAGGCCGGACCGTTGCCTTAACCTGAACGGTTACTGGGAGTATCAGATCGGGACGGAGAAAAAAGAGACGAAGTGGCAAGGGATTGTCATGCCGGCCTACTGGCATAAACCGCCGATCGCGCCGCCCGCCGGCGAAGTGGCGTTTTTCCGGAGGAAAGTTACCATTCCAGCCGACTGGCGGGGAACGGAGCTGGAGATGTTCTGCGCCGGTTTTGAAGGGAACGATGAAGTCTATTTTAACGGCGTGAAGATCGGAGCGACGGAGGAAGAGTTGACCGTTGAGATGGGCACCGACGAGTTACTCTTCACCGAGACATGGGCGGAGCGGATGGCGGCCGAAAAAGGGGTGGAGAAGAAAGAAATTTTCCAACAACCCACCCGGAAAGGCGATAAACAGAATATCCGGATTAGCTCGGATCCGTTTGTCATTCCGAATTTGATCAAGCGCTTTTATACCATTCCGGCTGATAAGATCAACTGGGGTGGCGAGAATATCCTCGAAGTCCGGCTTTATGGGAAGCACGCGACCGGAATCTCCGAACCCGTCTTTATCCGGGAAGTCTCGACGGAAGAACAGAAGCGGGCAGTCATCGAATTCGACAACGACGGAGCTTATCTTGCCGACCTCAGTAATCTCCCGACCATTGCGGTGGAGGGGGAAGTCTTCTACGATGAACTGGAGATTTCCGCCGGCGGCCGGATTAAACTCCATGTCCATTTACGGAACAATACCGATACTTTGGCCTTCTTTACCGGGGTATCCTTACCGGGGGTTCATGAGGTGGCGACCGAGATATACAGTGACAATTACTTCGCACTACTCCCGGGCACGGAAAAGAAGGTGATAGTCGAGATTATCAACAACAAGGGCTTTCAGGGGAGAATCCAGGCACAATTTGAGATCACTGGATGGAATGTGGAAACGAAGAAGATCGGAAAACCCCTTGAATTAAACTTGTTGTAAGACCACGGATGGGAGATTGACTGGACAAGGGGGAGAAAAATGCTGGACAAGATAAATGCTTTGTTGACGGTTAAGTTTGGCTCACTCGAGGAAGTACTCGCTTTTTACCAAGAGAAACTGCCGGAAAGAGCGGCAGGCTACCACCAGGAAGAGGTCGGCCCCGTGATGCACCATGACCAGCCCGGGGAGGCGGATCAGTTTGTCCGGAAGATTTTCCATCTCGGTGAACATACGATGGATCTCTCTGCCGGGCTCGACTGGTATGCCACCCCCAACGGGGACCTGGAATGGAACGGCGGGCTGGTCCGGCACGGGTACTTTATGCTGCTGGCGGAGGAATACCGGAAAACCGGGGATGAAAAATACGCGGCAGCGATTGTTGAACATCTCCTCGACTATATCGAGAAAGTCCCCCGCTTTGACCCGGTAGGTAAGCCCTACCTGGAGTATAAGAAATCCACCTGGCGACCGTTTGAGGTCGCCGGGCGGATTGCCGAAACCTGGCCGGAGGCGCTGGCGAAGATTATCAAGAGCAAGAGCATGACCCCGGAGGCCTGGGGGAAGATTATGCTCTCCATCCATGACCAGGCTGATTTCCTCTCGATCCACCACTGGCGGACCGGGAATCATGCCTGCCTGGAGGTGGCGGCCCTCGGGCTAATCGGTATTTTCTATCAGGAATTCAAAGAGGCTGAGAAATGGCGGCGTTTTGCCGTTGATTTCCTGATGGAGATGTGGCCCAAGCAATTCCATGCCGACGGCTATACCAAAGAGATGTCCGGCGGTTATCACTGGGTGGCGATGCGCAGCTTCTTCACCTTCTATGAGGTCGCGGTGAAGAACGGTTTTGCCGGGCTCTTTCCTGAAGAATACCGGGAACGGCTTTTGCTGACCGCCAAGGCCGAATTGTACCAGAGCAAACCGGATTATTCCGTGCCAATCACCAATGATTCCAACACTGATACCAACCGCCGGGAACAGTTGGAACGGATCAACTCCTTGTTAAAGGTTCCCGAGATTGAATACCGCTTGACCGGGGGGAAATCCGGCCTCAAACCGGCGTATACTTCCTACTATTTCCCGGAGGCCCGCGTCGGGATCATGCGGAGCGACTGGAGCGACCAAGCCCGCTATCTTTTCTTCGATATGGGACGGTGGGGCGATAACCATATGAATGAAGACCAGCTGAATGTTGAAGTATCGGCCTATGGCCGCAAGTTTTTGGTCAACTGCGGCCGGTGGCGCTATACGACCAGTCCCGATGCGCCCTGGATGCCCTGGGCGAAGTATTTCAAAACGACCGCGGCTTATAACTCGGTCCTGGTTGACGGCTACAACCAGGTGGCCGCCGACGCCGAAGGCTGGATGCAGATTGGGGAAACCTACGATTTCGCCGAGGGATACTTTAAAGGTGGCTACGGGGTAGACGCCAGCCAAAAGGATGAAAAACTTCTGCAAGAGAAGGGCGTTGCGCACGGCAAGGTCTGTCTGGTCGATCAGGTCGTGCACCGGCGGCAGATCATCTTTGTCAAACCGGACTTTTGGATCCTGCGGGATACAATCAGTGGTCCGGGCGAACATGAGGCGGAACAGATCTGGCATTATTACGATGGAGAGCTCACTCTCGACCCCACCGGCCGCTACATGGTGACCTCCTTCCCGGATGCCAATCTGATCCTGGCCACATTCGGGGAGAACAAGGTGGAAGCGCAGATTTACCATGGTTCGGAGGATCCGATCCGTGGCTGGCACTGTCCGTACTATGACATTAAACGGCCGGCGCCGGAAGGTTCCTACCGGCAGCGGGGGAAGGAAAAGATTGTCTTCCATACCCTGATCTTCCCGGTTCAAGGCCAACCCCAACAACTGCCGGAGTTTATCGTCACCGAAGACGGCTACCTCGTAACATACGCCGGACGGAGTTGGGTGATCGCAGCGCCGGAAGAAGGAGCATGGAAGCTCCGGTAAAGGAGATATTTTGGCATGTTTAAAAAGACCAAGACGATGGCCAAGGAGAAAGCGCCGGCCGGTTTGTCCGTCACGCGCCTCAAACTGTTTCATCAGGTCTTATTGATCATCATCCTCATGTTGGGTTTTCTGGGTTTGGAAGGTTGGTTCGGTTTAAAAAATATCCATTCCATGCACCAGGTAACGCAGCAGGTCTTTACGGACACGGTCAGCGGTACGGACGCTGTGTATGCGATCCGGGACGATCTCAATGAAATCGAGATCAACTATCTGACAACGCTGGCCAACTTGCCGGTCAGCCAACTCACAACGATTGATCTGGATACCAATATCAACATGCTGGCGGCGTTCATGGCGGGAAACCAGGCCGACCTCCAAATTATTCTTAATGAAGCGGAGAATTTGAAAAAGCTGTTGGCCGCACCGGTGAGTCCGGAGAACTATGCCGCTTTATCCCGGCATTTATCCTTAATTGACAGCGCCTTAACCCGGTTGGAAAATTTGATCCGGTTAACCTCGCTGCGGACGATGGCGCGGGGTAACGAATATACCGCCAATTCCAGGAGAAACACCATTATCCTGCTCGTCTTCAGTGCGGCGCTTAGTATCGGGTTTAGTTTGTTAATGACCCGTTCCATTTCCCGCCCGTTAAAGAAGATGGTGGCGGCCCGATGCCCTGGCGGCCGGTGATTTAAGCCTGGAGGTTCAGGTTGAGGGCTCAAAAGAGATGCGGAGCATCGGCAACGGGATCAAAGGCGCCATTAACGGCCTGCGCGGGCTGATCCTCCGCGTTAACCGCCAAGCGGAATCCTTACTTGCTGCCAGTCAGGAAATCCTGGTTGCCTCGAACGAATCAAAAAAATCGGCGGCCGAAGTAGCGCGGGTGATGGAAGAATTAGCGATCGGAGCTTCCGAACAGGCCGGCCAGATTAATCAGATCGTAACCAGCATGACCGAACTGGCGGATTTGGTCAATACGGTCTCCAAGGAAACGGAAGTGATGGCGAGCGCCTCCGGGAAAGTGGCCGAGACGGCGATGCTGGGGCAGAAAGTCGCCGGGGAGGTAGCGGAGGAGATTAACGGCCTCTACGTTTCAACCAAAGAGCTCGGGGAGGTCATTGCCGAACTTAACCGTGGCTCGGAGGAGATCAATAACATTACGGTTTTGATCAGTGACATTGCGGAGAAGACTGCTTTACTGGCCTTGAACGCGGCGATTGAGGCCGCCCGTGCCGGCGAGCAGGGGAGAGGTTTTGCGGTCGTCGCCCACGAGACCAGCAAGCTGGCCAATCAATCCAAAGATTCTGCCCAATTGATCGCCAATTTGATTATGCAGATGCGCAGCCGGACCAACCACGCGGTGGAAGTGATCCAGGCGGGCATTGAAAGAGTCGAAGCCGGCCGGGAACTAACGGTTAAAGCCTCCGGCACATTTGGCGATATTTTTGTCACGTTGAACCGGATTCTGGAGCAGATCAACAAGGTCGCCGTTTCCGCCCGCTTTATGGCGGAAAAGAACGAACTGGTCTTGACAGCAATCAATACGATCGCCGCGATCAGCGAAGAAAGTATGGCCAGCACGGAAGAGGTTTCGGCGACCGCGGAGGAGCAGAGCGCAATGGTGGAACAAGTAACCGCCCTCGCCGAGAACCTGGCGGCGATTGCCGATACGCTCAAACAGTCGGTGGCGGCCTTTGTCATTGAACGGCCGGTCTCGTGAAGCCGGGCCACATCCAGCAGGGGCTTTAGCTGGCATGGTGCTGATGGCGCTTGGAGATGAAACTTTTGCGCCCCTTGGGCTTTAAAGGGATGCTTGATTACGTTTGGAGATGAAACATGGATGGATGGGGGAGGAAAAATGTCGCAGGAAGTTCGAAAGTGGTTTGACCGGAAAAAAGCCGAGCGGATCGTGCCCGTACTGCAGAAAGCCGGTTATGTCGTACACTTGGTGGAAGATTTGGCGGAGGCGAAAGCAAAGGTTCTGGAGTTGATTCCGGAAGGCGCCAGTATTACGCTTGGGGGCTCGGCGGCCATCGCCGAGATGGGACTTATAGAAGTGTTCCGCTCGCCCAAGTATAAACTTTTCGACCGCTACCAAAAGCTTCCCTTTATTCCGGACCGCGTCGAGATCATGCGCCAAGGAATGCTCGCCGATTACCTGGTGACCGGGTGCAATGCGATTACCACCAACGGGGAACTGGTGAACCGGGACTGTACCGGGAACCGGGTGGCGGGGATGATCTTCGGCCCGCGGAATGTCCTGATCATCACCGGGGTCAATAAGATCGTCCACAATATTGATGAAGCTTTCCGGCGGATCAAAGAAATTGCGGCGCCGATGAATGCCAAACGATTGGGGACGCATAAAACCCCGTGTTTGGAGACCGGCCTTTGCGGCGATTGTGAGGCCAAGGACCGTCTTTGCAATTATACGACGATTATTCATAACGGCCGGAAGTTTCCGGGCCGGATCACGATTGTTCTCGTTGCCGCCCCGGTCGGTTTTTAAGGGTGATTTTGGCGTAACGGCAAACGAGCGACAGCGTAATTAGCTTAAAAACAGGGAGGAGATCGCGGTGAGTAAATACTTGACACCCGGACAAAAGGAGAAATTCCAACAAGCAGTGGCGTTTTGTCTTTCCCGCATTGCGATGATGGCCGAGCAGATGGAACCGATGGGGAAAGTATTTCCCATTTCTACCCTGCCAGATGGAAGGGTGGAGGCAACCGGTAAGGGCTTATGGGGAGACGGGCACTGGGTTGGTCTCTTGTGGCTGGCGTACGAAGCGACCGGGGAAGAAAAATACCTGGCATGGGCGAAAAAATGGACGGCAATGATCGAATACCGCAAAACCGACACCTGGACCCATGATCTCGGGTTTTTGCTCGGACTGTCGCATTTAAAAGGCTATTATTTGCTTGGCGATCCGCATTACAAGGAAGTCGTCTTGACCGCCGCCGACTATTATACCAGGCGTCTCAACCCCCAGATTGGGATCATCCAGTGGCACAGCACCCTTGATGATGAAACCGATAATTTCACGTCCGCGGTGGACGCCATGATGAATATTGCCTTGATGTGGTGGGCTTTCGAGGAGACCGGCGAGCGGCGTTTCTATAACGTCGGTTTCAGTGAAGCGACCGGCGTCCAACGGTATTTCCTGCGTGAAGACGGCAGTTCCGCCCATCTGGTCAAGTATGATCCGAAGACCGGGAAGTTCATTTGTTGGCTGGGCGGCCAAGGGTATGCGCCGGAGTCCTGCTGGTCAAGGGGGCTGGCCTGGGCGGTTTACGGTTTTGCGCACGCCTATTTAATGACCGGGCATAAACCGTTTAGAGCTTCCGCCTTTAAAACCGCCGATTATTTTCTGAACAATTTACCGGATGATCTCGTTCCGTACTGGGATTTCAACCATCCCGACATTCCCAATACCTATAAAGATTCATCGGCGGCCGCCGCAGTCGCTTCCGGCCTGTTCGAACTGGCGAAAGGCGCCGAAGAGGAAGCGGTGAGCGAGCGATACGAACGCAAAGCCCTGGCCATCCTGGAGTCGTTGACCGATCATTATACGACCCAGGGCACGCCGCACGCGGCGCTCTTACTCCACGGGGCGCAGCATGTACCGGCCGGCCAGCGGATGGATAACTGTCTGATCTGGGGTGACTATTATTATTTCGAAGGTTTGTTACGGGCGCTTGGCCAGTGGAGTAAATGTCCGCATTTTTAAATGACTGCAGTACGAGCGAGGGCATTAACTGAGGAACCCAGTAACGATGCCCTCCTCGCTACGATAACGGGCCGGTGAATGTTGTTTTTGGTAACACGAGTAACCTAAAAAGATAAAGCTAGATAGCGAGTTAGCTTTGAAAAGGAAAAACGGGGCAAAAAAGATAATGGAGGTGTAAGATTAAATGGTACGGAAAGCCTTAGTCGTCTCCGTCTTGGTTCTCCTCTTCTGCACGGTCTGTTCTTTGGCCATGGCGGCCGAAGAGAACGATGTCTTGCTAATCAGTGATTTTGAACCGGAAGAAAACATCTGGTATGGGTATGACCAAACAGGGGAGAAAACCGGCCTGGACCCGAAGAATCCACCGCCGGGCCACATCCACGTCGGGGATTTCCAACCCACGCATGTCGGTTATTTTTCGCCGCAGACCGAGGGTTTAATCTTTGAAGACAAATATGTGAAAAGCGGCAAAACCGCGGGCAAATGGGCGAATACCGTAATCAACAGCCGGATTGTGGCGAAAGACATCCCCAAGGACTGGAGCGGCTATTCCTATTTTTCGGTCTGGGTTTACTCCGAGACCGCCAATAAAGCGAGTTTTACGATTGCCGTCTATTCCGAACCCGGCGTCGGCAAAGATAACTATTACCAAACCACGATCCTGATCAACTGGTCTGGCTGGCGCCTGATCGAGGTTCCCTTGACGGCGTTTGTCACCACCCGGAATCCGGCCGGCTGGCACAAGATTGACTACATCAAAATTGCCTCCTCCGGTTGGGGGAACAGTCCGCAACCTGATACCGTCCTTTATTTTGACCGGATGCAACTGACCAAGGAATCGGTGATGAATGAGGTCCTGTACGAGATCCCGTTCGAGTTTAAGGTTGTGGAACGTCCCGGTTTATTCGTGAACAAAGCGGAATTGGCGGAGGCAAAAGCCAAAGTCGAGAAGTACGACTGGGCCCGCGAGGCTTATAACAAACTGAAGCTGACCGCCAATGGCTGGGTGAATACAAAGATCGAATTACCGGAGACCGGCGGCGGGTATTATCACGAAGTCGGGGCGACGAAATACCCGTACGAGCTGACCGCCAGGCATTATGAATTTTCCCGGGCGGCAAGGGATTTGGCCTTGATGTACTGGCTGGACGGCAACCGGGCTTATGCCGATAAAGCCAAAGAGATCATCCTTGGTTATAAGGATAAATACTTAACCTATACCTTGCATGATAAAGACGGCAACGAAGGTGACCGGGCCGGCGCCGGCGGACGGGTGACGGCGCAAAGTATTAACGAGACCGAGTGGGTTGTCTCCCTGGCCTTTGCCTATGATCTGCTTTATGACCAGTTCACCCCGGACGAACGGACCGCGATTGAAAATAACATCTTCCATCCGGTCGCGCAGCTTTTGATGCGGGTGAACGAAGGCCGGCACAACCACCAAGCATGGTATAACTCGGGCGTCGGCGTGATCGGCTTCCTCTTGAAAGAAAAGAAATACGTGCTTTACGCGTTACACAAAGTCGATTCCGGGTTCTACTTCCAGATGGAGAACAGTATTACCCCGGACGGTTTCTGGTACGAAGGATCGGGCCATTACCATTACTACGCGATGCGCTGTTTGAAGTACCTCTCCGATGCGGCGATCCATAGTGGAATTAATCTCTTTGAGGATCCGGCCTACCGTTCAATCTACAGTTTCCCGATTCTTTACCAAGATCCCTCCGGAGAACTGCCGACCTTCGGGGACGGCCGGGTGGTCAACCTTTATGAGGACGACCGCGCCGAGCTCTTTGAATCAGCTTACCGCCATACCAGGGATCCTTATATCATCCCGATCCTGAAGAATTCCAGACGGAATTCACTCGATGCCCTTCTCTACGGCGTGGCAGAACTTCCGGAGATAAACTTGCCGCCGCTCACCAGCCAATTGTTGGCCAGCGGGCAGGCGGTGCTTAGAAGCGGCAGCGCTGAAAAGACAGAGCTCTTTGCGGCGGTGAACGGGATGGCTTATGCCGGCGGCCATAGTCACTATGACAAGATGGGACTCCAGTTTTATGCCAACGGCCGGACCCAGGCGCCGGATCCCGGTTCGATCCAGTACCGTGACCCACGGCATGAAGGCTGGTTTAAGTCAACATTGGCGCATAATACCGTCGCCTTGAACGAACGGAACCAGCTGTATTCCGGTCTGGCGAAAGTCCAGTATTTCTCCGGTGGCAAGGTCTTCCAGACGGTACGGATGCAGGATGACCGCTGTTATCCCGGTTCTTTATTTGACCGGACCGTGCTCTTGAGCGACTGGTACCTTTTAGACCTCTTCCGGGTCACTTCGGACCGGGAAAACACGGCGGACTGGGCTTATCATAATTACGGAACCTTAAAGGCCGACTTCAAATGGGATCCGGTTAAACTTCCTAAGACGCCGGGTTATCAATACCTTGAACAGCCGGCGATTGCCCAGGCAAAGGGTGAATTTAAAGTAACCTGGGAAAATGCAAGCGGCCGGGTTGAACTGAACCAGTTAACCAAGGAGAAAAGCCAGGTGATCACCGGTACCGGTCTGGTTGCAGCCCGCATCGGCGATGTGCCCAGCGGGGAAAAAGTGCCGGCCTTGCTGATCCGGAAGTCCGGGAAGTCGATTCTCTTCAATTCACTGCTCGTTCCGGTGCAAGACAATTTCAAATATCGCGTCACGCCATACAAATACCGGTTGCTCGCCAAGGAACAGGTGACGGAACCGGTGGGCGCTTACCGGATTACCAGTATCAAGGGTGATGATATCGTCTATTTCAACTACAACAAGAATCTGCCGGTGAAACTGGACGCGATAGAGACCAACGCCCTCTTGGCGGCGGTGAGAAAGAAAAATGGTGTACTGACTGAAGTGATGATCGCAAGGGGTAATACCGTTGCCGGCCGTGACTGGCGGTTTGACATTCGCGATTTATCGGTCGATTCGCCTGTCGATGTCGGGACGCTGCAGGTCTCCGTCGGGAAGAACGAAATTCTGGTGAAAAACGACGCCGACGAGACCGTGGTGCTGAATTTCAGCAAACGGAAGGTGAAAGCCTTGGAGTTGCTGGCGGATGGCGAATGGCTGACCGACGAGCCGTTTGATGTAACGGATGAGGTCTTCTCCTTCATCGCCGAACCCGGGGTTCAATACCGGCTCCTGTTCTAACCGTACACGAAAGGCAGGATGGCTTTGATTAAAAAAGGACTTTAAAAGGAGATTGCTTATGGGGAATAAGATGAGAAACCTCACCGTCAATAGTATTACTAAAGAAGGGTTGAGGTTTCTCATCAACCCTTGCCAAAAAGGGGGCGTCGGTTCATGAAAAAGCTTTGCCTGTTGCTGATTTTTTCCTGTCTGTTTTTGCTGGGAGGCGGCTGTTCGCCCAAAAAAGAATCCGTCTTGGCCGATGACAGTATTGAAACGGGGCAAGGTACTTTATTACCAGCGGAAGTGATCGATTTGACCAACTGGAAAGTAACCTTGCCAATTGATACAGACCAAGATGGAAGAGCCGATGAAATCAAACAACCACAGTTGGCTACCTACCGGCACGCCACTTATTTCGATACCAGTTCGACAAATGATTACGTGAAATTCAGGGCGCATTGCGGCGGTGTGACGACACCAAATTCTTCTTACCCCCGTACTGAACTCCGGGAAATGAAAAATAACGGCCGGGATCAGGCAAGCTGGTCGACAACCTCCGGGACGCATACGATGACAATGCGCCAAAGAGTACTTAAGCTCCCAACGAACCGGCCGCATGTCATTACGGCCCAGATCCATGATGCCAGTGCCCTGATTGTCGCCTTTCGCCTGGAAGACACCCGTTTGTATGTGCAAAGGCAAGGGGAGAGTAAAGTTTTGGTGGACGCCAATTATACACTGGGCACGTGGTACAATTTAAAAATTGAAGCGCAAGGTGGAAGAATTAAAGTCTGGTACAATGATGATTTGGTGGTTGATTGGGAAAAAAGCGCTACGGGTTGTTACTTTAAAGCTGGGTGTTACACCCAATCAAACACTTCTTATGATGCACCAGATGCCTATGCCGAGGTTTGTATTAAAAATTTGAAAGTGGAACATAAATGAACTGTGCCGACCTGATTGGCCAAAGCGGAGTTTGCCCTCATTGCGAGGGCTTTTTTTATTTTGACCTTTGCTCCGGAGAATGATAAAGCTTGCTGCGGTAAACAGGATAGGCCGCCCGGAAGCGTTTCCCGCCTTGTTTGATCAGGAAGGATTTGAAAAGAATTTATGGTATGATCCTGATTAACGGTTATGGATCAAAAGTAAGCCAACATATATTCTGGCAGAAGGGTGGCGTATTGTTTTGGCAACAAGGACCAAATACCCAGTAACCCAAGGAATCCGGGTTTTACGGGCGGCGAATGTCAACTTTATACCCCATCTCTATGATTACGAGGAAAGAGGGGGAACGGAGGTGGCCGCGCGGGAATTGGGGCTGGACGAGCACGCGACGATCAAGACGCTGATTATGGAGGATGAAAATAAAAATCCCTTAATTGTCTTAATGCACGGCGATCGTGAGGTCTCGACCAAGGAGCTGGCGCGGGTCATCGGGGTGAAAACGGTTAAACCATGCGCCCCGGAAGTGGCGAATAAGCACAGCGGTTATCTGGTGGGCGGGACTTCGCCCTTTGGGACCCGCCGGAAGATGCCTGTTTACATGGAAGCGACTATCCTTGAACTGCCCAAAATATATATTAACGGAGGGAAAAGAGGTTTTTTGGTGGAAGTGGATCCCCAGGACCTAATCAAATTGTTGGAACCGGTACTGGTGCGCGTGGGGATCTAACCTCTGTTTCCGGGAAAGGAAGAGGCGCTCAGCCGTTCATCGGTCCTTGTCACAAGCTAAACCGCGCAAGAGAGATTCTCAAACCCGCCAGGAGGAAATAAATAAAGAGCGACGAATATTATAAATAACTTTTAAAAAGATTTTTGTTAACATTGATGACACAAAAAACAGCGGTTTAACCGGGAATGTTGAGAAAAAAAGGCTGGATTAAGATTAATGGTGAAGAAAGCAATCAACCAGGAGTTAATGCGGAATACGAATAAAACGCAGATTCTGAAGTGTATCAAGGAAAAACAGCCGGTTGCCAAACGGGAGATTGCTGAGGAACTCGGCTTAAGTACGACGACGGTTGCGACTTTTATCAAAGAATTGCTGGGTGAAAAGATGATCCGGTCCGGCGGGACCGCCCAGTCGACGGGCGGACGCCGTTCTGTTCTATACCAGTTGAACCCGGATTATGCTTATGCGTTGGGCATTGACTTAAAGGTCGACCGGCTGTGCGGCGTGCTCCTTAATTTCAAAGGGGAAATCAAAGGAGAGAAAGAGGTTGCCCTGGTTGACCGGGATGAATGGCAGGTCAGCCGCTTGCTCAAAGATTTTATCCAGGGTTTGCTGGCCGAGAATGGAGTGATGTTTTCGCAGGTCGGGGGAATTGGGATCGGCGTTCCGGGGGTACTGAACAGGGAGCGGACGATCATCGAATTTGCCCCGAACCTTGGGTGGCGAAATGTAAATTTGCCGTCCATGCTGGCACTGGAGAAGCCGGTTTATCTGGAGAACGAAGCAAATGCCGGGGCGTTGGGCGAAGTGGTTTTTGGTGTGGCGCAGCAGGTCTCACACTTGGTCTATGTTTCGGTCGGGGTGGGAATCGGCTGCGGGTTGATCATTAATCGTCAGTTGTTTCCGGGCTTTCTCCAGTATGCGGGGGAATTCGGCCACATGACAGTGGAGCCCCTGGGGGAAGATTGCCGTTGCGGGAATCAAGGTTGTTGGGAAGTATATGCCTCCAACTCGGCCGCTTTACGGATGTACGCCGCAAAAACAAATCAGCACCTGACGACTTTCCAGGAGTTTCTCCGCCGGAGTACCAACGGCGAGCAGCCGGCGCTGGAGGTCTTGCAAACCGTTCTCCGCTATTTGGGGCTGGGGATTGCCAATCTCATTAACGGGTTAAACCCGGAGATGGTTGTCGTCGGGGGAGAACTGACCGCGGTGAGAGAGTTTGTTTACCACAGCTTGCTGAAAGAGATCAAAGCACGCACGCTGGAAAAGTCCTTTGCCGGCGTCCGCCTGGAATTCTCACAACTGGGCGATCAAGCGGTGGCCTTAGGGATGGGCAGTATTGTCCTTGACCAAATGCTAAAGGCAGTTAACTGACTGCTGGCAAGAGAAACAAACAGCAAAATAAAAGCTTTTTATCTTATAATATTTTAAATAATTCCGCATACGCTTCCTAGAAAACGCCACTAATGTTTCACTGACCGGGGATGAAACGAAAGTAACTCTGAGGTTCAAGTCACAAGTGGCAAGTGAAGGTTAAAAGCATTAAACCTTATAATTTCCCAAAAGAGTGGAAACAGGACGCACGACCGGTTTTCCGGATTCGAGGCTTTAAACTCTATAATTTCGAAGAGGGTGGTTGAGAAATGGCTTATTTGCTCGGTTTTGACATCGGCAGTTCTTCGATTAAGGCAGCGTTGTTGAATGTCGAAGGGCAGTTGGTCGCCGCCGCGACCTCGCCCCCGACCGAACTGGAGATTATTGCCCCAAAGCCCGGTTGGGCGGAGCAAGACCCCAGAACCTGGTGGGAACATGTTAAACGGGCAACCGCCGCAATTCTGGCCAAAAGCCAGGTTAACCCGGAGGAGATTAAAGCAATCGGGATCTCTTACCAGATGCACGGACTGGTGCTGGTCGATCGGGAAGGAGAGGTTTTACGTCCGGCAATCATCTGGTGTGACAGCCGGGCGGCCGGGATCGGTGACCGGGCCTTTACCGAGCTTGGGGAAGAGCAGTGCCTGGCCCGCTTTTTGAACTCCCCGGGCAATTTTACTGCCTCCAAACTGAAGTGGGTGCTGGAGAACGAACCTGAGATCTACAGGAAAGTACATAAGGCGATGCTCCCCGGTGATTATATCGCCATGCGGATGACCGGGGAGATCAAAACGACCCCTTCCGGTTTGTCCGAAGGGATTCTCTGGGATTTTCAGGAGCAAACCCTGGCAGAGGCGCTCTTAGCGTACTATGGAATTGACCGGGAATTAATTCCGGAAGTGGTCCCGACGTTCGCCCCGCAGGGCCAGTTGAGCGCGAAAGCAGCCGGTGAACTTGGCTTGAAGCCGGGAACGGTCGTGGCGTACCGGGCCGGTGACCAACCGAACAATGCTTTTTCCTTAAATGTGCTGAACCCGGGCGAAGTGGCGGCGACGGCCGGGACCAGCGGGGTCGTCTACGGGGTGGGGTCGAAGCCGGAATATGATCCGAAATCGCGGGTGAACACCTTTTTGCATGTCAACCACCAGCCGGAGGCTCCCCGCTATGGGATACTGCTCTGCCTGAACGGGACCGGAAGCCTGAACCGCTGGCTGAAGCAGAACTTGATGGCGGAATCGGCCACTTACGATGAGATGAACCGTCTGGCTGCGGCCGTCCCGGCCGGCGCGGAGGGGTTAATGATCTTCCCCTACGGGAATGGCGCCGAACGGACCTTGGAGAATAAGGAGATCAATGCCTCGTTGCACGGGTTGAATTTCAACCTGCACCACCGGGGGCATCTTCTCCGGGCCGGGCAGGAAGGGATTGTCTTCGCCCTCAATTATGGCTTGGAGATTATGAAACAGATGGGCGTAGAGACAAACTTGGTCCGCGCCGGCCAGGCCAATATGTTTTTAAGTCCCTTGTTCGGTGAGGTTTTTGCCACCGTGACCGGGGCGCGGGTCGAACTGTACAATACCGACGGCGCCCAGGGGGCAGCCCGGGGCGCCGGCTTGGGGGCGGGGATTTACCGGGTACCGGCGGAAGCTTTTGCCGGACTGAAAACGGAAAAGACGATTGAACCAAACCCCGAGTTGGTCCCTGTCTACCGGGAACTTTACGAAAAATGGGCGGCGGTCTTACAAGCCCAGTTAAGAAAATAAAGGAGGGTTATTGATGAGGAAGAAAACTTTCCATTCACTGTGCCGTTGGACGTTTATTCCAGGTAAAGGGGGGTTCGTCCCGGCGAAGATGCGTCCCGCCTGGGATGCACAGCACCTCGACACTGCCGGGGTGGTGAGGCTGATCAAAGAGAAGATTGCCCCGCGCCTGCCCGATTGGGTCCAGTTGGGCTATGAGGTGCACTATGACACGGAGATCAACGAGCAGAACGCGGCCGAGGTCGCTGATGCCCTCAGTGAGGCCGGGATTTATCTGGCGATGATTACCCCGGGGGCGCATAGCCATTTTGGTTATGGCGGGATTGCCTCGTTGGATCCGGACGAACGGCGGCGGGCCGAAGAACTCGGGGAGCGGGCGGTGGATTTAACCTACGGGCCGTTGAAAAAGTGCTGGCATCCCGACCCGGAAATGGCGCCTGCCTTTGTCTTGTGGAACGGATCCTATGGTTATGATCTGGCGACGGTCGGGATTAAACAGATGTATCAGAACTTAAAAGAAAGCATCGCGAAACTTTGTCAATACGAAGCGCAAAAAGGCGGCGCCCTTTATATCGGGATCGAACCGAAGCCGAACGAAGGACACCCGGCGATGTTGCTGCCGACCGTGGCGTCCGCCCTCTTGCTCTTCCGCCGGCTGGAGGAGGAGTACGGGATCTCCCGGGCGCGGAAAGGGGTTAATAAAGAGTTTGGACATTCGGAGATGATCGGTCTTGATCATGTCTATGATACCGTGGAAGAATTGGACCATAACGCGATGGTCCACATGCATCTCAACAGCCAAGGGTATAATGACGGGATTACTTTAGGCGGGCCCGGCCGCTATGATATCGACCACGGCACCAAGATTAACGGCTTTAATATTGCCATTGCCGGGCTGCTGCAAGAAGCCGGATACCACCGCTGGTTCGGCCATGATATGCAGGTTCGCCCCTATGATAATGAAGAACAAGGGATCGACCGGGTAGTCCGCAGTGTCCTAAGCTGGGAAGCCTGCCTGCTGGCGGCGGCGGAGGTCGATACGAAGGCGCTGATGGACGCTTTGGCGAAACGGGCGACCGCGAAGGCCGAAGATATCATGAGGAACGCGGTGGTGGCGGCCCAGCAAACCTTTAACCGTTTATATAAGGGTTAACGTGAAATTGCAATGTAAAGAAGTTTTTCTTCGTTTAAGGCGACTCGGATGCCCCGGAAAGTTTTCCCATCATTAAATTGGCACCGTCTTGACACAAAAACCCGGCCGTTGATGCGGCCGGGTTTTTCATTGCCGCGCCGGCGGGTCCCTTCTCATCGCCGGACAGCCATTTCCGGACATACTGTTGCCACCGGTCCGGGTAAATTGTTATAAACCTAAACTCTTTTCCCGGGCAAAGGGGGTAACACTTTTCGCTTGTCCCTAATAGTATAAACAATATAGTGCCATTATCATTAAACAGTTTAACCGGCCGAGTTTTCATGCATGGGGAGTGAGAGAAATGCCCAACCCGGAGTTGGCTGTCGGGGTTCAACTCAAGATTATTCAGGGAAAGATAAGGCAATTACCGGTGAATCCCTATTTTAAAAACTCATTGCTCAATGATCTACGCTTGGCCTTACGCTACTATAAACAGCGTAAGTACCAGTATGTGCTTGATTGTTTAGGGGTGATTACCGACAAGCTTCAAACCCGTAGCAGGTGGCTGGCCTGTATGCCGGTGGATTATGGACAGCTGCTGGCCAGTCTCCACCAGGCCCAACAAAGCCTGCTTGCTTCGGCGCAAGTAATTTGTGAAAAAAGAGTCAGCCCGTGCTTAACCTATGCTTATATTTATAACCAAGGAGCCCAAGCGATACCGCCGGGAGAGGCTGTCATCTTTAGCAATAACGGAAGCATGGCCGGCGATCTTTCCCACCCGCCCGGAACCGCACAAATCACCATTAATAGTGCGGGTGACTACGCGGTTTGGTTCTACATCGCCGACGGCGGGAGCAACCAGTTTACCCTTTTTCTCAATAACTCGCCCGTCCCTGGCGCCACCTACGGGACAGCCGTGGACGCCCCGAATGCCGGCTGGGTAATTCTCTCCGCCGTCCCCGGGGACATTTTAACTTTACGGAACCAGACCAGTTTCGGGACGGTTACTTTACCGGCCAACATCGGCGGCATCGAGTCAAGCGTCAATGCGGCGATCTTAATAATGAAAGTAAGCGGTTTCCTGCCGATTTCTTGAAGATCTTAACCGCAGTCTGATGATTGTCCCCCACGCCTCCTTTAATCCACTGGATTTACACTCCGAAAGTTTTTGCGGTGCGCAAAGCCTTTTCTTTACTGTAAATTTATTAATTGGATGGCCTGATGCATTTGGGGATCAACCCCTGCCAGGTAATCGTGGAGGGCTGGCGTGACCCGGTAGTCCGGGATGATCCCTCTCCCGGGCGGTAGATCCGCCACGGCGGTGGCAAACGGTGTGGTTGAGCAATGCAGCCGAAGCTTTGTGTGGCGCAAGGTAACTTTGATTGCGGCATCAGTACATAAATAAGAACCGCCTGATTCTTCCCCGATAAAGACACCGATCCCATGGGCTTTTAAGAGAGAACAGAGATGACCGGTCGTTGAAAAGGAAGCCCCGTTGATTAAGATATACAGCTGGCCGGTAAAACGCTGTGATGCCGGTTTGAGCGGCTTTTTGTACTTGTTGTAATAAAACGGCGCTTGATCATCAAAATATTGGACGGGCGTACTAATCAAGTAAGATAAGAGATAGGAGGCGTAATACGGGCTTCCTCCCCAGTTGTCCCGTAAATCCAGAATCAGGTGGGAAATTTTTTGATCTGCCAGTTCCTGAAAGAAGTGATCGATGAAGGCCCGGTACTGCTCCTTGTTTCTCAGGCTAAAGGACTTGATGGATAAAAGGGCATGATCTTCCGCGAAAGAACCCGTCAAGAGGTTGTTCCCGCGGGGATAGTAAATACTCATGGTCGTCATCTGCATCTGTTGATTTGTAATGCCGTCCAATGTTTTGGTGATGATTTGGCCATCTTCAGTCCGGTAAACAAGGGAGAAGCGGGTGGCATTGTCGATGTAATAATGGTAGAGGCCGTTAAACCAATTATTCATCAGGTAATATTTTTTTGATGTATTGTCTCCATCAGCAGTCAGGTTTGGCAGAAGAGAACTGATGATCTCTTCCGTCTTTTTTCCGTTGATCATCAAGATCTCTGCTCCTTGCGGGATCCCCTGACCGGAGAGATCCTGGAGAATATAAGCCCGGTTATTAATAATCCTCACCAGGGCAGGGAAAAACTTTCCGTTCTTTCGTAAATAGTCCTCATATGCTTTTGAAACCGTTAAGTTGGTGTGGCCGCAGCGTAAACTCGCCACCAGCGGGGAGAGAACCCGGTAGAACTCCAACTCGGTCATTTGGTCACGGAGTAACTGGTACTGGGCAGTAAACAGGTCTGATAATTCCTGAGGATCCACATAAAGTTTTGGATGCCTTTTTTCAATGATTTTACGAAACTGCCGGAAATCGTCCTGTAACTGGGACAAAGGGTATGTTTTCTCCTCGATGGAAAGTTCGGAAACAGACCCGTTTTTCCCGTTGGCAGTGGCAACCGATGGTTGATGGAAACCATCAACCATCGAAATGAAAAGGAAGAACAGGATCAGCATTCCCTGGATTAGCCTTCTTCGCAAGGACAATCATTCCTTTCCCGCTCCGGTAACTTTCCCCGTTTCGTGGTGGGATCTTCTCAAAAGACAAACCCGATTTGCCCGTTGATACCGCGAATGGAATGGTAACCGACGCCAACCTTTAATTTCTCCAGCTTATACTTGAAACCGAAGGAATGAGCGTGGATTAACTTTATAGATAAATATGTATTATACTTTTTCCCCGTGTTCGGATCCTGTACGGTCTGGCCGAGTTCATGATAGTATAAACCGGGGCCGCAGTAAAAAAGGAACCGTTCAGAGAGTGGAAAGAGATAAAGCAGGTCCAACCCAGCGGTACTGGTTCGCTGTTCAACACCTAATGATTGATAGTTGCTGGGCCAGGCCCCGAAATAATCGACATCGTTTTTATACTCTACGTCATTAAGAAAACCTATTTCCAGAGCATAGCTCTGCCAAGCATAGCCCAGACTAAAGCTGGAATAATGATGACTGTTTCCCCCGGCTACCCAGAGTGCTTGTTCCGCCGCCACCGAAGGCCGGGCCAGGCTAAACAGGATTAACCCACTGACGAAAAGGATTAGTTGTCCGCGTTTCATTTTCATAATCTCGCCTCCAAACATATTTCTTTTATTGCAACCGCACACTTATAACATACAGAAAGAGAGCTTGTTTGTCGCCTAACTAAAGTTAGGTTTTGGGTTGGGTTTTTCTACTGCTTGTGATAGGAAATATCAAGTTGGTGTGGAAAACAAAATATTACGATCTAAACCGGATGCCCGGGAAAATGGATGGAAAATATTAATAAAAAAGTTTATAAACAGCTTTTCTTGGTTTAACCGGGGTGCGTAAAGGAGAATGCTTTAAGCTTGAAAGGAAAGAAGATGAAGATGTTAACGGGAAACCGGGTGCTCACGACGAAAATACATCCACCGCAAATTCACGGTCCGGTGATTATCCGGCCCCTTTTGCGCCAGCGCTTGATCTCCGGTTTTACCCAATGCTCTTTTACCTTGGTGGCAGCAACGGCCGGTTACGGGAAAACCACTTTTGTCATGGATGGGATCTCCCATCTTAAACAGAAAGCAGTCTGGCTTTCTTTGGATGAAAATGATAATGACCCGGTCCGGTTTATGTTATATTTAACTCATGCCTTGCAAACAGTCTTCCCCCAAGTCGGTCAGGCTACCGTCAGTCTATTGGAAAACCCCGAAACTCCCAGTCCCACGGTCCTGATGACTGAGCTAATCAACGAGTTGGATGAGGTTGGCGAGCCGGTCTTCCTGGTTTTCGATGACTACCACCTGATCGAACAGTCCGCGATCCACCAGGGAGTCGAGTTTCTTTTGGAGCAGTCGCCGGAAAACCTGCACACCGTGATGATCACGAGGAAAGATCCGCCATTTCCCCTTGCCCGTTGGCGGGTTCAGGGACGCCTTAATGAATTCCGCGCCGCTGATCTGCGTTTTACCCCGGCGGAAGTAGCCGAATTTTTCCAAAAGAACCTGGAGATTTCTCTGGACGAGCGAGCGCTGGCTCTCTTGGCGGAACGAACGGAGGGCTGGATTGCCGGTTTAAAACTGGCGGGCTTATCCATGAAACAGTTGGCGGGGGAAGGGGCGTCTGCGCTTAACCGGTTCATCCGTGATTTCCAGGGGGGGCACCGTTTAGTCTTCGATTATTTGTTGTCAGAGGTTTTGCGCAGGTATCCGCCGGAAATACAGGATTTCCTACGCCAGACGTCAATCTTGGAACGTTTTTCGGCAGGGCTCTGTGCGGCCGTGACCGGCCGCCGTGATAGCCGTCGCTTCTTAGCTGCTTTGGAAGAAGCAAATCTGTTTTTGGTTTCTTTAGATGACCGGAGGGAGTGGTTCCGGTATCATCACCTTTTTACTGGTTTTCTCCGGTCAGAGCTTTCAAGGAAAGAAAAAACCGCACTCTACCAAGCGGCTGCCCGTTGGTGTGAGGCGGAGGGCTTGTTCGACGAGGCCATCCAGTATTATTTGGCCGCTGCGGATGATCGAGAGGCTGCCCGGCTGATCAGCCTGACGGCGGAGGAGTCGTTCTTAAAAAACCAGATCCGCACCTGGTTGAAGTGGGCGGTTCAGCTACCCCCGGCTCAGCTTGCGCTGAATCCGGAATTAGCAGTTCAGAGGGCCTGGGCGCATTTTTTTGCCGGAGATACCAAGCAGACAATGGAGATCATCACCGGCCTTACGATGATCCACGGGCATGGGAGCGCACCAAATCTATCTTCGAAAGTTGAAGGAGCGCTTTTGGGGCTCCAAGCGACCTTGGCCGGTTTGGGTGGTGCTCCGGAAACCGGTCTCCTGGCGCGGAAGGCTTTAGCGCTGCTTCCGGAAGATGCACAGTTTTACCGGGCTTTAACCTCCATGACGCTGGGAATGGTCTCCCTGCGGGACGGGGACGCCGGGGAGGCGATCGAAGTTTTCCGGCAGGTCTATGAATGGGGGAAAAGGCAACACCCATTATTGGCAGTGGCCTCCCTGATGAATATGGCATTTGCTTTGAACATACAAGGCCGGTCCCGGGAGGCGATGCAGCTCTGCACAGAAGCCTTTACTTTTTTCGTCGATCAAACGGGGAAACCCCTTCCGGTCGTTGATTTGCTATATATTCCCCTCAGCCTCCTGTCTTACCAGGCGAATCAGGTTGAGACCGCTTGCGAATACGCGAAACGGGGGATTATGATTGCCCGTGATCTTTTATCACAGGCAATCATGGGAGGCAACGCCGAGTATGTTCTCGCCAAAGCATTTTTTGCTTTAGGCCGGACGGAACAGGCTTTGGCGGAATTGGCCGAAGCCCGGATGCTGGCCAAGGCGGTTGGCTATACCAACATCCTCGGCGGGTTTGACGCGATCGAGGCGGAACTGGCCCTCAGGAGCGGACGGATGGAGCAGGCTCGAAGCTGGGCGGCGGGAGTTGCTCCGCAGATTGGCGCTCTATCTTTACACCAAAATAGCTGGACCTTGTATACATATGTCCGTTTCCTCCTGGCCGAGAAGCGTACCGCTGAAGCCCTGCACCAACTGGCTGCCATGGCGCACACCGCCCAAGAAACCGGATGCCAGGGGCGTTTAGCACAGATCCTGATTCTACAGGCGCTCGGCCACAAAGCCATGGGTGATCAGGACCGGGCTGCCGAAGATCTTGGCCGGGCGCTCTCTTTAGCCGCTCCGGAAAATAATTACCGGCTGTTTATTGACGAAGGGGAGGAAATAATCAGTATCCTTTCCCGCCTTCGCCACTTGGCGCCGGATTTCGTCGCCGCGGTGATCGCTGCCATCCAAAAGGAGGCGCCGGCGGCCAAAGAGGATGACGTAGGCACTGGCGAGCAAACCGCCGGGATCGTAGAACGCCTGAGCAAACGGGAACTGGAGATTCTCCGCTTGGTGGATGCCGGCTTCACCAATCAGGAGATTGCGGTCAAGCTGGTCATCACCCTTGGCACTACCAAGTGGCATTTGAATAACATCTTCGGGAAGTTAGGGGTGGATAACCGGCTCCGGGCGGTCCACCGCAGCCGGGAATTGGGAATTTTATCGTAGTCATCCTCTCGAATCGCGGAAAAAGAAGGGTTGACAGACAGCAGCCGGCGAAACGCCGGGTGTCAATGCGGCGGTCCTCATATGCTAATTTGAAAGTGAGCAGTTCTCCGTTTATTCCTTGCGAATTTCGATGCGGGGTTTATCACCACCCCGGAATCCCACGGGACTGTCACTGGTAAAAATGCGTAGAATTTGCAGTGCCGGGATAAAGACCGGCGTCTCCCCGGCGGCGTTCGAGAGCACGATCAGGCCGAATTCATTCCGGTAAACTTCGCCGGAAGCGACAATGGTGGGACCGAGGCGAATTTCCACCGGCGTCCCGGGCGGAAGATAGGATTGGATTGCGGCGAGCAGATCCGCGTCACAGTCCTGAGGCAGCGGTTCGGGTGGGGAGAGGTAGGTGAGCGCGGGATCGTAAACCGTCCCGCCCCCCGGGTAAATGGCGGTGATGTTCTGCAGCGGGAGCGCCTCATATTCATTATTCTCATCAATCAAGCGTAAAATGCCCGGACCGGACGCCTGCGGGGATTGGTATAAGTCGAGCGGTTTCCCAGAATAGCTAGCTAAAGATTGTGAAAAGACCGTCCAAGTGGTATCTGCATAGATGGTGATCATTTGGGAAAGGAGATGCGCCAGTTGCGCCACGGCGAAGCACCTCGTACTCTGGGGCACAGCTACGCTTTCCTGGACCACCATGAGCGACGCTTTGCAGGGAAGCTCGGCCGCATAATGGTATTGGCCCGTACCGGCGTTGACTAACCAAACCTTGACCGGCGGATTGTCAACCGTGATGATCCCCATCCCCGTAGTCTCTCCGGTTTTCAAGGGTGAATTACCGACAAGGAAATCCCCTTTGGACGAGGAAAGCGCAAAGAGTACCCCGTGGGGAATGGCGGATAACTGGGTTGTTACCCACCAGTGAAAAAGATACCGGCCAGGTTCTTTTAAAGTAATAACCCCGTTTCCGTCGTCATAGTCGACGTTACCGCTGGTGTACACCGTGGATTCAAAGACTACATTTTCCCCGGCTTGGACGACCCCCGTCAAGCCGCGTTCAACAAGTAAGGCGATCCCACTCATTATTCTCTTCTCCTTTATATTACAATACTTGCTAAGCAGGCACAGAATTGCCTAAGTAGATATTTATGATGATGGCAAGGCAAAAAGTCCTTGAGGAAAAAACCCGGCCGTCTTGACGACCGGGTTTTCAATTATGATAATGTACTTTCCCCGGACGACCGGAATTGGGCAGTGAAGTCACCGGTCTTAAACCTATAACTCATCAACATCGGCGGGGATGAGCCGGTGACAAAAAGAGCAAAACCGCCTGAACGGCGGTTTTGCAAGGCGTAAGGAGAAGGAACGCTTAAGGGTTTAAGTCAATCCGTTGGCCGGTTTCGGCTGACCAGTAAGCCGCGTAGATTACTTTTAGCGTCTCCTCAGCCAGGTACCAGCCGGAGAGGGGCTCCCGCCCGCATAAGACGGCGTCAATAAAATCAGCCATCTCCGCCGGATAGCCTCTCATCCAATCCTCATCCGGACTGGGATGACTCCAACCGGCCTTCGTCTCGATTTTCTCTGTAATATATTCGTCACCGAAGAGCCCGTCCGCCGGGGCGAAAGCGGTGACGGTATTACACTGACTCATATCGATATGCACTACGGAATTGGTCGTATAGACCCGCATTTCATTACGGACACCGCCTAAAACACAGTCGGAGGCGACGGCGACCGCCTTCGTGCCGTCGGTAAAGTTAATGATGACCGTTCCCCAGTCCTCGACATCCACCCAACCGCGTGCCAGGTAAGAGGAGGCTGTTTGGACGGCGGACGACTGGTAATTGTAGCTAACGGCACCCACCACCGACTGCGGTTTGATCGGTTGGTTATATTTTGCCATTCCCTCCAGATATTTCAGTTGGATCGCCCCGGCGACCGGATGGGCGCCTAAGCGAAGGAGGGCGCCTCCACCCGATTCTTTCCAGCGCCGGGAATATGCCGCGTGGGAGCCGGAGTGGCTTTCTTCCGCTCTGATATCAAGGATCACCCCGCCACTTTTCTGCAGCAGCTTAACCATTTTGGTGAAGGGAGGTGCATAGACCCAGTTTTCGGCATACATGAATTTTGCGTTATGAGCTGTGAGTGCCTGCTTGATCTCTTTTATTTCCTGCAGGACCCCCTGGAACATCTTCTCCCTGGATACTTCTTTACCCACCTGTTCCGTGGGTAATTCCTTCCCAAAATAACCGCTTAACGGCTTTTCACAGATGATCGCCTTTCCTAGGGAGGCAAGCTCTTTGATCATCTCCCCATGCAAACTGGTCGGCGTACAAATGTCCACAATATCCAGTTGTTCCTTGGCAACCATGGTCCGCCAGTCTGTATAGAAACA
>JAKOVI010000056.1 GCA_029782135.1 Bacillota bacterium
CTGGTCGTCCAGGCAGTCAAGGGCCACCGGGGTAAAGAACGTCCCAAGCTGTTCCCCTAAGCCGCCAAAGACATAGAGGAGGTTACCGTCCACATCATAGGTGAAGATGCGCCCCCGCACCCGGTCAAGCACGCTAAAGATCCCGTGTTCGCGGGCGACCACATCAACAAAGGTCGAGGGGGGCTCACTGCCGGTGACATAATCGCCGATCGGCGGGAGATAAGTTTTGATCCGCAAGACATTGTCACCGGAGATATTCAACCGCCTAACCTTATCATTCGCCTGGACCGCTCCGCCGACGACTGTCGCATAGACAAACCCGCGTTCATCGATATCCATGTTACTATGCTCCACCGGTAGGAAGAGCAGCATCCTTTCTTTCTGCTCACGCGTCCCAATCCGGCGCCAGATATAATCCGCCAGCGACGGCGTCACCCGCGGGGCGCCGATGAAACCACGGAATTCACCGTCAATCGTAAACTCCATAATCCCGTCGAAAACGTTACGGGCAATCACATAAATCCGGCCGTAATGATCGACCCCGACTTTTTGGGGATTAAACTTAAACTCTGCACTGAACAAGCCTTCCTCCTGCACTGCAGGGGTTGTAATTTCCTTGATCAATTTCCCCTGCCGGTCGAGGATGACCACCCGCTCATTCTCCTGGTCGGCAATATACATCCACCCGTTTTCGCGGACAAAGATCCCGGTCGGCCGGTTAAACTTGTCGGGCCGCCCGTCCTTTTCGAAGGTACTGATGATCCGGATTAATTCAAATTTTTCATTGAGACAGACGATCCGGTTATTACCGGTATCGACAATATAGATCTCCCCGCGAGGCGCCACAAAGAGATCCTGCGGCGCCCGGAAATCCTCGATCCCCAGATCGCTGCCGCGCAGTGTCCGCGCCGGGACATAAGCATGCGGAGCGGGGACCATCTGTTGCCAAAAGTTATAATTATAACTTGGATAGGGCACATTGGTCATGGCCCCGGCCACCGTGGAAAGCAAGATCATGAGTAGGATGGCCAGCATCATCACTATCGTCTTTTTAATCCTCAATTAACCTCACCCGCCTATGAAATTTTTCCTCGGTCCGCTGATCCATCTGGCATCGCGTAGAAGAACAGCCGCATTAGCCGCCTTCGCCTTCGGTTTAGTTGGCCAGACCCGAAGTTCCCATCGTCTCAACGATTTTACTCTGGTTAAAAACAAACACCACAATTGGGATGATCATCATCAGCAGCGTGGTAGCGGCGCCTACCCCTTGACGGGCCACTCCACCGGCGACGATCTGGTCCAAGGCATAGGGCAAGGTCTTGAGATGCTCGGCGTAGATGAAGTTTCCACCCGTCGTCCTCCATAATTCCTGAAAGATTAAGATAATCATCGTCAACCAAGCCGGTTTGACGATCGGCATCACCACATTCCAGAAGATCCGGAATTCAGAGGCTCCGTCAATCTTCGAAGCTTCAATCATCGAATCATCGACCATTGAATCCATGAAGTTTTTCATCAGATAAAGCCCCAATGTCGAACCCCAGCTGGGAATGATCACCGACCAGTATGTATCAATCATCCCCAAATAAGCGATGGTGATATAGTTCGGAATATTCGTTACCTCTCTGGCAAACATCAGGGAGAAGACGATCATCGTCAAAAAGACGCGGGCCCCCGGAAACTTATGTTTGGAGAGGGCGTAAGCCGCCAACGAGGCGAAAAAGACGTTCCCCAACATCCCCATGATCACAATAAACAGGGAGTTGAAGATGTAACGGGACATCGGGACCCAGGATTTCGCCATCAGGATAAAGAGATCCCGGAAATTATTCAAGGTTGGGTTACGCACAAAGAGCCGCGGCGGGAAAAGAAACAACTCGTTTAAAGGCTTAAACGCATTACTGATCGCAAAGACCATCGGTAAGGCCATGAAAGAGGCCCCCATGACTAGCAACAGAAGAATAACAAGATCGCCCCCGGTCGACCGGGAAATTCTCCGTTTTCCCACATAAAACTTTTTTCTAGCCACTTGCGTTCCCTCCTTACTGCCCGACTTTGTCCAGGAGTTTCTGGACAATCCGCTGTGTCAAGACCATCGTAAAGAAAAGTACCACGGCTATGGACGAAGCATATCCCATCTCAAAGCGGATCGTCCCATAATCGTGGAGATGTTGCATAATTGTATGACAAGCATAATCGGTACTGGGGAACCCGACTAGTCGCGTGATCTCATTGGCGGCGGCAAACGAGTTGGTGATGGCGATAATCGCCCCGAACATGAGATAACCCCGCATCTCCGGAAGGGTCAGATACCACAGCTCCTGCCACCGGTTGCGGATCCCGTCAATCGCGCCGGCTTCATAGAGACGTTCATCAATCCCTTGCAACCCGGCGATGAAGACGAGAAAGCTGGTACCTAAACTCATCCAAAGGACGACAATAATGACGATTGTCATCATATACCTGGGATCAATCAGCCACTGGATTGGTTTGTCAATAATCCCCCAGTATAAAAGCGTGCCGTTGATCAAACCGTAGGTGTCCCCGTTGAAGATTAGCGTCCAAATCATGTAAGCATTCCCCGAGATGGACGGGGCGTAAAAGAGTAAGGTTAGAAAAGCTCTGACCCGGGGCCGCAGCTCGTTAATGAGCCAGGCAAAGACAAAACAGGCCAGGTAAGAAAGGGGACCGGTGATCGCCGCATACAACAATGTATTTTTCACGGCCAGCAGGAAAACTTCGTCTTCCAGGAACAAACGGATGTAATTCTGCCAACCCACCCACTTCGGCGGTTGCAACATATTAAAATAGGTAAAACTTAAGCCCATTGAGATCAAAACCGGCAGCACGGTAAAGGTGAAAAAGATAATCCCGAAGGGAGCGATGAACAGATAGGAAATCCGGTTCTGTTTGATCTCATTGATGAAGCGCTGGAAACGATTCAGTTCGCCTTTTGGCAGAATCGAGATGTTATTCATTTCTTTTCCCCCGTTCATTCTAGGCCGACCGGAAGCGCCAACCGCCTCTCCGGAATGCCTAGGAAATTTTCAGCGGCGCCGGGAGGATCTCCCCCCGGCGCAGATCTTGAACTTCCTTGCTCATCGACGCCGAGGCGGTTTCATATGCGTAAACTGCTCCCAGAACAAGGTCTTCCACTTTTCATCCAGTTTTTTGTAATCGGTCTCCAAGTCAAACTCCCGGCGTTTAATGGTCAATTCGGCATTAATCTGCCGGTTGTATTCACTAAGAGTCTCACGCGCCGGTTCATACTGTAAAACCACCGCCCGGAAAGCCCAGTCGAACATCCGGCTGGTATAATACCCGCCCGGGACTTCCAGGGTGCCTTCCACCCAATCCCATTGCGTCATCAACAACTCACGTTCTTCCACCGACCAAGGCAGTTGCCGGAAGGCTTCCACATTGGAGGCCGGATAACGGGCCGCCGCGCCCATCAAACTCTCCAGTTCGCGGGCAAACCGGATCTGCGTATCGGAGCGGGTCAACCACTTCAGGAACTCCCAAGCCGCCTCCTTATCCTTGGCCTTTTCCATGATACAGACCGCCGGGCCACCCATATCGATCTGCTGGACCGCTGCACCAGAAGGAGCGGAGGCCACCACCCGGTTAATGCTCCCGTCCGGCATCCGTGTCCCCGGTACCATGGCAAAGCCCCACTCGCCCCGCAGTTCGGGCGCAAAGACCATTAACCGGTTATACAGGCCATAGTCTTCGACAACAATCGGCATTTCACCCAAGCGGAACCGGTTCTCCGCATTGTAGGTGATCAGTAGATTATATAAAGTAAAGAGCTCCGTTAACTCAGTAAAGGTTTGGATCGCCACTTCGGAATCGAGGTTGGTCTCGACCCCGTCTTCTTTATACATAATCTCGCCCCGCTGATACAGCCAGGTCTGGAAGATCCCCGAGCCGAGACCGACCGACATGTTGTTCTTCTGCAACACGGGCAGGATCCGGTAGAGATCATCCCAGGTTTCCGGGACTTCCAAGCCAAACTCGGCCAGAATATCCTTCCGGTAGAACATCACCGGGAAGGATTGGGCGCTGGGCAGGGCATAAACCTTATCCCGGAAGCGGAAGGTCGTAAAGGCGCTCTTCTTAAAGCGGGCCGCCACCTCCGGGAAATCCGGGAATTGAGTCAGGTCGGCAACGGCGCCCCGGATCGCGAAGTTAATCGGATCCTGAACCTGGAGGCCCATTGCAACGTCCGGGCCGGTCCCGGCAATTGTCGCCCTGATCAAAAGGTTCGTCAACTGCGGTACCAGTTCCAATTCCACCGGAATCCCCGTCTCCGGAGTGAACGAATCTTCAATCATCTGTTTCAAGGATTGCGCCTGGTCACGTCCCCCGGCAATCCAGACCCGGAGCGGTTTGCGGGTGATCGCAGACTTGTCCGCCAGTCCCATATCCCCGACCAGATCATACCGGTAGGTGAACGAACCGATAAAGGCGCGAAGCTCATGAACGGCTCTTTGGAAGAAGGTCGGCTCCCCGCGCGGCAATTTCTGCTCCGGTGAAGCAACCAAAAGGTAGTCGATCTGGAAGGGTTGTTCCCGTGTATTCATCACCCAGGTCCCGAGGGCACTGACATTGTCCCGGTATTCGCTGAGGACCCGCGGGATCAACTCATGGTCGTTCGCCATTCTCTGCAGCAAAATAGCCAATTTGTTGAGGGGTGCGGTATGCTCGCCGCCCTGGCCGACAAAACTCTCCAGCTCTTTCGCCAGGCCCTGAATAATCTCCCCTTGCTGCCGAATCCGCTCGATTACCTCCGGGATCCGCTTGTCAAGCTGGTAGCTGCGCAGGGGATCCGGCGTCGTCGAAGTCACCATGATAATCCGCCGGTAGATCGTGTTCAATTCGTAGAGGCAATCCTCAGCCCGGCGCAAGACATCGGTTAAAGCGCCGAGCACAACTTCCATTTTCAGTTCATGCTTACCCTTGGTCAGGTAAAAGAGGTACGGTTCCCCTTTTTCATTAGCCAGTAAGTTCATCTTATATGTTGCGGAATAGGCAAAGGGCACCGCGGATAGCTCGGTGAAGGGCAGTTTTCCGTCGATCAGGATCCGCCGGTTACTGTACGCCCCGGCCTTCCGGTCCTGTTTCCCTTTGATCGCAATTTTATAGAGGCCGTCCTCCGGCACTTCAAACTCCCAAAGAATCCACTGCCCGGGCTGGCTCCAGCGGTGGCCGCCGATCGCATTTAACCTTACCTGCACCGGGTGGTACGGTTCGGAAGTCGGATCACCCTGTTCGGAGATTGGGATTAAATTCGGATCGGAACGGAGGATTGCATGCTCGCCCTGGATTTTGATCATCCGATCCTTGACTGGTTGATAACCGTTCCGTTGGTAAGCAGCCGTCACCGTCGCATAGTCCGGAGCCGGTTCTTCCTGGTAAAGTTTCAACCAGGCAATCGCCATCGGTTCGCGGCGCGAGGCCAAACGGATTGTATTCACGCCTTTCTTAAAGTAGAAGAGAAATGGCTCTTGGATATAACCCATTGCATCAGAGAAAGCCGCCTCTTGCCAGCGTGGTTTTTCCACCTGTTGGGACCGGATCTCATTCCCCAGACTGTCCACCCGCGGCGCGGAAAGATCGGACCACATCCGGGAAAACCGAACATACTGGACGTCGGAGAAAGGACGCTTCCCGTTCAGGATCAGCTCTCTTTCAATCGACGACGTCCGGCCGGCCACCGGGTAATATTTAATCTTTAGATTATAGAGGCCTTCTTCTTCCACATAGACCTTCCACTCGACAAACCCAGCCTCGCTCGTCTTCAAAACTTTTCCAGGTTCGCCGCCAAGGTCGGTCACAACCTCCACACCCTCGGCCATGCTGTAATCCGTCCCCCGCACGGTGATTTCCCTGGCGGGACGGTAAGTCGTCGGACTTTGTGCTAAGTATTGTTCATAGTTAATCTCCCGTATGTAAGCAGTAAATCCATCCTCCTGGGCGGTGGTCACGGCGTTACAGGCCATTACCAAAACCAAGAGCAGGATCGCCGGGAGCAGGATCGGTAGTTTTTGTCTTCCCTTTCTCATGACCCGAGTCAGGCTCCTTTCTCCATAAAGTTTCTCTTGTCGTTCTTGAGCTTCAGGCAATAACTAAACCTTACAAAAACAATTCTTTTCGTTTGGCAAGAAATCCTCATCGTACTATACTTCTTATTGTACTGCAATTTGTAACAAAATGCTCGTCAAATATTGCCCAATCCGTAATTATTCTACATATTTTGTGATCCATTTTTCGCCGCCGGTTGTTTTGTTAACGTAAAATAACTCATTTTGTAAGTTGTTTTCTACAAAATCCTCTAATTTGATAGAACAGGTTTCCAATTCTTTAAAATACAGTTACTTTTTCATTACTTTATATATTAGTTAGCTGTCTAACTGTTTTTTCCTTCCTTGTTGATAATGTTCATCAGAAATCCGGATGTAACCGGTTGGTAATTAGAGACAGCAAAAAATAGAGAAGAGACACAATCAAGGTGAACCGGTCACTCGACGGCAAACCATTGAAAATCGGCATACCCTTTGCTCCGGGTTTCGCCATGGTGGAACGCATAGAGCCCGACCTTGGCCCCGACCCATTTCCCCTTGCGCGCCCGGAAAGGTTGGCCGAAGGGTTCAAACTTCTGCCCGTCCCGGCTCACGCTGAATTGGCACCCCGCCCCTTCCCTCACAGTCACCCGCAAGAAAAGGCGCTCCAGATCCCAGGGCTGCTCGGCGGCGAGCTCCTCCGTTGCCGTTTCCGCATCCTTCGGGCACTCCCCTTGGTAGCAGCGGAGTTTTAACCCGGTCTCCGTCCGGGCGATGGCGAGCGCGCCGTAAACTCCGCCCATCACGACCAGGCCGGCCTGGTCACCGGAGCACTCCGGATGGAAAACAAGCTCCGTAGTCGCCGTAAAGGCCGGCGCCGGGAACTTCTGCAACAAAAGGTTGGGAACCTCCCATAAGGTCCCGTTACCGCCGGCCGGCAGCGGTACGGCCGCCAGTCGCAGTCCAGACCCGCCGGCAGGCACGCCCAGCCATTCCGGTTGGGGATTCGCCTGCCATTGCCATTGGAGACCCGGCCGGCCGCCGGTAAACCGGTCGGAGGTCGCCGGAACTTTCACCGGGTATTCCTGGCCGACCGCCGGTTTCTTCCAGCGGACGACCGGCTCGCCGATCCCGTCACCGTTCCGGTCTTCTCCCATCAACGGCCAGTCATCCACCCAGGTGACCGGCTGCAGATGGACGACTCGCCCGTAGGCGTCCTGATCCTGAAAATGCATGAACCAGGACTCCCCGGAGGCCAATTCCACCCACCCGCCCTGGTGCGGGCCGTTGATCTCCGTATCTCCCTGGTGGAGGACGACCTTCTCTTCATAGGGGCCATAGATATTCTTGGACCGCAGGATCAGTTGCCAGCCGGTCGCGACCCCGCCGGCCGGGGCGAAGATATAGTAATAGCCATTGCGTTTGTACAGCTTTGGCCCTTCGGTGGTCGGATGATGCTTGCTCCCGTCAAAGACGATCTTTCCCTCATCGAGCAGCCCGGTGCCGTCCGGCCGCATCCGGCAGACGTTCAACAGGTGTTTAAACCCGATCCGGCTGGCCGCGAAGGCATGCACCAGATAAGCCTGCCCGTCGTCGTCCCAGAAGGGGCAGGGGTCAATCCAGCCTTTGGCCTTTTTCACCATGTGCAGGGGCGACCATTCGCCAAAGGGGTCGTCTGTCTGGCTCATAAAGATCCCCTCGTCCGGCATCCCGACAAAGACCCAGAACTTCCCGGCGTGGTAACGGATGCTCGGCGCCCAGATCCCGCGCCCGTGCGCCGGCCGGTCATAATCCGGAAACGGAAGGCGTTGAACGACATAATTGATGATCTCCCAGTTCACTAAGTCTTTCGAGTGGAGCACCGGCAGCCCCGGGACCGACGAGAAACTGGAGGCGACCAGGAAAAAGTCCTCGCCCACCCGGATCACATCCGGGTCGGAGTAATCAGCATATAAAACCGGGTTTTTGTATGTCCCATCCCCGAGGTCCGGAACCCATGGCCCGTGAACCGTCCGGTGGTTCTTTCCTGTCATGTATAAAACGCTCCTTCCTGCATAAAATCTCTGATGTTTAATCAAGGCCGAGGCCTGTCCTACTTGCCTTTGATCGCCGTCAGATCTTCCAGGTAATAGTCATCCAGGTAACAAAGGGCTTCCCCCTCCGGGAAGAGGTGGAAGGCGACGGCACCCACGGTTTGGTCGCCGGCAAGGGCAACCTCGTTTCCGGTGACCCCAGTATACTGTTCAATCAGTTGATACGGTCCATGATAACCGTCCGCCGCCGACAAACTGAGATCGTATTTAACGGTTCCGCCTGCCACTGTTTCCGGACGGCAATCGATCGTGACCGTCAGTTCAAGCCATTGACCCGGAGAATAAAGAGGCCAGGGGAAAAGCGGATCATTCAGATTATCCGGACCATCGAAAACCGAGATACTCCCATCCGGTTCAAACCGGATTTTAAAGATCACCTGGTCTGATTGGTTGGTGATTGTATATTGCAAATCTCCAAACTTACTCAAATACAGCTTAAACCCGTTTCTGATTATCCGGCCGGGTTCGATGTCAAACCGCCGGGTAAGCACCGAAACCTGCCCATCTCCCGCCTTCAGTTCCGCTTTCGGCCCCCTGTTCCCGCCGGTCTCCGTTCCGGCGGTTCCGGCGGAGGTCTCAGGCGCAAACTCCCAGTTCTGCAGGCCGGTTTTAAAATCATCATAAAAAAGATTGTATTCCTGCTTGAGGACAGTAACGGGGAAGGTTTTGTCCAAGACCGCTTGCCCCTTACTGATCCGGGCCGTGAGGCCACCCGTGGCATCCCCGGCGCGGTAGGGCGGTCTGAGCACAACTCCCGTCGCGGAGACCGCCGGGTTCTCCGAGTGCCAGCTGATGGCGGTCCCGTTAAACCCTTCGGCCGGCAGGGTCAGATCGTCCGTTAACGCCGCCAAGGGAAGAGCTGAAAAGGTCTCCTCCAGTACGGCGGCCGCATCCCAACATGCCAAGTAATCAGGGTCATCCTTGCCGGTAGGCGCCGCCGGTAAGACAATCAGTTCAAACTGACGGGCCACTCCCCGCTCCGCCTGGCTGATTAACGCTGTCAGGGTGACCCGCCGGCTCCCGCTTCCGGCCGCCGGCCTTTCAACTTTACCCCCGGCGCTGACCAGTGCAGGGTTGGAGGAGAACCAAGTGATTTTGGCCCCGCTTGTGGTCGCCACCGGTAAATCCAGATCGGCCGTGACATATGGCTGCCCTCCGTTAATTACCAGCGCCTGCGCCATCTCCTCCAGCACTTCGTAATATACTTTCTGCCCCGCCGGGTCCCAGCCGTCGGCGCCCTTTAAGTAAGCCCACGCATTTCTGCCGGCGGCTTCCCATGCGGTTAACACCCTACTCCAGGTCACGCGGGAGCTGAGATCCAACGGCCGGCCGTCCAGATCGGTGCTCTGATACTCTTCATAACGCGCCGTGGCTTCCCGCTCCGGCTTCCCCCAGTTATGCCAGCCCTGAGGTCTGATGTGTTCGCCCATCCGGCAGTTAATAAAGGTCACTTGAGCATCATCCCGCCAAGGCCGGCCAAGGTAAACCGAGTGCTTCCGCACACCCGGCTCCGCCGTGATCCGGCAGTTCAAAAAGAGGAACCCCGGCTTACCCGCGGCGGTGCTCGCCGCCGTCAGATAACCGCCATCCGGAGCGACGGAAAGGATTTCGCAACGGTCAAAGACCGCTTGCGCTTCGCCGTAAATAAAATCAACGTCACCGGCGATTAAACAGTCGGCAAAATAGTAGCGCCCCCGGCGCAGGTACAAAGTATCCTGCGCACCGATGATCGCACAGTTATAGTAGACCGACCGGTCCCCGGTGGCGGAGATCGCTTGATACCTTTCTTCTTGTCCAAATGGATTCAGGAAAGTGATATTCTCAGCCCGGAAATTGTTCCCGGTAATTACGCAAGTCGCCCTTCTTTCCGGCGCTTCAATCACTGTCCCGTCTCTGCTTTCACCAACCAAGACAATATTGTCCTGTTTGATCTCCAGATGCTCCAGATACCGCCCGTTTTTAATATAAATAATCACCGGCGCGGGATTGGGGGAGGGGACGGCATCAAGCGCCGCCTGGACGGTCCGGAAAACTCCCGTACCGGATTCGGCGGCCGCCTGTTGGTCCACGACCAAATCATACTTAATCCCGCTTCCTTTGGCGGCGGCACTCACCCCGGAAACTGTGCCGGAGAAGCACCCGCCGAAAAGAATTAAACAACTGAGGATCGTCTTAAGGTGATTACTCATTTTTCCTCCTTAAAAGGAACTATATCAATCATTAAGGATGTCCTGCCTGCCTGTAACAGGTTTTTATCGTTGCGAAAACACCTCATAAAATAAGGCTAAAACACACCATGTCAATATTGATATTTAAAACACTCCTTGGGTCAGACTGTGGAGATAGACCTCAAGACAGGTATAACCCGTGCTGTCCACCCGGTTCCGGTCTTCCGGGTCCGTCGGATCCAGGCCGTTGGCCTCCTCCCACCAGTCCGGCATGCCGTCCCGGTCCGTATCAACTGGAACGTTGTAGGTCCGCAACTCCGGCCAGCCGCCCACTTCGTCCTGGGAGTCGATGAGCCTTCCCGTCCCCGCCTGCACATCCCGGACAATCCGTTCATCAACCGGGTCGCGCTTCGGGAGGACCGCCCCGGCCTCCGCCAAGACCCGCCGGTAAGCAGTTTCCACCGGTTCGGTCTGCACCGGCGCCACCTTAAAGGGGGTATCGACCCGTAGCGTCTTCATACTCCCGGAACGGAAATTAACCCCCCGCCAGTTGTCGGCGGTTACACGCGGGGAACCTTCGAGGTAATTCCCGCTGAGATACATCTTGTTCATTTCGGAATCCGACTCGAAAAGCCGGCTCCGCACCCCGGCCGCCGTCGCCGGCCCGGGTTTGTAATAATTGTTGACCCAGTTCATGTCGGCGAATTCCCCGCCGTAGGCGCTGTTGCTTCCCCAGTTATAAATAACATTGTTCCGGACATCAACCAAAACCCGGGGCACCCGCGCATATTTGTCGATCCGTGGCATCCGGCTGTTACAAGTCGCCAGGAGATTGTGATGATATGAACTGCCCCCGGCGCCGCTCCCGTCCCAGCCGGCGGCGTAACCGTGCGCCCCTTTGCTATGCCAGGATTGGTTCAAAGCTTCGCTGAGGATACACCATTGAACCGTATTCAAACCGCTCCCGACGGTCAAGTCCAACAATGAATCAACCGACCAGCTCAAGGAGCAGTGGTCGATCATCACATGGTACCCGCCCCGGACTGAGAGGGCATCGGTCTCCACCCCGGCCAGATCCCCGGGGCGAAAACGCAAGTAACGCAGGATCACATCATGCGTTTCGATGATCAAGGTATGACCGGCCAGACAGATCCCATCCCCGGGCGCCGTTTGGCCGGCGACCGTTAAATACGGGTTGGTCACTCGGATGGGCGACGCTAAGCGAATCGTCCCGGAAACGGCAAAGACCACCGTCCGGGGGCCGGTCGCCTCGAGCGCCTCCCGGAGACTGCCGGGGCCTTGATCCGCCAGGGTGGTAACGGTATAGACCTTACCGCCCCGGCCGCCGACCGCATAGGCGCCAAAGCCCTCGGCTCCCGGGAAAGCCGTAACCAGCGGCGCCGGCCAGACCCGGGTCCGGTTGTTGACCAAGATAACCTGCGTATCATCCGGACCGGTCGCCGCCAGCTCAACCAGGCCCGCGCCCGGCGGCAACGGGCAGGAAAACTCGAGCGTCAGCGCTTCGCCTGCGGACAGTTCAAGCTCTGTGTGGCAAACCGGAATAACCTGCTCCGGCGCACCCGCCGGCGGCCGCGCAAGGTCCACCTCCCCGTTGGGGAGGAGCATTTCCCCGGTCAAAGGATAGTAACGGGCCTCCAGGACCAGGGGAAAAGCCGCCACCCTTTTGGCGCTCTCCACCCGGACCCGGCCGGTAAGTCCCGGATCGGCCGGTAAAGGTTGGTCAATCCGTTCCGGGTCCTGCCGGTAATTGCGCCCGTAAAGCTGAAACTCCAAACGCACCTGGTTATTACCCACCTGCAGAAAAGTTGACTTCAGCAATTGGTATGTACCGTCATTGATTACCTCCAGCGCAACCTGGTAATGGCCGGCCGGTAAACGCGCCCCTTCAATCTCCAGCCGCGCGGGGCGGGCAGGGCTTCCCGCCACCGGAAAACTCAGATCATGCTTCGCATTAAAGAACCGCAAGCGGACCGCAGCCGACTCCGGTAAATCCGGCCAGGAAAAACTGATAATTAATTTGCGCTCCCGGTCGAACGTTTCCCGGACCGGTTCACCCTCATCCGTCGTCAGTTCCATCTCTGTCTGGTGCTTCAGTAAAGGCAGCCCGTAACTTTTAAACTCCTCCGTCACTGCCACCGCTTCAAGCCGGAGGCCTTTTCCTTCCTTACCTGCACCGTATGCCTTTCCCCCGCGCCCGCCGGCCAGGGGATAGACCTTCCCCCCCGGCGGCTCAATCCGGACCGTGGCGGCATAGACCAGATCGGCCCGGCTGCGATCCATTAACGCCACGGCAACCCGTCCGTCCCCGGGATGATAAGACAAGCAGGCGGTATATGAACGGTTTTTCTCCGGGAAAAAGACCGCCTCGTCCAGGACAACAAGATCAACATATTGGCCATGATCCAGAATGGTCCGGTCCAGATAGTCAAAGTCCAACAGGCCGGTTGCTGTAATTAGCTGCAATTGCCAGTGCCTTCCCTGAACTGCTCCCCCCGGAGACGGCACCCCGGACTCCGCCGGGGCCCAGCGCAGGCCAACCAGGAGCGTACCATCCAGGCTGGAGGCCAGTCCGGCCAGGAATATTTCCTCCGTCGCGGCCGGATCATCGATGATAGTGACCCGGGCCGTGACTGTTACCGGTTGGCCGGGGGCAATCCCATTGGCCCCGCAGCCATCCTCCACCGGCAGTCCATCCCCGCCCGGCCGGCCGGTTTCCGCCACCACGCCCGCTCCGGGAACCCCGGCCGCCACTACCGGACCCAACCCCAAGAACAATAATGAGAAGAGCAATAGAATTAACAGCAAGAACCCTTTATCTTTCATCCGTTTTTTTACCCCCAGTTGCCTTGAAATCCCTCTCCCCCGGCTTGTCCCTCTTGTGGTTGGCGCGCACCAAGGAAGAAAAGTGCCTGTTATAAGGAAGCAATCACTTTCCGGCTCACCCGGTCCAATTTCTCGATTTCCTCCTGAGTAAGTTGCAGCCCGGTTGCTTGCAGATTATCCAGTAAATGCCGCTCATTTTGGGTCCCGACAATCGCGGAGGTTAATCCGGGTTGGGCCAATAACCAGGCCAGAGCCACCCGGGAGATGGAAACCCCTTTCGCCTCGGCGATCTCCTTCAACAGGAGCAGCAACTCCTTCTCCTTCTCCAGGTGTTCGGGGAGGAAGAAGCGGCGGCTCCGGCGGAAATCATCCTCTTTTAATTTCGCATTGCCAAAATGGAAAGCGCCGGTGAGGATCCCTTTGGTGAGCGGGCTGTAGGCCATCACGGCAATCGAATGCTCCCGGCAATAGGGGAGAAGACCCCCCTCAATCTCGCGCTGCAATAAGCTGTACTCCGGCTGGATCACGTCAACCTGTGCATATTCCTGGGCTTGCTGGAGCAAGGATAAAGAGAAATTGGAGACGCCAATCGCCCGGATGATCCCTTCCTCTTTCAGCCTGTTCATCTCGGTCATCGTTTCCTGGAGGGGGATCTCCGGATTGGGCCAGTGCACATAGTAAAGATCCAAGTAGTCGGTGCGCAACCGCTGCAGACTATTCTCTACTGCCCGCCGGAGATCGTCCCGCCGCAGGTTGGCCTTGCTCACTTTAGTCGCCAACACGCACTCTTTCCGCTTCCCGGCCAGCGCGAGGCCGACGATTGTCTCCGAATGCCCGTCCCCGTATGCCTCGGCAGTATCAAAAGAGTTCACTCCCCGGTCAAAAGCGGTCTGCAACAGCTTGATATTAACCTCATCCTCCGCTTTCTCCCACCAGCCGCCGCCCAGTTCCCAACAGCCGAACGTCAGACGGGAGACCTCGATCCCGGTTTGTCCCAGTTTCGCGTAGTTCATTTCACGACCTCCTTACCTCGAAAATATTGGTTCATGCTGAGCAGAGTGCTTTGATTGTTTTGACGCTCAATCGTTCTTCCGGACGAAATGCCCGTTTAAGGAAAACCGCCTCCAGCCAGGGAAGCGGTTTTAGACATTTCCTCACTACGGATCAAGGCTGTGGATTCCAGTCGCCAAAGATCGTCTGCCGATCCTTATAGTAAGCTTCATATTCTTCATCGGTCAGTTGGTAGGAACCCTCTTCAAACCGGTAGTGGACGTCAATCAGGTTCCCATCAAAGTCCATACTCTTATACTCCTTCCAGCCGCTGGTCGCCGAGGCAACTTTCGGAT
>JAKOVI010000156.1 GCA_029782135.1 Bacillota bacterium
GACACGGGCTTTTCCATTATCAGCATAGAAAGCGAATTCGCCGTTCTGGATAGCCGCTTCATACTGGCTTTTAGTGTATTTAATATCAACGTCGACAGCTCCGTCATAAGCGACATTGGTCAGCGATTCGTTGACTTCCGCGCCAGCAGACGCGCCAGCAACCCAGGCGACGGCCTTATCTCCGGTTATTGTGGTCCCGTCAGCCAGGATAACACCGTTTTTGACGTTAATCAGACCTATGTCGTCGCCGCCATACTGATAAAGGACCCCGACTATCTTAACGCCGTTATCGTAGCGCAAACGCTTCACGAAGGCGTCAATAAGCGCCTTAATTGTTTCGTCGGTGCCAGGGTAGCCAATCACGTTAAAGGCTTCGACCTCAATAGCGTTCAGGAAGTTCGAATAAGCCGTCCCGTCAACCGTTCCGTTAGAACCACCGGTCAAGGCGGTTGCAGAAGTGGGGGTTAAGGGTTCGGCTTCTCCGAAGGTAACAAAGTTATTGTCTTTAAGGTTTGCGGAACCGGAATCTGCGGGAACGGTTTGTCTGTCGACTTCCATAGTTCCCAGGTAGGTTACAACGTCAAACTTTGTCGCGTCGTCAGCGTTGGTCAGTATGGCAACCTTCAGGTCGTTTCCTCTGGTGCCGCCCCATTTTGCAGTTACGGCCATTCCTCCGACCGTTGCAGAAGCCTTCTGGCCGCCGGAATTTACGCGATAAGCCAGAAGGGTTTTAGCGCGCTTCAAGGCTTCCCTGACAAGAAGAAGGGACGCGTCCGTTGGATCATAACCGAATACGTCAATCGCCGTTTTGTTAAAGTCTTCAGCCGTAACGGAAAAGACTTTATTTTCAGGTCCCCAGTTCAATTCCAGGGGAAGGGCGACAACGCCACGCGAACCAAGCTGGGCCGCGCGTCCAGCGCTTACA
Source organism: Bacillota bacterium (assembly GCA_029782135.1). Classification (GTDB taxonomy): domain Bacteria; phylum Bacillota; class UBA4882; order UBA10575; family UBA10575; genus JAAYGU01. The sequence goes on from JAKOVI010000156.1 coordinate 926, forward strand.
AAGTTGATATAAGCGCCAGGCAAAATCTTATTCTGTACTGTAAAAGTACCTCCACCGATAGGGGCCATTTACCTTCACACCTTTCTTTTAAGAAATTCGGACACAAGGTTTTCAACCTGTGCTTTTGTATAGGTTTTATCGGCGTCCAGGATCGCCATAAGAATGTCCCTTTGGCGGCTGAACGCCTTACTGTTGACTAATTGGTCTTTAGTAAAAACAGGTTCCGCCGGCGCTGGCTGTTTGGCCTTGTCGGCGGTTTTCTTCTTGTTTGCCATTACTTCAATTCCTCCTTCTGGGTTAGATTTTCCATGAACTCCATAACTTCAGGCGCCATGACGTAGTTTATATTGACGTCAAATAAAAATTGAAAAACCCCTGATTCGTCCTTCCTGGCCGTTTGTCCGGTCAGGTATAATCGGCGCGTTTTATCGGCGCTTTCTTCGACGTCAAGGGTTTCGAAATTGTCATACATGGTTTCGGCCCAATCATTAAAGGCCATGTTGTCGTCAGACTTTAAGAAATAAAGGACCTCGATCTGACAGGATCGCGTCCTTCTCCGGTCCAGTTTCTTTTCCTGGCTTGTTTCGATAACCCCAACAAAGAAGTTCCCGTCGGCGCCTTTGGGAATTTTATCAACGAAGACGTTCCGATCCGGCCAGATTGCAGACAGTTTTGAAGCAATGGCTTCCAGGATTTTATTAACGGTCATGCTTTATTACCTCCGTCTATCCGGAACCACGCGGGGACAGCCTTTCCTGAAGTATCTGGTCAATCTTACGGGTTAAGCGGGCGTTCTGGGTGTCTTTGGTCCGCTTAACGGCCCTTAATAAAGTAAAATGCCCGCGTACATAGCCACCGTAAGGTCCGACATACATTCCGCCTTCCGGATCGTTCTTCTGATAGACGAAAACATGGCCGCTCCAATGTCCAGGGACAAAATGGCTTCGGAAGCCGTATTCAAGGGGCTTCGCATAGTCCAGGTTATTGTAAACGTCGATTCTGTACCATTTGCCCGACCGTTGCGGCCTGCTTCCGTCGTGATCATTGTTATTTTGGTGGGTCAAGGCTTTGTTGCCGGCGTGGAAGTTGTTCCGGTAGTTACCGGTGTTTACTATATCGGGGACGTCGTTCTTGCAGATAAGTTTTGCCTGTTTTACTGCATAGACGCCTTCACCGATAACCAGTTCTTCCATGATGTCCGGAACTTCGTCCCTTAACTGTTCAAGCTGTTTTTGAAGGTTAATTAAGCCTTTATTGTCCACACTCACGCCAGAT
>JAKOVI010000059.1 GCA_029782135.1 Bacillota bacterium
AAATTTTACTCAGAAAAACTGCCTAAGTACCCGGTTCTGGCTTGCGTAGATTTACACAGCCCTTTAATAACAAAAAAATCCTGTTGTCCAACAGGATAAAATATATAAATCTGGCAGCCCCGAGAGGAATCGAACCTCCGACACACGGTTTAGGAAACCGCTGCTCTATCCCCTGAGCTACGGGGCCTTCTCTTAGCTATAATATTATAACAAAAACTATAGCTAGATGCAAGAAGGGGTTTTCGGACAAGACCTCCACTACCTACTATGTTTTCCATCAAACGGTACAAAAGAAAACTGATCCTTTTACTGCCGGAAGACAAGTTAATTTCCATAACGTCCACGGATATCAACCGGATTGATTGGGTATAATAACATAAAAGCCCCACCAAAGGTGAGGCGATAGACTTCCTTGTCGTGTGGGGGAAGACTTCCTTGTCAATGTATAATATCGCGCATTTAAGCTAAAACATTAGGATTATTTTGTAACAATTTGTCCTGTATTGCATAGAATACTTAATAAAGAAAATGGAGAGAAAGAAGGTGGGTCAGGTGGCGGAGATCAAATACTCCATTTCGGTCCTGAAAAACAATCCACTGGTTAAAATAAAAGTAACTGGAATTTACAATCAAAATTTTGCACAGTTTTATTACCGGAATCCGGTTACCGGAAGATGGTGTCAGGTCCAGGGCGAACTAGATGCGGATAAGAACCAGGAGCAATCCTTGCTGGCCTTGTTTAAAAAAATCACCTGTACGGTTAAAAATCTGGCGGACCGCTTCTATGAAGACAGTAAGGAACTCTTTGACGACCGGCAGCCCTATTTAACAAGAAGCCGGATTTAATGAGTGGCCTCGAGTTTTAATCAAACGATTCGGTGAAAATGAAAAATGACCGGATTTACCGGTCATTTTTTTGTTTTAAGTAAAATTATGAAAAATGGTGCGCCCGGCAGGATTCGAACCTGCGACCTTTTGATTCGTAGTCAAACACTCTATCCAACTGAGCTACGGGCGCATTCAAAGCAAATAAAATGATATCACGAAATTAATAATTAGTCAAGACAATAGGATCAACCTTCTACGGGAAAATCTGGGGACGGGTAAGTGATAAAAAAGGCAGGTTCCGTCGGAGAAAGCCAAGAAAATGGATTTTTTGTTAGCCAAAAGTATAACTTATTGTTATTATAGAGTCAAGCCAATTATAACTATGGAGACTTAGGATCCGGAAACAAGGAGAATGCGGTTTCATGAATCAGGATGATCTCTATTTTATGCGCGAAGCGCTGGTAGAGGCGGAGAAAGCGTTGGTCTTGGATGAAGTGCCGATTGGAGCGGTGATTGTCTACGAGGGGGAGATCTATGCCCGTGGGCATAACCTCCGGGAGTGCTTGGCTGATCCAACAGCCCATGCTGAGATTATCGTAATGAGGAAGGCTGCTGCCAAGCGGGGAAGCTGGCGGTTGCACGGAATGACCCTCTATGTAACGCTTGAACCTTGCCCAATGTGTGCGGGGGCAATGGTTAACGCCCGGTTGGACCGGTTGGTTTTTGGGGCTTTTGACCCGAAGGCCGGTGCTGCGGGATCGGTGATGAATCTGGTCGCCACGGAGCAACTTAACCACAGGCTCACGGTTACGGGTGGCCTCTGTGCTGAAGAGGCCGGAGAGATCCTCAAACGGTTTTTCCAAAGAAAAAGGTAGTTTCCAATCAAAACTGCTTGACCTGCGCGCAAATTATGTGTACAATACTAAATGGTAATAATCGAAGATTGATTGATTATTTAACCGCTAAATAGTTGAGTGCGAGATCCGGAGAGATGGCTGAGTGGTTGAAGGCGCCCGCCTCGAAAGCGGGTAGGGGTTTACGCCCCTCGCGAGTTCGAATCTCGCTCTCTCCGCCATTTAAAAGAGATTAGACCAGAGCTGTTCAATGTGGAGAGATGGCCGAGTGGTCGAAGGCGCACGCCTGGAGAGCGTGTAGACGTTAAAAGCGTCTCCTGGGTTCAAATCCCAGTCTCTCCGCCATAGTCATTTTATCCGGTATTAAACCGGTTTTTTTAATAATGAGGGAATGGTCAAGGGTAAATTACGTTTAAAGTAGTGTTATTGGTATCTCTCTGTGAATATGATATAATTATATGAGTATTCATTTTGACCGTGCTAGACGGGGAGGTAGCGGTGCCCTGTAACCTGCAACCCGCTATAGCAGGGTTGAATTCCGGCTTGAGGCGGCTCTTCGTGGCACCGGCTGTGACAAGTGGTGTTGAAGATCAGGTCCTACGCAACGGAGACCGGTGAACCCCGCCAGGTCCGGGAGGAAGCAACGGTAAGCCGAGAACTACGTGTGCCGTGGGGCAACCTGGTTGGAGCTAACGATCATGGCACGACCGGGGGGAGTCCGTCGAGAGACGGTGCACGGTCAATCTTTATAAACCCGCCTTTCAGGCGGGCTTTTATACATAAGGTTTAAATTGACGAAGTCGGTTGATGAAAAGGAAGAGTAAAGTTGCCGTCTCCCGAAAAAGGGGTGGCAAGCGAACGAAGATGGGAAAAATCAGCGTTAAAGCTTTTGCCAAGGTTAACTTAAGCTTAGATGTGCTGGGAAAAAGAGAAGATGGCTATCATGAGGTGGAGATGGTGATGCAGTCGATCAGTCTCCATGATGAACTTCACTTTTTCCCATCACGAATTTTATCGTTAACGACTAACGAACGGCGCCTCCCCACTGACGGGCGGAATTTAATCATCCGTGCCGCTGAAAAGCTAATCGAATATACAGGCCGGCGGAAGGGTGCGCGGATTGTCTTACATAAAAGCATACCGGTTGGCGCCGGTTTGGGCGGTGGTAGCGCCGACGCGGCTGCGACTTTAGTGGGCTTAAACCGGTTTTGGGATTTGAACCTGCCGACCACGACTCTGGTCAAAATCGCCGCCACCCTTGGGGCCGATGTTCCTTTTTTCCTTATCGGAGGCACCGTCCTTGCCAGAGGGATTGGTGAACAGTTAACTCCGCTCCCGCCGCTTCCTCCGGTACCGGTTTTGTTGACGAAACCGCCTTTTACCGTAAGTACGGCGATGATCTATAAGAATTTGGATTTGAGGCCGGGGGATCAACACCCGGAGACGGATCAGATTGTTTCCCTTTTGAAAGAAGGAGAATTGCTCTCGATCACTAAGTACTGGGGGAATCTTCTGGAGAAAGTTACCCTGCGGCTTTATCCTGAGGTAAAAGAAGTGATGGACTGGTTGGCCGGCTTGGGCTTTCCGGTGCGGATGACGGGAAGCGGCCCGACCCTCTATCTGTTTCTCCCCGCTCCCGGCCGGAATTTTACCACGATCAATGCCCAATTAAGAGAAAGAGGTTGGTGGACCTACGAAGGGTCTTTCGTGGATAAAGGTTTAGTGCTTATTGCTGATTAAAAAAACAAAAGGGGGTAAGATTATGGCTAGGAAACCCTTGGTCCCGATAAAACTAGACAGTTATAAGCCCCTAAGAGAACTGGTATTTGAAGCTCTCCGCGAAGCGATTCTCAATGGCCAGTTGGAGCCCGGCGAACGTTTGATGGAGATTCAATTGGCAGAAGAACTTGGGGTCAGTAGAACCCCCGTCCGGGAGGCAATCCGTAAACTTGAACGGGAAGGCCTGGTCCTGATGGTGCCGCGGAAAGGGGCTTATGTGGCCAGTCTTTCAATGAAAGACGTGGTTGAAGTCTTTGAAATTCGCGGGGCACTGGAAGGGCTGGCTGCTGCTTTAGCGGCGGAAAGAATCACCAATGAAGAATTGGAAAACCTTGAACGTCAGTATGTGAAGTCTGTCGAGCAAATGGAGAAGGCCGATTTAAAAGGAATGGTTGAAGTCGATACGGGTTTTCATCAACTTTTGTACCAGGCCAGCAGGAATGAACGCTTGGCTCAGATTATCAATAATTTAAGGGAACAGATCCAGGTCTTCCGGCAAACTTCGCTCTCTTATCCGGGAAGAATGAAAGTTGCCTTAAAGGAACACCGGAAGATTGTTGATGCGATTTGGGCCCGGGATCCGGAAACAGCGCGCCGGTTAGCCCAGGAACATATTGAAAATGCCGAGAGCAGTATGATGAAAGTCATCCGGGCGGAAAAACAATAGAGACCATCGCGTAATAGTAAGCGAGGGAGGGATTCGCGTGGAGGCTATCGTGCTTGGCGGGGCGCCGAATTCAGGACCGATTCGCGCTATTGATGATACCCCCTACGAAGCAGGTATTAAAATCAACGATCGACCCATGATTGAATTTATCCTTGATGTCCTCGAAGCGATGGATGAAATTGAGACCACAGCTGTTGTGATTCCAGAGGGGATTATTGAGCAGGGGAAATGGCCGAAAGTTAAACTGTTGCCCCCGGGGGTTACGGTGATCGACAGTTTGCTCCAGGCCGTGACCGCTCTCCAGCCAAAGGAGCATGTTTTGGTGCTTGCTTCCGATATTCCATTAATTACAAAAGAGGCCTTACGGGATTTTTTAGCGAGTTGTTCCCGGCGTCAGGCCGCTATTTATTATTCGTTTGTCCCCAAACCAGTGGTGGAAGAGAAATACCCTGGAGTGAAACGGACATACGTTCAACTGAAAGACGCAATTGTCACCGGAGGAAATGTCCTTTTAATCGAACCACAGGCGATTATTACCCACCATCAACGGCTTCGCCAAGCCTTTGCCCTGCGTAAACATCCTGTGAAACTCTGCCAGTTGCTGGGCTTCAGGTTTCTTTTCAAACTTTTATGCGGGCAACTTGAGGTCGGAGAGATTGAAGCCCGCGTCGAGGAGATCCTCAACCTGAAGGGAGCGGGGATTGTTTCTCTTTATCCAGAGATCGGTGTCGATGTAGACAAACCAAGCGATCTGGAGTTGGTCCGTTCCATCCTGGCCGCAAACTGAGTTATCATTTTTTTCACCTTTTTTTAGCAAAAGTTTAAGATAGGAAAGGATTTCAAGATCGAATGTCGAATTGTAAATCCACTTACTTTATTTTCAAAAAGAGGTGAAATTATGAACATTACGGATGTACGCTTAAAAAAGATTGACAATGGAAGTAAAATGAAGGCAATTGCTTCGATCACATTTGATGACGCTTTTGTCGTCCGGGAAATCCGGGTAATTGAAGGCCAAAACGGGTTATTTGTGGCGATGCCCAGTCGTAAAACACCATCCGGCGAGTTCAAGGATATTGCCCACCCAATCAATGCCGATACGCGACAACTGATTCAGGATGCGATTTTGGAAGAGTATGAAAAGGTTTCTTCTTTGTCTGCCGCGACATCTTAAAAGAGAAGAAAAAGAGAGCGAGAGCGGAAGAACAGAAGACTTACCTTTGCTATTGACAAAGCATTAAACATCGTGCTATAATTAGCTTTGCTTGTTGGGGCGTAGCCAAGCGGTAAGGCACGGGACTTTGACTCCCGCATGCGTTGGTTCGAATCCAGCCGCCCCAGCCATTTATTAAGTCCTTTACTGTACTCTGCTTCGGCGGAGTTTTTTTGTCTGGATTCAATATAATTAATATAGAATTGATATAATATGAAGACCTGGGATATATCTATTAATCAGGCTTTTATAATGGATTTATTTTACGGAATAGGTAATAGTCAGTGGAATGGCTTGGTTGGTCTTTGTTTGGCTGACTTTAGCTTGTTCTTAGGAGGAAGAGTTGAGTGGCGGAAGTGAAAGTACTTATTCTGGCAGCCGGGCAGGGGAAAAGAATGAAATCGAAGTTGCCAAAGGTCCTCTTGCCGGTCTGTGGGGTCCCGATGCTTCAGTATGTGATTTGGGAAGCACAAAAGTTAACACCGGACAAACCACTTGTCGTGGTCGGGTACCAGGGAGAAAAGGTTATCGCGCAGATGGGTGATCAGGCGGATTATGTCTGGCAAAGAGAACAATTGGGCACCGGACACGCCGTGCAAATTGCCTGTGCACAACTGTCTGATTATACAGGAGATCTCCTGGTTTTGTACGGGGATACTCCCTTTATTTCGGCTTCCAGCTTACAAGAGTTGCTTAATCTCCATCGGACCCAAGGAGCGGCGGCAACCGTCCTCACCGCGGAGCTTGAGGACCCGGCCGGATATGGGCGGATTTTACGGACACCGGATGGCCGGTTAGCCGGAATAATTGAAGACCGGGATGCTTCCGCTGAGCAAAGGTTAATCCGGGAAGTAAACACCGGGATTTATTGTTTTTCCTCTACTGAACTGAGGGAAATTCTTCCGTGCCTCGAACCGCAAAATGCCCAAGGAGAGTATTACCTTACGGATGTGATCACCATCCTTGCGCAACGCGGGAAAATTTTGCAGGTGGTAAAGTGTCAAAATCCTAAAGAAATTATGGGGCCCAATGACCGGCAGGCCTTGGCCGAGACCGAACGGGTAATGCGGATGATGATTTTGGAGCGTCTGATGGAAGACGGGGTAAGCATTATCGATCCCGCTAATACATATGTCGATCCCCGGGTAAAAGTCGGACAGGATACCACTCTTTATCCAGGGACCGTCCTCGTGGGCGAGACCGTCATTGGTAGTGATTGCCGGATCGGCCCGTATACGCAAATCACCAATTCACGGATTGGTGAAGGATGTCACGTTCATTTTAGCATTCTGACCGACGTTTGCTTCGGGAAGCAGGTCGAGTGCGGGCCTTATGCGCATTGCCGTCCGGGAACGGTGGCAGCTGACGGGGCGAAAATCGGTGGTTTTGTGGAAGTAAAGAACGTGCAAATCGGGGAAGGAAGTAAGGTTCCTCACCTTAGTTATCTGGGCGACACCGAAGTCGGGGCTGGTGTGAATATTGGCGCCGGGACAATTACCTGTAATTACGATGGAGTACGGAAATGGAGAACGATCATTGAAGACGGGGCGTTTATCGGCAGTAACACCAATTTGGTTGCTCCTGTCCGGGTCGGGAAAAGGGCGTTAATTGGAGCCGGTTCGACAATAACCAGGGATGTGCCGGCTGATTCGCTGGCGATTGCCCGGGCGCGGCAAATCCATAAAGTCGGTACCCCTAAGGTGGAGCTTGCACCGGCCGCCGGTGAGCAGTTTATGGTCACCCTTAACAGTCCCGTCGAGGGAGCGATCCTCTATTATTCCCTGGATGGGGAGGAGCCGTGCGAAGGGGGAAACCGTTATCACCAGCCGCTTATTTTGCGAGCGGGAACTCTTTTAAAAGTGAAAGCCTTTAAAGAAGGATGGAATCCGAGCAAAACCGTGGTGGTTAAGATCGGCGAACAGTAAAGGGCTTGAAATTTGTCCGGATTAAGATCTCGTGATATAATTGATTGGATGTTTGCAGAGAATGCCATTATCCCCCGGAACGATATTAATATTAAGGAGGTAAATCAATCATGGATGCAGTGCTGAACGCGGAAGTACGTTCGGAAAAGGGAAAAGGAATAGCGCATCGTCTCCGTCAGCAAGGGCTTCTTCCGGCTGTTCTTTATGGTGAAGAGCAGAAAGATCTGATTTTAAACACCAGAGAACTTCAAAAACTTTTAAGCACCCAAGGGAGCAGCCAATTGATTACCCTTAAGGTAAAAGAGGGGAGAAAGAAACAAGAGATACCGGTGTTGATTAAAGAACTTCAGTATCATCCGGTCAAAGGCAATCTTTTGCACGCTGATTTATACCAGGTTTCAATGGAGCAAGAAGTCGTGGTAAAAGTCCCGGTTGTTTTGGTCGGCGAAGAGGAAAGAGTAAACGACGGTTCAGTCATCGATCTCCAGCTGTATGAAGTAGAGGTCTCTTGCTTGCCGGCGAACATTCCGGCGAAGATCGAAGTTAACATCGCGGGGTTGACAATGAATAACTCCATTACCCTGGCTGATTTAACCCCTCCGTCCGGAGTCCAATTTGTGACCCCGCTTTCCGAAACGGTGGTGGCGGCTTATGCACCGCGCGTTGAAGTAGCTGAGGGCGCCGCCGAAACCAGCGGGGAAACTGGAGAACCGGCTGAAGCACAAGAAGAATAAATTTCAGGTGTGTAATGAAATGGTTCAGATCGATTGTTTGGTTGTCGGCTTGGGGAATCCAGGCAGGAAATATAGTTTAACCCGGCACAATGCCGGGTTTTTGGTATTGGAGCATTTTGCACGGCAGCAACGGATTAAGTTTACCCGGAAGGAAGAAAGGGTCAGTACCGCGCGGGTTAAAGTAGGAGAAAAGCAGGTCCTCTTAGCCAAACCTTTAACTTATATGAACCTGAGCGGCGAGGCGGTGAATATTCTGCTTGAGAGGTATCACCTCCCACTGGACAGGGTAATAATAATATCCGATGATGTCGCCCTCCCCTTTGGCTACCTTAGGCTAAAGCCGAAAGGGAGTTCAGGGGGGCATAAAGGTTTGGCATCGATTATCGCGCAGATTGGTCCTGATTTTCCCCGCTTGCGAATCGGGGTCGGGTCGCCTCCGCCGGAAGAAGAGATGAAAGAGTATGTCCTCACCCGCTTTACACCGCGCGAAGAAAAGCTGCTTCCGCCCATCCTTGAGCGGGCTGTGCAGGCGCTGTCGGTGTGGGTGGAAGAGGGAATTGAGAAGGCAATGAGCGTTTATAATGGTCCGGTTCCGGTTGTTCAAGAAGATTGAAAAATATAATATATAATATACTGTTACATGCGATCCATTGACACCTGAGCGAGGTGTCGATGGAAGAAGTATTGCATATAATATTACATCTATAAGGCGAACATATAATAACTCATTTGAGGTGCAACGCCATCATCGACTGGCCTCCTCACTTGGATCTTTATGCTTATCTAGGGGGTAGTTTTTTGTTTGCTCAACTGGTCAAACCACTGGCGGCTTGGACGGAAATCCAGGCTCTGCTTCGTGTATTACGACACAAAGAAGGAGTAGCCCTGGTCCAAGGGGTTAGTGGTGCACAGCGCTCTTTTCTCCTGGCTTGTCTATGGGAACAGCTTGATCAACAGATGCTGGTCATTACCAATACTCCTTCCGAAGCTGAACGTTTGGCTTCGGATCTAGAATTCCTTCTGGGGCCAAATACGACTTTGCTCTTCCCGGCATATGACCTTTTAGCGCACGAAGAAGCGTACGAAAAGGAGGTGGCCGGGGAGCGCCTGGCCGTCCTCTCCAATTTATTGGAGAACAAGAAGCAACTGGTGATTACTTCCTGGCCGGCGGTGATGAGAAAGGTAGTTCCGCCCCGGAAACTAAAAGATTTTATCCTCAAACTTGCCGTCGGGGAAATAGTCGGTAGGGATAAACTGCTCAACAATTTGGTCATGATGGGCTACGAACGGGTTGCGAAAGTAGAAGCTCCTGGAGAATTCAGCGTGCGCGGGGATATCATCGACCTTTTCCCGCCGGACCGTCCTGAACCTTTAAGGGTCGAACTGTTTGATGAGGAGATTGATTCGCTGCGGAGCTTTGATCTGGCCACGCAAAAATCCCTTTCGAAGTTGGAAGAAGTGACGGTGCTTCCCGCCCGGGAAGGACTTTGGACCGGGGAGGAGTTTGCGGCGGCGAAAGCGCGGATTCAAGCCCTCGTCCGGCAGCAAACAACCAGGTTGTTACAGCGTCAAGACGAAAAGCAAGCCCGTGAAGCCGCCGAATTTTTGGAGAGGCGGTTTTCCGAACTCTTGGAAAAGCTCGATAATGGTTTTGTCTTTCCGGGGATAGACCGTTTTTTACCCTTAATCCACCAGGAACTGGTTCCGTTCTGGAGCTATCTGGAGGATGCTTTTCTGATCCTGGACGAACCGGTGCGTGGTAGTGAATATCTTCGTTCCTTGGAGGAAGAAAATGCACGCATGCTGGGGGGCTTTTTGGAGCGCGGCTTACTCCTTCCGGAAGAGACTGAGCTCTACATGAGTCAAGCAGTATTACAATCATTGCTGGCGAAGCGGTCCGCCTTGCAACTTTCAGCATTAAACCGTACCCTGAAAGGAACTTCACTTACAGCCAGTTTTACGCTCCCAATGCGTCCGGCCCCGGAGTTTTCCGGGCAAATCAAACGCGTGCTCAAGGAATTGCGCACCAGAAAAGAGGCGCAATGGGCAACCGTTCTCGCGGTCGTCGGAGATGAGCAGCGGAAAAGTCTGGAAGCCACTCTCCGGGACGAGGATTTCTTGACCGGCAGTTTTCCCACAGACGGTCTCCTGGTCCCGGGGATGATTTATCTCGCGCCTTTTTCATTGATGTCCGGGGTGGAAATGCCTTTGGACCGGCTGCTCATTTTGACTGAAGCAGAGATCTTTGGCCGGGTGAGGCGGAGGAAAAAGGTCAAAGCGCGCTTTGGGAAAGAAGGGATCAGACTCTCCGATTTCGGCGAGTTGACCGTCGGTGATTATGTTGTTCATATAAATCACGGGATTGGCCGCTATTTAGGGATTAAGAAACTGGAGATTGGCGCTTCCTGCCGTGATTACCTGGAGATTGAGTATGCAGGCCAGGACCGGTTGTATGTGCCGACCGACCAGGTGAACCTGATCCAGAAGTACGTTGGGATCGAAGATACGCCGCCGAAGATCAACCGGCTGGGCGGTGGCGAATGGCAAAAAGTTAAGAACCGGGTCCAAGAGTCCATCAAAGAGATGGCAGATAACTTACTGCGGTTATATGCCGATCGTTTTACCGCCAAAGGTTATGTTTATCCTCCGGATACGGTTTGGCAAAAAGAATTTGAAGAAGCTTTTATTTACGAAGAGACTCCCGACCAGATCCGGGCGACCGAGGAAATAAAGCGGGATATGGAATCAAGCCGGCCGATGGATCGTCTGCTCTGCGGGGATGTCGGTTATGGAAAAACCGAGGTCGCCATGCGAGCTGCCTTTAAAGCAGTGACCGAGGGTAAGCAGGTTGCCGTGCTGGTCCCGACGACGATCCTTGCGCAGCAACATTTTCAAACTTTTACGCAGCGGTTTAGCGGTTACCCCGTTGTCATCGGGGTGTTAAGCCGGTTTCAATCACCCGCGGAACAGGAGAGAATTGTAAAAGGTTTAAAGAACGGAACCATTGATTTGGTGATCGGAACCCACCGCTTGCTCTCGAAGGATGTGGCTTTTAAGGATTTAGGCTTGCTGATTGTTGATGAAGAACAGAAATTCGGTGTCCTTCACAAAGAACGGTTAAAAGAACTGAAAAAGAATGTTGATGCCTTAACTTTAACCGCGACCCCGATCCCCCGTACTTTGCACATGTCGTTAATTGGGATCCGGGACATGAGTGTGATCGAAACCCCGCCGGAAGACCGGTTCCCGGTCAAAACTTATGTGATCGAATTCAACGAAGATGTGATTGCGGAGGCGATCCGGCGCGAACTGGACCGGGGCGGGCAGGTTTTCTTTGTTTATAACCGGGTACAGACGATTGAACGGATGGCCAGTTACCTTCAACAACTGATCCCGGAGGCCCGGATCGAGATTGCCCACGGACAGATGAATGAAGATACGCTCGAAGAGGTAATGCTCAGTTTCTATGAAGGGGCTAGTGATATCTTAGTTTGTACGACGATTATCGAAAATGGTTTGGATATCCCCAATGTCAATACCTTGATTGTGTATGATGCCGATCGCTTGGGCCTTTCCCAGCTTTACCAGTTACGCGGCCGTGTCGGCCGGAGCAACCGGGTGGCTTATGCCTATTTTACGTACCGGAAAGATCGGATGCTCGGCGAAATGGCGGAAAAACGCTTGGCCGCGATTCGCGACTTTACGGATCTCGGTTCCGGTTTTAAGATCGCTTTACGTGACTTGGAGATTCGAGGCGCCGGGAACCTGCTCGGCCCGGAACAACACGGGCATATCGCAGCGATCGGTTTTGATCTCTATTGCAAACTTCTGGAAGAGGCGATTAAAGAGCGGCGCGGGGAAAAACGTCCCGACACTCCGGATCCGACGATTGAGGTGGAGATCGACGCATATATCGATGAGGGCTACATCAGTGATCCGGCCCAGAAGGTTGAAATCTACAAAAAAATTGCCGCGGTTTCCAGTTTAAGCGAGGCCGACGAGGTTGAAGAGGAGATTGAAGACCGTTTTGGCGATCTGCCCGAGGCGGTCCGTAATTTGCTGGAAATCTCCAGGTTAAAAGTGCTTGCGAAACAATTGGGGATTGAGACGATCACCTCGGAGCGGGGGGAGATTGTTGCCCGTTTTTTACCGGGGTTGTCACTTGATGCCGAGCGCATTGCTTCTTTGCTAGTCAATTCACGGGCCCAGGTCAGATACCAATCCGGAAGACAGCAAATGCTTAAATGGCGGATGGCCGGCCGCTCGACGGCGGAGTTATGGAAGCTAATTAAAGACTCGCTGCTTTATCTATTTAATGATGAAACCGCTTGATTGTCACTTTTTTTAGCCCCCTGCCGCGGCACTGCCGCGGCAGGCTTTTTTAAACAATCAAGTCTCCGAGGTTACCATCAGGATCGCTGTGGAGAACGGTTTTCTGCATGGGAACGGACAAGGAAAGGGGTTCCGGAGAAAATCAATTTGCGGGAGTATATTTGCCAATTTACCAGGGAAATCTATTCATACCAACCTCCGATCTACTGGAAGCCTGGCAAGGCAGGAAATGAATATTCATGCTAAACAAGGTATATAATATCAGTGTAAAGCGCTGACCTTGAAGAAGTTTTCTTTCAGAGAACGATCAACGCTGCCAAGGAACGACGGTGGATGGAGGATTCAGAAGAAGGAGGGAAGGAAGGATGAAAGCAACTGGTATCGTCCGGCGAATAGATGACCTTGGTCGTGTGGTTATCCCGAAGGAAATTCGCAGGACCCTCCGGATTAGGGAGGGGGATCCCCTTGAAATCTTTGTTGACCGTGAAGGCGAAGTAATCCTTAAGAAGTATTCCCCGATTGGTGAACTTGGAGATTTTGCCAAAGAGTATGCCGATTCATTATATGAATCGACCGGACACATTTCTCTGATTGCTGACCGGGATATGGTGATTGCCGTTGCGGGGGCACCCAAAAAGGAATTTATTGATAAGCCGATTTCGAAAGCAGTGGAACAAGCCATAGAAGATCGAAAGGTAGTCTTAATGCCAAACCCGGGTGATCATAGATATTGTGAGGCCTGTCCTACTTTAGAAGAGGATGGTGAGTGTAAGTTTACTGCCCAGGTGATCGCGCCGATCATTGCGGAAGGCGATCCGATTGGGGCGGTAATTCTGGCTTCCAAAGAACCTGGTGTTACAATGGGTGAACTGGAGATCAAAGTGGCGGAAACCGCTGCCGGTTTTCTGGCGAAACAAATGGAACAATAAGCAAAGGGAGTTACTTTTCTCCAATAGAGTAAAAGGTGGTCGTGGCTGTAAAGTACAAACCCCGGGTTTCGACCCGGGGTTTAATACTAATCGCGTGTATTGTTGGTCGCGAGCATACTTAATAAACTGGCCAGAACCGTCGGATTTAGACCCTGGTTGCCAAGGGAGGAAGTGAGCAGAGGCAACATACTAAGGAGCGGTGTCAGATTGTTGGCTTGGCTGCTTTTTTTGGGGCTGCTCTGGTGGCGGTTGGCGAAATTATTGATCATGCCCAATAATTGATCAGGGTTAAGTTCTCCATGCTCATTAAAGACCTTGATGATCAGCGCGATAATCTCCTGGCCGGTCGGACTTAATTTCGGGGCCAATTCCCGGAAAGCGGCCAGGTCTTCCGGGGTTAAACCGCCGGTTTGTTTTTGCCCGTTCTGGCTTGGTGGAACCGGGCGGCGTCTTCGGTAGACCCGTTTTTTTGGCGCACCGCTAACCTCGCGTTCCGACATGATTGCTCCTCCTTGCGCCCAGTTTTACTTTAAATTATGCGGATGGCAGAAAGGTGGTGCCTGTCTTCGAACCGCAAGAAAAAGTAAGGAACAAATTTTATCTCGTTGCTCTGCTGGTGAAAAACCGGCCGGACCTCGCTCCCGATCTTCAAAAAATAATTACCGGGTACGGAAGTGATGTCATTGGCCGGTTTGGGATCCCAAGCGCGGACAAGCAGGATGGTTTAATCATCCTGGTGATGGAGAATGAAGAAGCAGTTCATGGCTTAACCGCAGCGCTGGAAAGATTCCCGGACCTGCAAATCAAGACCCTCCAATTTGATTAAAAAGCCGGGTTTCCGGCTTTTTTTCATGGGGAGGGGCGGGCCGATCGAAGGAGGGATTAAGCAGTGGATCACGAAGTAACTTAAAGCGAGGAAGGTGTGATTTCATGAGTCCTGATGAGTTAAAAATCATCACCTCAAGGTTAAGCGCTTTAGGTTACCAACTGGAAGAACAACCGGCGCCGGATGGCTTTTTCCTTCTCCAAAAGGAGGAACCTTTTAAGCAAAAACTGTTGATCATTGGGACGAGCTTTCATACCCTGGAGGATTGGAAGCACTTTATTATCCATAGCATTTTCCGGTGGAAGAAAACCCGTTCTTCTTTGGCAATCGGGATTCTGATTGACACTGTTGCCGGCTGCCTGGTGGAAGAGAAAACGCTCGACGATCTTGCGGAGATGCCTTGGGTGGAGGCGATCTGGGAGAAA
The DNA here is from genome assembly GCA_029782135.1 of Bacillota bacterium. Lineage (GTDB taxonomy): Bacteria > Bacillota > UBA4882 > UBA10575 > UBA10575 > JAAYGU01. Next base: position 14,513 of record JAKOVI010000059.1, read on the forward strand.
AGCAACGGCCAGCTTTTTTTGCGCAAGCGCCATTTCCGCTGGGAGGTTGAGGATAAGATCATGTCCCTCACTGCCCGGCTGGCTTCAGCGACGGAGGCGGCGGAGAAACCGGCTAAAGAAGAAGCGACAAGCCCGGTACGTTTTCTACGCCCGACCTATCTTTTCTTACTTCTTAACTTCGTAGTGTTTCTCCTCGAAATCTTCCATGGGGGCAGCAAAAACACCGAAGTTCTAATTAAACTTGGCGCAAAATACAACCCGCGCCTCTGGATGGGAGATTATTGGCGTCTTGTTACCCCGCTCTTTCTCCATGCGGGCTGGGAACATTTTCTCTTTAATTCTCTTGCTCTTCTGCAGTTGGGATCGCTTGTGGAAATCTTTTTCGGCCATCTCAAATTCTGCTTAATCTACATAATCTCCGGGCTCTTTGGCTCCCTGGCCGGGGCGATCTTCCGGCCGGAAATGATCTCCGTGGGAGCTTCCGGGGCGATCTTTGGTTTGCTCGGTGCTTTGTTGTACTTTAGTATCAGAAAACCGCTAACCGCCCGGAAAATATTCGGCCGTAGCCTCTGGTTGATGTTAGGGGTCAATCTCTGTTTGGGCTTTCTTATTCCGGGGATTGATTACTATGGACATTTAGGTGGATTAATCGGGGGTCTGCTCAGCGCATATGCTATTGGGCTGGCACAAAAGGATCCCCTTCCTGGCCGCTGGGTCTGGATCGTAGTATTACTCGGCATTTTGAGTATAAGTATGAAAACAGCGCTCACCCCGCCGGCGAATAACTGGCACCTGGCTTTTGACGCCGGCCGGAGCGCATTGACGCAGGGGAACATGGAAGAAGCCCGGCGGAAACTGGAAGAAAGTCTTGCTTTAAACCCGCGGTCCGGGTTGACGAAGAAAATGTTGGCCGGCCTCTATTTGGACCAAGGGTTCCAGTCCTTGAACCGGGAAGATCTCAACGAGGCTGTCTTCTTCCTGGAAAAGAGCCGGAGTCTGGACCAGAGTAACCGACAGACCGAACGGTATCTGATCAGGGCTTATCTCTACCGGGGGTTTGCCCGGTATAATGCCGGAGATCTCGCCGGGACAGAGGAAGACTGTTTAAAGGGTCTCGCTTTGGATGAAGAGATTGAGGGGTTTCATTATATCCTCGGGGCGGTTTACTACCGGCAAAATAAAATCCCGGAAGCGATCCGGGAAATGGAACGGGTGTTAATGATCAATCCAAACAATCAGAATGCCCAAGTCATCCTCGAAGAATTGTACAGGGTCCAGTCCGGAGAGGATGATTGATGATTAGCTTTTTTCCCCGGCGGACTTTTGCATTGATTTATGGATCCCGTACTCTATACTGTCGGCGAGGGCTTGCCAGCTCGCTTCGATAATATTGGCCGATGCTCCCACCGTCCCCCAGCTGTCTTGGCCATCGGTCGTTTGGATCAAGACGCGGACCTCGGCTTCCGTCCCTTTATCCTCCTCCAGCACCCGCACTTTATAGTCGGAGAGATGGAAGTTGGCGATTTGCGGATAAAAACGGCGTAAGGCTTTCCGGATGGCGCAGTCCAGTGCGTTTACCGGACCGTCTCCCTCGGCGGTCGTCAGTTCTTCTTCCCCATCAACGGTAACCTTGATGGTTGCTTCAGAAAAGACAGGCTCATCCCCTTTTTTCTCCACGATGATTCTGAACCCGCCCAGCGCGAATGCCTTCTTGTAAAGGTTAAAGGCTTTTTTGATCAACAACTCAAAAGAAGCTTCGGCGGCTTCAAATTGAAAGCCCTGGTGTTCCAGTTGTTTAAGCTGATCGGTTAAGGTTTGGATCCGCGGGTCGTCTTTTGTTAGATCCGGGATATATTTCTGCGCTTTCAAAAGAATAGTACTCCGGCCGGCCTGATCGGAGAGGAGAAAGCGCCGGTCGTTGCCGACCGCGGCCGGATCAATATGTTCGAAGGTTGCCGAGTGTTTTTTGATAGCATCGATATGCATTCCGGCTTTATGGGCAAACGCGGATGCACCTACATACGGCTGTCTTTTATCATGGGGTGCATTGGCGAGTTCGGCAATTAAACGGGAGGTCTCCGTTAAGGAAGCCAGATGTTGCTTTACCGGGGCGTCAAATCCAAGCTTGAGCAGTAAAGAAGGGATAATGGTATTAAGATTGGCATTACCGCATCTTTCGCCATAACCATTGAAGGTACCTTGGATTTGATCGGCGCCAAGCTGGGCGGCGATAATCGAGACAGCGGAGGCCATGCCAGAATCATTGTGAATATGGACACCAAGCGGGGCGGAAATTTCACGCCGGACCGTTTTGAAGATCTCCATGAATTCCAGCGGCAGGGTCCCACCGTTGGTATCGCAGAGCACAACCGTATCAGCGCCGCCGCGCAGAGCGGCTTTGAGGGTTTCAAGCGCATAAGCGGGGTCTGCTTTGTAGCCGTCAAAAAAATGCTCGGCGTCATAAATTACTTCTTTTTGGTGGCTTTTTAAGTAACGGACAGAATCTTCAATCAAGGCCAGGTTTTCAACCAGCGGGATCTGGAGAACTTTTTCCACATGAAAAGCCCAACTTTTCCCAAAGATTGTTACGACCGGAGTGTTCGCAGAAAGCAGGTTTTGTAAAATCTGGTCTTCTTCCGGCCGGTTCCCGGGCCGGCGGGTACTGCCGAAAGCCGCCAGTTTCGCGTGGTTGAAACGGACGGATTGAATTTTCTTGAAAAACTCGCGATCCTTTGGGTTGGCCCCAGGCCAACCGCCTTCGATATAATCAAGACCAATCGCATCAAGCTTTTTTGCGATGGTTATTTTATCTTCCACGGAAAAATTGACACCTTCGCCTTGGGCGCCGTCACGGAGCGTTGTATCGAAAAAAAATACTCTTGACATTGAAGAAAACCTCCTTTGCCAATAGGATATTATCGCTATTTTACCCAAAAGGCTGGATCGGTGTCAAGCAAACTTTTTATGACCGCACCATTCGGCTCCTGTTGAGATTGCAATGTAGCTTGAATTATTATTCCTTCCATGTATCCCGGTAAGCTATAGTGGATTACTAGCGGTTGAGGGGGCTCTTCTGTCACCCCGCTATGGCCTAAAGCATAAGCTATAATTGCTTGTTTCCGCAAGAGAATAACGCTCGTTTGTCAGGTCGAACAAAGATTGACAACATACAATCCGCCTGGGGAACGAAGGAAGGACAGCCACCTGGGCATAAGGAGCGGGAGAAATGTCTCGTTTGGTGATCTTAAGAAGGGAAGAGCTACCCTTCGGGAAGCGCGTTTTGACCGTCGGCTGTGAAGGCCGGGATGTAGAATATTTACAGCATGTCTTAAATAAACTGGGGATCTATAACGGGGATTTCTCCGGGCACTATGATTTGCTGACCATGGAAGCCGTGAAAACCTTTCAAAAAGCGTATTATCTTCCGGTGGACGGGATCGCGGGCCCGGATACTTGTAAATTATTGGTGGATCCATCCATCCACAACCGCCTTTTACTCCGGTTGTCAAACGGTAAAACGCCGGAGTTGCCCGTTGCAGAGTATGGCGTCAGTCCGCAGGCGCTCAAGCACCCGGCCGACCGCCGAAGGTTAAGAATCCCGGAAACCCGCACCTCGGTCATGATGATTGAGCAACGGGAGATCATCCTTGGTGTTCGGCAGGAGAGGGAAGAAAAAACCCCGGGAAAAGGGCAAACGATTGCCGACACCGGCTCGCCGGCCTTACACCTTCTAAAGCTGGAAGAACTTGCAATGCCAAAAGCGAAGAAGATTCAATTAACAACCCCCGATCGCCTGGTTTTAAGTGTAACCGGGAAAAGAGCGCTCCGGATGCTCCGGAAAACATCCAGAATATTGCGGAGCAAACAGGAAAACGAGCTTCTTTGGTGGTTAACCAGCGATAATTTACTTTTTCCCCATCCCAGGGAAGCAGATGGTTTAATCTACACCCCCCGCCAGCAGGAGAACGCCGCCCAAGCCCATGCAGGCTGGGGGAACGAAGTCCGAAAAATCCTCTCTTCTTATCCTTGTACCCGCATGATCATCCACTTCGACCTGCGGGGCCGGGGAAAAACCGTCGAGGGTGAGGGGCGTTTTCTTACCGTTGAGGAAAGCAGAATTGCGCGCTTGAACGGGATAAGTTCGCCCAAAAGAATGAAGGAGAATGGATGGGTTTATCACCGGTACCGGTTTAAGGGGGAAGAAAGAGAGGCCTACCTTCCCGATCGCCGGACAATCCGGGGGATATTGCAACAAATTGACTATTTCAATTTACGGGGGGTGCTTTTTACCGGAGTTGAAGAATGGGAAACGGTGATCAAAGAGGAGAGCAACAGATTTTTTCAAGCCAGCCAGCGGATTCTGGTTATGAATAGTCAGGCTTTAGCATAATCATTTACTAAAAATTAGGATAACTACCGGCTGTCGGCGGTGCGCCGGTTGTGAGAAGGACGGGAACGGTTTCTTGGGCTGTCCAGTCATCACCGGTACCGGCCTTATAGAGGAGGGTAAGGCTGAAAAGCGACGCCGGTAGAGCAAGGAGGGGGAAAATGTTAACCTGTCATTATGAGCAGTTGGCCTTGGAAAAGACGCTCTTTGAACACCGTAAGGATCTGAAAGTAACGGGAGAACTCCGGCTTCCGGAAGAATACCCGGAAGTGGAACAAGTCCTTTCCGCCCACGGGTATTTGGCTGAAGTAAAGGGCGAAATTGCGGAGAACAAGTTGTCCCTATTTGGAATGCTGGAAACACATCTTATTTACCGGGGGAAAGAGGAGTTAGATCGTACACCGGTCTATGGTTTGACCTGGAAAGGGCCGGAGGGGGTGAATTTCACCGCCGAAATAGAGTTGCCAGAGCTCAATGCGGAATGGGATTGGCATGCCCGTTTGGTCAGACTCAGCTTGCAACCGGAGACGGGACACACCCTCACCTACCAGTTGGAATTGGAGGTGATGTACAGGGCGCGTAAACTTAACCGCGTCGAATTTGTAAAAGGCATCGAGACGGAAGCAAAAGTTGAGGTCCTGGCTGAACATTTCATCAGTGAGGAACCGGTCTGGAGCGCAAAGGTTAACCGGGAAGTGGTCAATAATTTCGCGCTCTCCTATCCCAAACCGCTGGCCGCCCGGATCCTTGGTTGTCAGGTCGTCCCGGTGGGCGCAACGGCAACCGTAGCGAAGGAGCGGGTGACGATTGAAGGGAAACTTGAAGTCTATCTGATGTATCTGGCGTTAACGGATGACGGGTTGGAAGGCGGAGTGGAAGTACAGAAATGGACCGAAGAAAACGGGGGTGCTGTTCCATTTCAGATTGTTATTGATGCTCCCCAAGCTGCCAAAGATCTTTCACTCAACTACGAATTATGGGTGGAAGGGGCGCAGATGTACTCCAGTCTTCCGGAAAACTGCCGGTTACAAGCGACAATTGGGGTAAAAGCGGAATTATACAAGACAAGGCAGATTAGTGCGCTCGTTGATCTCCAACCGGAGCAGGGTTTGCTGGTTGATGTTAACCGGAGAACAGGGGAACTGGTTGAAGTTCTTGCCGAGACCGAGCGGGTTTTCACCGTGGAAAAGACATTAAGCCTCCCTGGGGAGAGCAAAAACCTCAGGCGTATTCTGCTGGCGACCGTTGCCAATCCTAAATTGGATTGGCAAGTAGAACAGGATCAACTGGTCCTGACCGGGGAAACACGGTTCACCTTAGTCTACCAGGCAGGCGGGGATGAAGAACCCGCAGGGATCGAGGCAGTTTCCTGGGGTGATGGGGAAGAGGAGCCGCTTACTTTCGGCGATTATCTAGAATTACCCGGAGTTGATGAAGGAATGAGCGCCCGGGTTTATCTGAATACCAACCGTTTAAAAGTGGAACAGGTTGATGAGCGGACCGTTAAACTTTTGCTCGAATACAATGCGCAAGTGAAGGTGACCCAGGTTAAGACCTTAACATTGGTTAAGGACAGCGCCTTGGTTCTTCCGCCGGAAGGTCCGCAACCGAGTATGATCTTCTACTTTGTTCAGCCGGGAGATACTTTATGGCGGATTGCCAGGCGGTATAACACGACCATGGCTGCGCTGGCGGGAACAAACAAGCTTAGCATGGACGAAGGAGAACTCCCGGTCGGGAAGAAGCTGCTCATTCCGAAAACACCAGTGGTCTGAGGATAAATTTCTGGAGCGCCGCAAGGCGCTTTTTTTATTGGCGATGACCGAAGTAAACAGTTGATTAAGCCTGCATAAACCGGCTTGAACCTTAGCAAAACTAAGAGGTGCGGGAGCTTGACAAGAAAAGATAGTTGTCCTATATTATAAGAATGTAGGTTCAAAAGGGTATATCACCGCTTAATAATAAACACAGCATTTATGTACTATTTTTCGGAGGTGAGAACATGCCGACCTATGACTATGAATGTGAAAAGTGTGGGCAGTTCGAGCTGTTTCAAAAAATTACCGAGGATCCTCTAACCGTTTGTCCGCACTGTGGGGGAGAGGTTCATCGCAAAATCAGCCGTAACGTAGGGATAATTTTCAAGGGAGCCGGGTTTTACATCACCGATAACCGGAAAGCGGATTCCGGGAGTGAAAATACGGCGGCTGCCACCAACGACAAAAAGGTTTCGTAACTTTCAAGAAAGGTCACGTTCTTTAAGTGACCTTTCTTTTAATGAAGATAACTTTTGAATATTTTTAAGGAGGTGAAAGTAGTGGCGGAGAAAAGTGCGTACAAGATAAATATCCTGCTGGTACTTAAAGATGCGGTGGTTGATTTATATAATCATATGGGTTATACGATGTTAATCAGCTTTCTCTGGTTTTTTACTGGCTTTATCCTTCCCTTGGCGAGTGCCGGATATCTGACTAACCAGATTTATCAAACCAGTGGGGATATCCCTTCCTGGTTGATCACAATCTTGCTTTTATCGGTCGTTCCTTATACCGCTTTGATCGTCGGGCCGGTTAACACTGCGTTGTTTTACCAGATGAGCCGGGTCATTGAAAACGAAGCTGAATTCAAGGGATTATGGTTTGGACTCCGGAAGTATTACTGGAAGTCGGCCGGAATTTATGCCCTGTATACGGTTACCCTCTTTTTTACCCTGGCTGATCTTTACATCTGTTTTTCCATTGCCGAACACCTTTTGCTGAGATTTATCGGTTTCTTTTTATTTTATTTACTCTTCTTTCTCCTCTTGGCCGGTATTTACATACCGGGTTTTATTGTGCTCCAAGAGAATAATACATGGAAAAAGGTTTATAGGAAGACGATCTTATTGACATTGGACAATACCTTGGTGACGCTTGGCATGCAACTGATTTTACTCGTACTTGGGCTCGGTTGTACAGTAATTGGCCCCTTGCTGATCTTTTTTTATGGGGGGTTCTTACAGATTGCCGGTATTCGATTGTTTCATGCTTTGATGAAAAAATATCCGGATCCGGTGGCGGAGGAGGCCACGGTCTCTGCAGGCGAATAGTTACAGGGAATTAGGAAAAGGGTTTTTGCCCGGTAAAGTACAGGGGAAACTTTTTCCGTACAATAAATAGGCACTAACAAATCTAGGGGGAGAAGAATGGCTAAGTTTATTTTTATTACCGGTGGTGTGGTTTCCTCCCTGGGTAAAGGGATTACTGCTGCTTCGATTGGACGGCTTCTCAAAAGTAGAGGCGTCAAAGTCACGATTCTTAAATTCGATCCCTATATCAATATTGATCCCGGGCTGATGAGTCCGTATCAACACGGCGAAGTGTTTGTGACCGACGATGGCGCGCTGACAGACTTGGACCTTGGGCATTATGAGCGTTTCATCGATGAGAATCTCACGAAGAATAATAATATTACCACCGGTAAAATTTACTGGTCGGTGATCTCCCAGGAAAGACGGGGCGAATTTGCTGGCGGGACTGTGCAAGTTATTCCCCATATTACGAACGAGATTAAAGCACGGATTAACCTGGTAGCGGAGGAGACAAAGGCTGATGTGGTCCTGGTAGAAATCGGCGGGACCGTTGGCGATATTGAGGGACAACCTTTTCTGGAAGCAATCCGGCAGTTTAAGACTGACGTCGGCCGGGATGACGTGATGTACATTCATGTTACTTTAGTGCCTTATCTGGCTGCTTCGGCGGAGTTGAAAACGAAACCCACCCAGCATAGCGTGAAAGAGCTTCGCGGGATCGGAATTCAGCCCGATGTGATCGTTTGCCGCTCACGCAAACCGATTCCGGAAGATCTTAAAGCCAAGATTGCCTTGTTCTGCGATATCACTCCGGAAGCGGTCATCTCAAACCCTGATGTGGAGACCATCTATGAGGTACCCCTCTACTTGGAAAAAGCGGGGTTGGATGAGATCATTATCAAACGCCTCGGCCTCCAATGTGGGGAACGGGATTTGGCCCACTGGCGGGAATTGGTCGACAAGATCAAAAACCCCCAATATACTGTAGATATTGCCCTGGTCGGTAAGTATGTGGCCCTTCCCGATGCGTATCTGAGTGTAATTGAAGCGTTGTGTCATGCCGGCGTCCCCCACCGGACGGCAGTTAAGATCCACTGGGTGGATGCGGAGAGAGTGGAGACGGAAGGTGCCGAGCGGCTACTGGCAAAGATGGATGGGATTATCGTTCCCGGAGGTTTTGGCGACCGGGGAATCGAAGGAAAAATCGCGGCGATTAAGTATGCTCGGGAGCAGAAGATTCCTTACTTCGGGATTGGCCTTGGTTTGCAGTGTGCGATCATTGAGTTTGCGCGGAATGTTTGCGGTTTGACTGGTGCCAACTCCATGGAGTTTGCCCCGGAGACGCCATATCCGGTGATCAGTCTCATCCCGCAACAAAAGAAAGTTGATGAGTTTGGCAGTAACATGCGTTTGGGTCTGCAACCGGTGCGGTTGGTGCCGGAGACCAAAGCTTATGCAATATATCATCACGAGTTAATTCACGAACGGCACCGGCATCGTTATGAGGTGAATAACAAGTATGTCAGTATCTTAAAAGAGAAGGGAATGGTCATAAGTGGTCTGCTGGCCACGGAAGACCTGGTTGAGATCATTGAACTTCCGGATCATCCCTGGTTTGTTGCTACCCAGTTCCATCCGGAGTTGAAATCACGGCCGGATCAACCGCAACCGCTCTTTAGTGCGTTCGTTGGCGCGGCTTTAAAGGCACGCTCGTTACAAAGGTAGGAAAGAAGGAGATTCTCCGGTTATTCAAGAAACTTACAAACATCGTCATCCTCTTTCCGTCTGGTCATCGAGAGGGGGGGTATTTTGAGTCCGATTAATCCTGTCCCAATCCGGATGATTGTCAATAAAGCAAAGTATGCACAGCCAAGAACAAGTTTTTTTCAGTGGCTATTGCTAATCGTTGGCAGTCCATTTTTGTTGCTGATTGATTTTTTCCGTCCGGTGGGCGCTAAAAAAATACTCCTGGCCTATCTCTGGTTGATTTTTCTTCTGATTTCACTCTGCGCGCTCTTTTATTATTTGTCAGAAGGAAAAAGCGGTCATCTTGAGAAGTTGCTGGGTGAGTTTTATTCCATGACCGGTGAGGGGGGTGCGCTTCCGGTCAGCACCGAACTCCAGGAGATTATCTACGGAAATGCGATCATGGCGAATATCAGCCCGCAGTTGGTGACGGCGGTCATCCAGGTGGAAAGCAGTTTCCGGCCGAACGCCCGTTCACCGAAGGGGGCTTGCGGGTTGATGCAGATCACCCCTTTGGTCTGGCGATACTATAACCCTCATTCGCAATGTGATGGTAAACATTTACCGGGGCGGGTAAACCACGGGAAAGATTGTATTTATGATGTTGAATTAAACATTGCCACCGGCGTAAGGTACCTGAAAGATTTGATTACATATTTCAACGGGGAAGTCGGCCGGGCGTTGGAAGCTTATAATGCAGGCCTAACAAATGTTGATTTGGAAAGACTGGAACCGAAGTACCGGGAGACGCGAGTCTACTTGCAACGAATCGGCAGCCTGCTGGCGCCGGATCATCACGAACAGTTTTGGGATGAATACAACAGCTACTCGTTTTATAAAACCACCTTTCGATGGTTGTTTTATATGGTGCTGATTTTGTGGGTACTGCTCATCGTCTGGGTTTCGGTTCGTCTAGAGCGTTAACCACTCCTTTCTGTTCTTCTCCAGCGGTAGCATAATTTGGGCACGGCGGAATAAAAGTGTTAAGAGTAAGTGCTTTGGCAATTGTTCGTAGTTATGGATGGCGGTAGACACTTTTTGCGACCGTAGCCTTGGCCGTTTAAAGGTTCCGCTCAGGAGAACAGGGAGGGAAAAACGATGGCCGGGATTGATTGGCAGCTTAGCACAATTGCGATCTTGTTCCTAACCGGGCTGGGTTGGGGGTTCTTCTACGATTTATTCCTGTTAATCAAGCCCGCCAGGAGACAAGCGCATTTTTTCGACTTCCTATTCTGGATCATTTCCCTGCTTTTCATCGTGCCGGTAATTTTCTTTACCAACTGGGGAGAACTCCGGTTTTATCTCTGGATTAGTTTATTGGTAGGTGTCGGTTGTTACCGGGCTGTTTTTCACGCTCCGGTTTACGGCTTTCTGAAAATGAGCAAGCGAAAACTAAAGCGAAGAAGGGGCTTTTTTTAAATGTCGCTCGCGCGGAAAGGAAAAATGATTGTGTTCTGCTCTGTTCGGCCGTCATTCCCCGGGCATGCGGGCGGCGCTGCACACTACAGCAGGATTAAGCTAGGGTGGCGGGGGCAGAGGAGGACGACGCAGGGGTGCGGGAAAAGGGATGAAGAAGTCAATTACTGGGTATAAAATTAATCTTCTCTCCGTCTTCTTGTTGATTGCGGTTTTGTCGTTGGTTTACCAGATCATCACTGGCTTGTACGGTCTCATCTCTTACAAACAGCGGATGCGTGAAAGTGAACAACTTCTCAGGGAGAAGATGAGCTTGGTCGAGTCTTTGGAAGCCAAAATTCAGCAGTTTAATTCCCGGGTAAACGAACCGGTACCGGAAGTTTCGCCCGGCGGGGATGACCGTCTCGACAACCTCCCGGAAGTTGAATAAAAACGATAACTTGAAAGGATGTAGCTTACAGCTTTGGATCTCATCAAACAACTGGCAACAGAACTTACCCTCCGTCCCGAACAGGTGGAGCGGACGATTAAATTATTTGACGAAGGTAATACCTTGCCCTTTATTGCCCGGTACCGGAAAGAAATTACGGGCGGGCTGGATGAAGAGCAATTAAGAACCCTCGAAGAACGCCTGCGGTATCTTCGCAACTTAGAGGCGAGAAAAGAAGAGGTCTTGCGCCTTATTGGGGAACAAGGAAAACTCACCCCCGAACTGGAAGAGGCTATTAAGCAAGCGACAATCCTCCAAGAAGTCGAAGATTACTACCAGCCGTTCCGTCCGAAACGGCGGACCAGGGCGACGGTGGCGAAGGAAAAAGGCTTGGAGCCTTTAGCGCTTATGATCTGGCAACAGGAGCAGACGAACGGCGATCCTCTCCTCCTTGCGGAAGCGTATGTCAATCCCGAACTGGGTGTCGAGGATGCAAACCAGGCGCTTGCCGGCGCTATGGATATTATTGCGGAACAGATCTCCGAACAAGCTGAATGGCGGAGGATGATCCGCGAATACCTGTGGGAGCATGCGCGGATTACTTCCGAATTAAAAACAGATGACCCGGCCGGTGCGGTCTACCGGCAATACCACAACTTCACCGAACCGGTGAAGAAGATCCCGCCGCACCGCGTTTTAGCCATCAACCGCGGGGAAAAAACCGGTTTTTTGAAGGTCGGATTGGACGTTGAACTCCAACCGCTGCTCGAAAGATTGTTTGCCTTGGTACAGTCTAATCCCCAAAGCATTTTTACGGATTATCTCAAAGCCGCCACCGAGGACAGCCTGACCCGCCTTCTGCTCCCAAGTCTGGAACGGGAGATCCGGGCAAGTTTAACCGCTACTGCTGAGGAACAGGCGATTAAGGTCTTTGGCTTGAATCTGCGCCAGCTTTTACTCCAGCCGCCAGTACGCGGGAAGATCGTCATGGGGATCGACCCTGGTTTTCGCACCGGTTGCAAAGTGGCGGTGGTCGACGCGATTGGCCGGGTGCAGGAGACGGCAACGATCTATCCTCACCCGCCCCAGAAGGATTGGGAACAGGCGCTTAAAGTTTTGTCGGCTTTAATCCATAAACACCAGGTCGATCTGATCGCTGTCGGGAATGGGACCGCCGGGCGGGAAACCGAGGAATTAGTAACCCAGGTGCTGGCGAATTTGGACCGATTGGTTTACTACGCGGTGGTCAGTGAAGCCGGGGCCTCCGTTTATTCCGCTTCGAAACTAGCCCGTGAGGAACTACCGGAGTTGGATGTGGCAATGCGGGGGGCGGTTTCGATTGCCCGGCGCCTGCAGGACCCCCTGGCCGAACTGGTGAAAATTGAACCAAAAGCGCTTGGTGTTGGACAATACCAACATGATGTGAACCAAAACAACCTGGCACAGACCTTAAAAGGGGTGGTTGAATCCTGCGTTAACTTTGTCGGGGTTGATTTAAACACTGCCTCTGCTTCCTTACTGGAGAATGTGGCCGGGATTGGACCAGCGTTGGCCCGCGCAATTGTAGAGTACCGGCAGGAGAACGGTCCTTTCCGCCGCCGGGAAGAACTGCTAAAAGTCAAGAGGTTTGGACAGCACGCTTATACCCAGGCGGCCGGTTTTCTGCGCTTGCCGGGGGGAGATTACAGCCTGGAGAATACCGGGATTCACCCGGAGTCTTACCATGTGGCGGAAGCGCTCTTAGCCTCCCTTGGTTATGCCAGCGCCGATCTGAATGATCCGGACAAGCTGGAAGAACTCCGGCAAAAGCTGAAAAAGATCGACCCGCAAACAACAGCGGCTGAGCTGCAAACCGGACTTCCTACTTTCCAAGATATCGTCGAAGCACTCTGCCGGCCGGGACGTGATCCGCGGGAGGAGATGCCGGGTCCGGTTTTCCGCCGTGATGTGAAATCAATGGCCGACTTAAGACCGGAGATGGTTTTGGACGGGATCGTGCGCAATGTCGTTGATTTCGGGGCGTTTGTCGATATTGGCGTTGAACAGGATGGTTTGGTTCATATCTCCGAGCTGGCGGAGAAGTTTGTCCGGGATCCGTTGGCAGTAGTTTCCGTCGGACAAAGAGTCAAGGTGCGGGTCCTCAGTATTGACACGGAAAGACAACGGATCGCCCTTTCGATGAAAGGGCTGGGTTAAGGCAATCTTAATTTGTGCAACTTGACAACACAATTTTTACTGGGATATAATATAATATATTGCTTTGATGAGCAGAGCCCAATTAAAGGGGAGGAAAAAACTGAGTATGTCTTTTATGGTGGGCCAGGTAGTGGAAGGGAAGATTACCGGGATCACCAATTTTGGGGCATTTGTTGAGATTTCTCCAGGTGTTACCGGATTGGTTCATATTTCGGAAGTCGCCGATGTCTATGTTAAGGATATTAAGGATTTTGTCAAAATTAATGATCTGATTAAAGTTAAAATCCTTTCAATGCAGGACGGGAAGATTGGCCTCTCGATCAGGCAAGCCCAACCGAAAATCAACCGGCAGAGCAAGCAATCGTTCGAGGATAAGCTGGCCAAATTTTTAAAGGATTCTGAGGAGCGTCAGTCCGAATTAAAGCGCAGTTTGGATTCGAAAAGAGGAGGACGCGGGGGCGGACGTTTAAGCCATTTTTAAGCGCATAAAAGGGTTGTTCACATGGTGAACCGCCTTTTTCTTTACCTTCCAAAAATAAGCGATCAAATCATCTGTAAATAATTCTTGCTTAAGTAAGCGAAATGTATTATAATTAAGTTTGCAGTTTTCGTTTGGCGGTGTAGCTCAGTTGGTCAGAGCATACGGTTCATACCCGTAGTGTCACTGGTTCGAATCCAGTCACCGCCACCAAGATGCGCCATTAGCTCAGTTGGTAGAGCAGCTGACTCTTAATCAGCGGGTCCGGGGTTCGAGTCCCTGATGGCGCACCATTATAATGAAACCAAAGGCTGTTCTTGATGGAACGGCTTTTTTCTTTATTAGGCCGGTTGAAGAACGGAATTTTACCGAGAAAGGATGATGGAACGTGAAAGATCCCCGGATCCAACAGTTGGCGGCGAACTTAATCAACTATTCGGTTGAACTGAAGCCAGAGGAGAAAATTTTAATTGAAGTGACGGGTGAGGCTGATGATCTCGCCCAAGCCTTGGTGCGCGAGGCTTATAAGAGCGGGGGTGTACCCTATATCGCATTGCAGAACCATTCCCTCCTCCGGGAATGGTTGAAAAAGGCTGAGGAGAACCAGGTGAAGGCCCAAGCGGACTGGGACCGGAAACGGATGGAGGAGATGGATGCCTATATCGGCTTAAGAGCCCCCGCTAATGTGAACGAGTGGGCGGATCTGCCGGCGGAAAAACTCCAGATCTACCAGAACCATTATCTAAAGCCAGTTCATCACGGAGTACGGGTTGCCCGGACGAAATGGTGTGTCTTGCGTTATCCGAATGCCGCGATGGCGCAACTGGCGAATACCAGCATTGAACATTTTGAGGATTTTTATTTTGCCGTCTGCAATCTGGATTACGCCAAAATGTCCCGGGCGATGGGCCCCCTGGTTGAACTGATGAACCAGACGGAGCGGGTCAGGATTACCGGACCGGGGACTGATCTTACGTTCTCGATCAAGGGAATTCCGGCTATTAAATGCGACGGACACCGCAATATCCCCGATGGGGAAGTCTTTACTGCGCCCGTCAAAGAGTCGCTCAACGGCAGGATCAGTTTTAATACCCCTTCAATTTATAACGGGTTTACTTTTGAAGGAGTGGTTCTAGAGTTTAAGGAGGGCAAGATTATTAACGCGACGGCCAACGACCCGCAGCGGATTGAAGCGCTCCTCGACACCGACCAGGGAGCCAGGTATGTCGGGGAATTTGCCCTGGGCGTCAACCCTTATATTCTGGCGCCGATGAAGGATACCTTATTTGATGAGAAGATTGCCGGCAGCCTCCATTTAACCCCGGGTTCTTGTTACGATGAATGCAGCAATGGGAATAAATCGGCGATCCACTGGGATCTGGTCTTAATTCAACGTCCCGAATACGGCGGGGGTGAGATTTATTTTGACGACCGCTTGATCCGGAAGGACGGGCTCTTTACCCTCCCGGAACTGGCCGGGTTAAATCCGGAAAACCTTAAATAACAGATCGTTGACTTGCCCTGTCATTTAAAGGAGTTTCGCACCTACCACCGAAGTATATAGCAAGATAGAAAATGCTGGGATATTGGTTTGCTGAAGGAGTTGGCGGAGAGATGAAGCAACGATGGTGGATTGTCTTAGTCGGAGTAACGGCTTTGCTGGTGGCCTTGGTTTCAGGAGCAGGAGCGGTGACGGCGGACCAAAACTCTTCAGTGGTGGACGCGAAGATGATGGAAGTGATCGGAACCGCGGCCGGGGCAGAAGCATCTCCCTCTGTATTAAGTGCATCTTCAGACCGGACGGCAAAGTATCCGACCTTTGTCTTACCGGCCAGCCCGGAACTTTGGTATGGTTGCGCCGAGGAAGACGGTTTTTTTGTCTCCTATGACGCCGGAAAAAGTTGGGTGCAAAGGAACAACGGTTTACCCCGGAAGTTAGTCTACCCCTTCCAACAGGAACAAGTCCGTTCCATTACCGCCCTGGGTGTGGATCCGGCGGCCCCGGACCGGGTGATCGTTTCCACCATTGACCGCCTTTATTTTTCGGAAAACCAGGGCGAATCTTGGAACCAGGTTCCAATCCATACCAAACCGATCACCGCGGTTGCCTTATCTTCGCACGATCCGGAAGCAATTTTGGTGGGCACGGCTTTTTATGGTATTTATGAAACCAGGGATTTTGGGAAGAGCTGGACTGCGATCACGCCGGATTTGAATTTTCTTAAGCTGAACAGGACCTATTACGAAACGATTTCCGCCCTTACGTATCATCCGGAGAACCCGGACAAGATCCTGTTTGCCTGCGAGTTCGGGAATGGTTTATACTTATATCACAAAGCTCTAAAGATCTGGGAAGAGTTGGACCTTGGTAAAGAACGGCCGCTCATCGACAACCTCTATTTCCGCCCGGTAAACCCGATCCAAGAGAGATCCGACTGGTTTTTACAGATTACCCAACGGGATGTGGTAGAGCTCTATTCCTGGCCTGCGTTCCAATTAGTAGCGATTGAAGAACCGCAACCACGACCGAGCTATCAACCTAACCGAACAGCAAGAAAGGTTCGGGCTGCGGAAAAATTCGGCATCTATCTAAGAGCGAATAATGCCTCCGGGAAAAAGCTGGATGGCCACCTAAAATTCATGAAGCAAAACGGTTTAAACGCTTTGGTTGTGGACTTCAAAGATGACTCCGGTTATGTGACTTATCATACAAAAGTGCCTCTGGCACACTCGATCGGTGCCGTCAGGCCGGAAATCAATCTTCAGGAACTTGTTAAAAAGGCAAAAGCGGAAGACCTCTACATAATTGGGCGGCTGGTCGTCTTTAAAGACAGTTGCCTTTACCGTTATAATAATTATCAATATGCCGCTTGGGATGAAAAACAGAATCAGCCCTGGCGGTATTTGGTCAGGGAAAAGAACAGTGACGGTGGTATAACTTACGTCCAGAGAGAACACTGGCTTGATCCTTTCTCCCGGGAGGTGTGGGAGTATAATTTGGCGTTGGCCGAAGAATTACAAGCTCTGGGGATCGATGAGATCCAGTTCGACTATATCAGGTTCCCGACCGACGGGGATCTGGCGCGCTGCTCCTATCGTTACCAACCGCCGGGCGCCGAGAAGATCGATGCCTTGGAGTCCTTCCTCGCGATGGCGCGGGAACGCCTCACGGTTCCGATCAGTACAGACCTTTATGGTTTTAACTGTTGGTACCTGATGGAAGGTTTGACCGGTCAAAATATCCGGTTGTTCTCAAAGTATGTTGATGTAATCTGCCCGATGTATTATCCTTCGCACTTTCCTGACGATTTTCTGTGTGAAGATTATCTAGAAAGGGCGGAGCTGATCTACCGGGAAGGAGCTTTCCGGGCGGAGACGCTGGTGGCGGAGGGATGTCTGATCCGCCCGTATGTCCAGGCCTTTCGTTTAACCGGGCGGGAGCTGCGCATGACGCCCCCGGTTTATACTGATTACCTGTTAAGGCAAGTCCAGGGTGTGCTCTCCTCCCCCGCGCCGGGCTTCACCCTCTGGAATAATTCCAACAATTATTATATGGTGACGCCGTCTTTGAAAAGTTTGTTGGAAAACTACTCTGCGGGCGCCGGAAACAGGGAATAATTCCCTTGCCGGCCGGAAGAGGTTTCCGCACGGGGGAGCGCGAATTTTGTCTTAAACGGTTCAAGCAGGAAGAAAGGGTGAAAAAGAAAGGGAAGAGCCTGGGAGCCATACATAAAAAGTGTTCCGTTTTACAATGCGAAATTCTTACCGGATGACGGGTCGAGTCTAAGGAGGCGTAACGATGAAAAAAATAATGCTTATTTCTTTGATGATCTGCTGTTTGCTCCTGATCCCCGGGGCTGCTTTGGGGTTAAACACCGCCGAGGTACAGGAGAAAGGTGGGGAAATTACTCTCTTGTTCATTGGTGAACAGGGATTGCAAATGGGAGTCGAGTATGGCTTGACCCCGGAGATCGCGGCATATGTACAAATTCACGAAGCGGCAACGCTCGTGAGCGCCAAATACGAATTTGATTCTAATCTTGCGATTATGCTGGGAGTGGTAAATGAAGCTCCTTTTATCGGGATTAACACCTCCATGCCTTTAGATGAGAATATTAAGTTAATGGGTGATTTCAGCCTTTCCTTGGCCAACAATCGACTGAGCGCTTTACTGGAGATGGGAATCGGATTTAAATTCGCGGATAACATGGATCTCCGTGGCGGCTTGCTGGCCGAGGCAAGTAACAACGGAAAAACCTTCAATTTCCAAATGGGGATTGGGATCCACTATTAAAAAATTCGCTGCAAACGTAACCGTTTGTCGCAAGTTTACAGAGCCCCGTTGGGGGCTCTTCTCTTTTGGTATGAATTATCTTTGGAATTGGCAGACTGGAAACGGGGTTAACAGAATAATTAATCAACCGGAGGAACCAATAGATGCGGAGAGCGTTTTAAAGTGAAGAGATCATCTAGGTAGACTTGAGGCTGAAGGCCAACGGAGTAATCCCTCAAGATTTCCGAGTTTATTTAAGGGGGATGAGGATGAATATTTTAATTGCGATTCTCGCTTTAAACTTAATTGTCATCGTCCATGAACTAGGACATTATTTAGTGGCGAAAGGCTTTAATATTAAGGTGTTGGAGTTTTCTCTGTTTTTTGGCCCAAAGCTCTTTTCGGTCAAAAAAGGGGAAACGATCTATTCGCTCCGGCTTTTTCCGGTTGGGGCCTTTGTGCAACTGGAGGGGGAAGAAGAAGCTTCCCTCAGTGCGCGGGCTTTTAGTAACAAGCCGCTGGCCGCCAGAGCGGCCGTAGTCGCCGCCGGTCCCCTGATGAATTTCTTGACGGCGATGCTCTTTCTCGCGATTGCCTTTTTAATCGGCGGGTACAGTTCCAACCTTCTGGAGACCGTCCCCCCTGGGTCACCCGCCGCCCAAGCCGGTTTGCAACGGGGGGATCGTATCATCAGTTACGACGGGAAAAGGGTTTATCAGCCGGCGGATTTCTTTACTTTGTTGATGATTAACCAGGGTAAACCAAGTATTGTCGAGTATCAACGGGGAAAAGAGAAAAGGCAGACCCTCCTTGCCCCCTACGTGGTCACGGAGGAACGCTATATATTAGGTTTTGGTGCGCGCGAACCTTATGGCGAAGACTCAACGATTATTGAGTATATTTTGCCCGGTTCGCCCGCCGAGCAAGCCGGTCTCCTGCCGGGCGACCGGATCATCTCTTTAGATCAAGACCCGGTCCGCAACAAGCAAGAGCTCACGGCATATCTCCACCGGAGAAACGGCGAACCGGTGACGGTTACTTTCCGCCGCGCGGGCGAGGAGCGGCAAGTCACGATCCAGCCACGGCTGGAGAAAGGGGCTGCTTATTACGATACCGGACTTTCGTTCCAGGTTGTGCGCGGAGACTTCTGGGGAACAATTCTGCAACCCCCAGTTTATATGTATTCCACCCTCCGGAGCGTTCTCTATACCCTTGGGTGGTTGTTTACCGGCAAGGTGTCAATCACTGAACTGGCCGGCCCGGTCCGGATTGTCAGCATTATGAGCGAAGCGGTCAGTCAAAGTCCGACGGTTGGCCTGATCTTGCTTAATCTCCTGAATATTTCCGCTTTGATCGGGATGGCGATCGGAGCGACGAACCTCCTTCCTTTACCGGCACTGGACGGCGGGCGGTTGCTCCTCTTGGGCCTGGAAGGGCTGCGGGGGAAACCGCTTCCTCCGGAAAAAGAAGCGGCCATATCCATGCTGGGTTTTGTGCTGCTGATGTCACTCGGGATTTTTGTCTTGTTCAACGATCTCATTCAGTTAATCCGGGGGTAAAGGGCGGGTTTTATGAACATTTTGTTAGGTTTGGGAAAAGGTCGATTTTAAGCAGGAAAAAAGGTGAATGGACAAGAAGTTATCAATTTGGAAGAATTCATTATGAACATTACTAGAAAGTTCAGGAAAAGGGTGAGGTGAGGCATATGCGGTTCCTGCCAATCGGAGAGATTACGGAGAAAATGTTCCTTGCCCACTCAATCTTTAGTAATAATGGCAAAATTCTCTTAAAAAAGGGAACCAGATTAATTCCGTCCTATGTAAGCAGATTACAGGAGCTAAAATACAGCCATCTTTACGTATACGAATCGGAGGACGAGCAATGGAATTGTACCGGTTTAATCAGTGACCGGATACGCTCGCAAGCAATGCAAATCCTCTGGGATAGCTTGATCCGGGCAATTGAACGCAAACCGCTAGACCCGCAACAGATTACTTTTGTGGTGGAAGATATTATCCGTGAGATTCACCATAAAGACGACTGTCTGTTTGCCCTGATTGACCTGAAAACACCAGATAATTACTTGTACAATCATTCACTGAATGTTTGCATCCTTTCCATCCTGATCGCTAAAGAGCTACAGCTTGAGTGGGAAGATCTGAAGGACCTGGCGATTGGGGCTTATCTGCATGATATCGGTAAAGTTTACATGAAATCGTCACTGAAACAAATCCAGGTATTGTCCTCCAGTGATACGGCCTTGGTTAAACAGTACCCGAAGAAGGGGTTCGAAATCCTCCGGGCGGTGCCCGGCTTCAGTTCCAAAATCGCTACCATCGCCTACCAACACCAAGAGCGGGAAGACGGTTCGGGGTATCCTTTGGGTTTAATCAGTAGAGACATTATCCTGCTTTCGAAGATTGTCGCGGTTACGGACTCTTTTGATGCGATGGTTTCTGAACGGGGCTATAAGGAGCCCGTCTGGCCTGATCAAGCCTTACGTGAGTTGCAGGAGTTGAGTCCGGCCAAATATGACCGGCAGGTTGTGAAGGCGCTCCAGCGATCGGTGGCTACGTATCCGGTGGGGAGCGTTGTCCAGCTCAGTGATCGCCAGTCGGCGGTTGTCGTGGATGTGACCAGGACCAAAACGGTTGTTGAGTATTTATCCTCCCGTGGTAATTTTCAGGAGATTGACAAAGATTCGTCCCTGAAGATTGAAAAGCGCCTGGCCTAGCGGCTAATTGTTGCCAGGAAAAAACTTGTGATTGGATAAGGTAATTCTTAGCTGAAGAAAAGGAATTTTTACCTTAGTAAAGAATATTCTACAATCTAGGTTCTTTTTTTTTATATTGCTTGGACGACGATAGGAGGACACTTGATGACAACAGCGCCCTACTCGATAATCATAACGAAAGGGTATCAATCATACCTAGGACTCAAAGAAACGCAGATTGCTATTAAGTTGCTGAAAGACTATTTTGAAAAAGCCTTGGCGCAGGAGTTGGGCTTGATTCGCGTCTCTGCCCCTCTGTTTGTCAGGCCCAAATCAGGCTTAAATGACAATCTGACCGGGACGGAACGGCCGGTTAGCTTTGACGTTAAAGGGCTCATGGGGGAGCAATGTGAGATCGTCCAGTCGCTGGCAAAGTGGAAACGGATGGCTTTAAAAAATTACGGTTTTGCCGACGGCGAAGGTTTGTATACGGATATGAACGCCATTCGCCGGGATGAAGAATTGGATAACTTGCATTCCATCTATGTCGACCAATGGGACTGGGAGAAAGTCATCCGCCCGGAGGAACGGACGGTGGCAACTTTACAGCAGACGGTCAGACAAATATACCGGGTATTGCTCGCGACCGAGGAATTTATCAGGGGTTATTTTCCCAACCTTCCCCGGGAACTGCCCCCGGAGATCAAGTTCATTTCTTCTCAGGAACTGGAAGAGCGTTTTCCCCACCTGACCCCGAAAGAGCGGGAGGATGTGATCGCACAGGAGTGGGGTGCGGTATTTATTATGAAGATTGGGGGAATTATGAAGTCAGGAATGCGCCATGACGGGCGGGCGCCGGATTATGACGACTGGGAGTTAAATGGCGATCTTATCCTCTGGTATAGCCCCCTCCAGAAAGCGCTGGAGATCTCCTCGATGGGGATCCGGGTCAATGCGGAAAGCCTGCTCCGGCAGATCAAGGAAGCAGGGTGTGAAGGACGGTTGACCCTCGAATACCACCGTGCGCTCTTGAACGGGGAACTTCCGCAGACAATCGGGGGAGGGATCGGACAGTCCAGGCTGTGTATGTATTTCCTGAAGAAAGTACATATTGGCGAGGTGCAGGCTTCTGTTTGGCCGGAGGAAATGATTGAGGAATGCCGGCGCGCGGGCATCATGCTCCTATAAACTTTATTGTCTTGAACGCAAAGGAAAGATTTTAATCTCATATTGGGGGAGTTAGTGATGGATGGAGTACTGATTAGGCAGATTTACCGCAATCCTGATGCTTTTCTTCAGCAATCGGTGAAAGTGAGCGGTTGGGTACGAACGGTCAGGGTTTCCAAGGCATTTGGTTTTATTGAACTCAATGATGGTTCTTTTTTTAAGAATTTGCAGATCGTTTTTGATGAGATGCTCGACAATTTTGCGGAAATCGCTAAATTGCCGGTGAGTACGGCGCTGACGGTCGAGGGGGTACTGGTGGAGAGCCCGGGCGCCAAGCAACCTTTTGAACTGAAAGCCCACCGGATTGTGATTGAAGGATCATCCACCCCGGATTATCCACTGCAGAAGAAAAGACATTCCCTGGAGTTCTTGCGGACGATCGCCCATCTCCGTCCGCGTTCGAATACTTTTTCGGCCGTCTTCCGGATCCGTTCCGTGGCCGCCTATGCGATCCACCGCTTTTTCCAGGAACGGAATTTTGTCTATGTCCATACACCAATCATCACGGCAAGTGACTGCGAAGGCGCCGGCGCGATGTTTCAGGTAACGACCCTGGATTTGAATGATCTCCCGCGTAACCAGGAGGGGAAGGTCGATTATTCCCAGGATTTCTTCGGGAAAGAAACGAATCTGACTGTGAGCGGGCAATTGGAGGCTGAAACCTTTTGCCTGGCCTTCCGGAATGTTTATACCTTCGGACCGACCTTCCGGGCGGAGAACTCCAATACCCCCCGGCATGCCGCTGAATTTTGGATGGTCGAACCGGAGATCGCTTTTGCGGACTTACAGGATGATATGGTCTTGGCGGAAGAGATGCTTAAATACATCTTCCGTTACTGCCTGGAAAATGCCCCCGAGGAGATGGAATTCTGTAACCAATTTATCGATCAGGGATTGATTGAACGCCTCGAACACATTATAAATTCCGATTTTGTACGCCTTCCCTATACGGAAGCGATCGAGCTCTTGCAGAAATCAGGTCAAGCTTTCTCCTATCCGGTGGCGTGGGGGTGCGACCTCCAGACAGAACATGAAAGGTTCCTGACGGAACAGGTCTTTAAAAAACCGGTCTTTGTCACCGACTATCCGAAAGAGATTAAGGCCTTTTATATGCGGCTCAATGATGACCGGCGTACGGTTGCCGCGATGGATCTGTTGGTCCCCGGTGTAGGGGAGATCATCGGCGGGAGCCAAAGGGAAGAGCGGCTGGAGATTTTAGAGCAACGGATGCGTGATTTCGGCCTCGATTTTGAGGATTACTGGTGGTACCTTGATTTACGGAAGTACGGAGGGGTCAAACACGCCGGATTTGGTCTTGGTTTTGAAAGATTAATTATGTATCTTACCGGGATCAGCAATATCAGGGATGTTATCCCCTTCCCCCGCACGGTGAACTCCGCGGAGTTTTAGCTGCGGTTAAATCCCCCCTTTCCATGGCCGGTACGGGAGAGGGGGGTAATTTTTGGTTACATCATGTAAAAGAGGAATATTTTTTATTACAAATGACGAAACTATTATTACAGGGGAAGGGAGGGGAGAGTAATGAAAATCCAGGCTGAGCTAGTGATTGATGCCAAATCCATCCTTGGTGGAAACCCGTATTGGGATGAGCAAACCCAGACTTTATGCTGGGTTGATCTCATGGATAGTAAAGTCTATACTTACTCCCCGGAAACGCATACCAATCGTTGGCTTGAGGTCAACCAATACGTCGGGGCTTACCTCCCGCGCCGGAATGGAGGAGCGGTGATTGCGCTCCAGACAGGGGTCTATCTGTTACAGCCTCATACCAAGGAAGTCGTTCCCGTTTTTTCTTCTGATCCAAACCAGGCGGAGAACCGGTTCATTTGTGGGAAGTGCGATCCGGCCGGCCGTTTTTGGGCGGGGACTTCCGATCTGGAGGGAAAAAGACCCTGGGGAACCCTTTATTGTATGAACCATGACCACACCCTCCGCCCCGTACTGGTCAATGCGACTCTCCCCTGGGGAATGGCTTGGAGCCCGGATGGCCGTATGATGTATTTTATAGATTCTCCGACGAGGGAGATTGTCGCCTTCGATTTTTGCCTGGAGACCGGTTCCTTGGATCGCAAGCGGGTCGTGGCGGAATTTCCGGAAGGAGCCGGTTGGCCGGCCGGGATGACGGTTGATGAAGAGGGAAAACTCTGGGTTGCCCACTGGGGTGGTGCCCGGGTTTCCCGGTGGGACCCGGTAACCGGACGGCTTTTAGCAACGGTTAATCTTCCGGTTTCGCAGGTTACTGCCTGTGTTTTTGGCGGGGCACAGCTTGATGAGTTATACATTACGACTGGCCGTTATCTCCTCAATGAAAAGGAGCTTGTCCGGCAACCACAGGCCGGGGGGGTTTTTAAGGTAAAACCGGGCTTTAAGGGTTTGCCGGCGCCAAAATTTGCCGGATGAGCGGTTACTGTTCAACGCTTAAAGGGTCCGAAAGTTTTTTCACCGCCAGGAGCCGGGTCTGTTGGGCTGCTTCGTAACCGGCACGGATATTTTCCCGGATCCAGCGGGGATTGAACGATAATGTGTCACCAAACAATTGGGTTTGCGGGGCAATAATCCGGATCGGGACCGGTTTTTTCTTTGGAAAGCGCCAGCGGGTTTGATTGATCTTCTGTGCAATCTGCAAGTCATTGACGGCAATCTCGCTCAGGATGATTTCAATGGTGCGGAGGATGGCCTTGAGGGCGCCGCCTGCTTTCACTGGGGGGATGATTGCCTGCAGATTGGGGCCAAGCGGGAAGGTGGTGACGACGATGATTTCGTCGGGATCCTCTTCCATCGCCGCCGTCAAGGGGGTCAGATCCCTTAAACCGCCGTCATACCAGTGCTGGCCGTCGATCCGGACGGCCGGAAAGAATAAGGGCATACTGGCGCTGGCAAGCACATACCGGCGGAAATCCTCTCCCAGTTCCCGGCGGCGGCTGTCGGCGCAGAATAGTTCACCGTTCTCCAGAGCAACAGCGGTGACTTTCACGACCGTGGCCGGGTGAAAGATCCGTTCGAGATCGAGTTTGGCGGCAAGCAATGAGCGTAATCCGGCCGGGTTGTAAAGTGAATCACCGAAGAGCAGACGAAAGAAGCTCCGGATGAATCCGGAACGGTAAATCGATCGGTTCCCCCTTACTCCCAACCATAATGCTTTTAACTCCTCCACCAATTCACCGAGTTCCCGCCGGTTACGGGCCTGGCCGAGGAAAGCGGCGTTTAAGGCTCCGACACTGGTTCCCGTGAATACGTGGAAGTTTAACCTTTCCCTCTTTACCAGATACTCGATGGCACCTACTTCAAAAGCGCCTTTACTACCCCCTCCCGACAGGACTAAGGCCCGTTTCATGAGGATCCCCCTTTATCAAAGCAAATCTAAATCTATACTATGAAAGGCGGGAGGAGATTGGTTCCCCTGCTAGGGAGAAACGGCCTCTTTTTTGTCGTTTCGGTTCGCGAACGTGACAAGTTTTACGAGTTAATTTTTCGATACATAAAGAAAGCCGGTTATCCGGATTGAGTAACCGGCTTTTCTTTTGCGGCCAGAAAGCGGAACTGGGCCATAAATAACCTGTAATAGTGGCCTTTTTTCTTGATTAATTCCTGGTGAGTACCCATCTCAACGATGCGCCCCTGGTCAATCAGGATAATCCGGTCGGCATTGACAATTGTCGATAAACGGTGGGCAATGATGAAGGAGGTCCGGCCGGCGAGTAGCCGCGTGATTCCCTGTTGTAACAGACGTTCCGTATAGGTATCAATCCCGGCGGTTGCTTCATCAAGGATCAGAATCCGGGGATCAGCCACCAGGGCGCGGGCAAAGGCGATCTGTTGCCGTTGGCCGAAGGAAAGCCGCGCCCCGCGTTCTTGCACTTCCGTGTCATACCCTCTCTCCAGTTTGGTAATGAATTCATGGGCATGCACCGCTTTCGCGGCGGCGATACACTCCTCATCGGTGGCGGTTAACCGTCCGTACCTGATATTGTCGATAATCTTGCCGGAGAAGAGAAAAGTATCCTGCGGCACCCATCCCATTTGGCGGCGGAGGCTTTCGATGGTAACTTTCTGCAGATCAAAACCATCAATTAAGATCTGTCCGCTTTGGGGCTCAAAGAAACGGCCAATTAAATTAACAATACTGGTTTTCCCGGCGCCGGTCGGACCGACCAGGGCGACAGTCTCCCCCGGAGCCACCTTAAAACTGATCCGGTCGAGAACAATTTGCCCGTCTTGATAACCAAAGTTGACATCTTTAAATTCAACCTCACCCCGGATTGGCGGGAGGGGTACCGCATCTTCGGCCTCCTGGATTGAGGGCTTGACGTCCATCAACTCAAAGATACGTTCCGCGCCGGAGAGATTGGCGACCAGTGTATTATAGAAATTACTTATATTCATCACCGGACGCCAGAACATCGAAACATATCCGGAGAAGGCAACGAGGAGGCCGATGGTGACCGTCCCGGTATTTAAGAGGCGGGTCCCGTACCAGAAGACAATGATCGTGCCGATTCCCCAAGAGAACTCCACCGACGGCCAGAAGAGGTCATTCAAACGGACGGCGCGGATAAAGGCATCAAAATATTCCCGGAGCAGGAGGTGAAAGTCCTTCCTGGTCTTCTCTTCAGCGGTGAAACTCTGCACCACTCGGATGCCGGAGAAATGTTCATGGGTGAAGGCGTTCAAGTTCGAACTCTTTTGGCGGTAAATCTGCCAGCGCCGGTGGGAGATGATCTCAATCGCACCCATAAAGACGATTAGGACTGGGAGCATCAGAAAGGAGGCTAAAGCTAGACGGTAATTCATGGCCAACATAATGCTGATCACAGCGATGATCGTCGCCAGGTCCGGGATGAGATTCGTGACACTGGTATTAAAGAGATTGTTCAACGAATTGACATCACCGATCACCCGGGCCAGGATCTTACCGGCCGGACGCTGGTCAAAAAAGGAGAGGGAAAGTTTTTGCAGGTGCGCATAAAGTTCCTGCCGGATGGTCAGGTGAATCTGGTTGGTGATCGTGGCCATCAGACTGATCCGTTTTCTGGTACAAAACATCGACACCAGGATAGTGATGATCATGACCAGTCCCAAGCAGAGCAGGCCGGTCAGGTTTTTTGTCGCGATATAGCGGTCAATCGCCACTTTTAAGAGATAAGGGTTGAGCAGATCCACACCAGTGACGATCCCCATTAACAACAGCGTCAAGGCAACCTGTAACTTATATGGTTTAAGGTAGGAGAAGAGTCTGGTCAAAAGTTTAATTTTAAAAGCAGGGCGGAGGAGTTCGTCTTCCTCAATCCGGTTAATAGGCATAGGGCTTCACCTCCGGTGTCTTAATTCCCTGGAACTGGTCGCGGTAAATAGTAGCGTACCTTTTCCCGAAGGCTAACAACTGTTGATGGGTCCCGCGTTCCACAATTCTCCCCTGTTCCAGAATGAGAATCTCATCGGCATTTTTCACCGCGGAGATCCGGTGCGCGATAATAATTTTGGTCCGCCCGCGTAGCATCTCCAGGGCTTGTTGGATCCGGTATTCGGTCTCCAGATCCAAATTGGAGGTCGCATCATCCAGGATCAAGATCGGGCTTTTTTTCACCAGGGCGCGGGCTAGGGCCAAGCGTTGCTTCTGCCCGCCGGAGAGGCCGATCCCCCGTTCACCGATGACGGTAGCCAATCCCTGTGGCAGTTCGGCGATAAACTCGGCCAGGGCGGCTTGTTCTAAGGCCTCTTCCAATTCTTCCCGGGTAAGGGTGTCGTCCCCGCCAAACCGGATATTCTCTTCGATCGTTGCCGAAAAAAGAAAGGTATCTTGCATCACCATGGCGACCTGCCGCCGAAGCAGTTGAAGCGGGAGTTTACGGATCTCCACCCCGTCAAGGTAGATCGCCCCGGAAGTATAATCATAATAACGGCCAATCAGATTGACTAAGGAAGTCTTCCCGGCACCGGTGACGCCCATGATCGCAATTGTTGAGCCGGGAGGAGCCTCAAAAGAAATATCCTCCAGAATCACCTGCCCATCCCGGAGATAGGAAACATGGTCAAAGACCAAATGCCCCTTAAAGTCATGAAGAATGGTTGGGACCGCCGGTTCTTGAACGGTCGGGACGGCGGCAAATAATTGGTTAATTTTTGTGACCGACGCCAGTCCTTCGGCCAGATCATTCATCAACCAGCCGCTCATCCGCATCGGCCAGATTAGCATCGTCACATAGTTGCTGAAAGCGACCAGGGTTCCGACCGAGAGATCGTCGCCAATCACCAATGCTCCACCCACAACCGTGACGAGGATGACGGAGAGATTGGTCAGGAATTCGATTTGGGGAAAGTACCTCCCCCATATCCGGGCACGTTTTAGTTTGTAACCGTAGTTTTCCTGGTTTTGCTGTAGAAACTTGCGGTATTCATATTGTTCGCGCCCGAAAGCCTTCACTACCCGTACGCCGGCAATATTCTCCTGCGCCGTTGTGTTAATCTTGGCGCCCTGGTCGCTGATGCGTTCACAAATCTCACCGACCTCTTTTTCCAGCCGGAGGGCAATCCGGGCGATGAACGGCATGAGCAGCAGGGCGACCAGCGACAGTTTCCAATTGAGAGCAAAGAGGATCGCGGTGGTGCTCACAAAGTAAATGACGTTTTCCACCGAAAGCATGATTACATAGGTGAAAGCCGCTCTAATCTGGTCGACATCATCTTTCAGACGGGACATTAGTTCTCCCGTATTCGTCCGGTCAAAGAAATCAAAAGAGAGCCCCTGTAAGTGGGCGAAGAGGTCTGCTTGCAAGTGTACGGCAACTTTTTGCCCGCCATAATCAAAGCCATATTCTTTTAAATAACCGAGGATTACCCGGCCGAAAGTAACAGCCAGAAACCCCGCGAGTGCCTTGGTTAACAAAGCGGATTCTCCCGCAATGATTACCCGGTCAATGATTAGTTTTAAAAAGTACGGATTAAACATATCCAGGAAGATTCCGAGCAACAAGGCGCCCATTGCCGGGATAAAATAGCGTTTTTCCTTGTTCACATAGGATAGGATCCGATGCACCGTTTCACATCCTTCAGCGCTTGCCCTCATGTTTGTACCTGCCGGGCCATTTTTGATTTATCTTTGCGCAAATATTTCCGTTTATTTATTAGCTTGGAACAGACAAAGGTCACGGCTTTCTCCATGACCTTTGTCAAGATTAAAAAAGCCGTGGAAAAATATCTCCACGACTCAATTTAACAAAAAACCGATCACAAGTAGTCAATAAATCAATTGACCTTGTTTGGAGGCGGGGAGACCATTTTCTTTCGGAGGTGATTGCTATGAAGTTTTTCCGCGAGCATCAAATGATTCATCTTCCCTACCTCCTTTCCTTTGGTGAAAACACTGTTAAAATTATACAATCGTCCCGAAGGAACTGTCAAGTAGAATTATGGTTTGGATTTTGACGCCAGATATTCCTCTTGGATAATCACGCCTTGGATTTCCGGGGGCAAGAGGCTGACAAACCGTTCCGCGTCCAAGTGGCTGCCGGCGACGTACCCAAAATGAATCGGTACCGCAACGGCTGGTTTGATAATCTTTGCGGCATCGGCGGCTTCGGCGGCCGTCATGGTATATCGCCCGTCGACCGGCAGAAAAGCTACATCAGAAAATGATCCCAATGCGGGTGGGAGATTAAAACCAGATCGGCGTCGTGAACCTCTTCCCGGACGTCATAGGGGTCAAAATAGACCGTTTTTTCTCCTTCAATCCGGATGGTGGAGTTAACCATATGTTTAACTCCGGCGAGATATTCACTGGTCATCCCGGCCGTGAATGACCAGCCCATTAAGAATACGCTCACGAGTAAAATAACGAAAAAGGCTTCTCTCTTCATCGCATCCCCCTCCTTATTAGTGTTTGATAAGGAAACGTTTCCTTGGAGTTAATCATAAATTACTTCCTGTCAATTTGATAAGAAAATATTCCGCTCTTTTATGTTTAAAAACCCAAGAAAGTTAGAAGAGGGGGAGGGAGGAAGAAGGCTGGCCCTTAAAAAGCGTCTTCCGAAAGATGTTTTTCTTCAAAAGCGATCAAAAGTTGTTTGCGTTCTAAACCACCGGCATACCCGGTCAGCTGGCCGTTACTACCGACCACCCGGTGGCAGGGGATAATGATTCCCAGTTTGTTCCGGTGACAAGCGCCGCCGACCGCGCGGCAGGCCAGCGGGTGCTTGATCGCGACTGCCACCTCGCGGTAAGAAACGGTCTTCCCATAGGGGATTGTGAGGAGCTTAGACCAGACTTTTTTTTGAAACGTGGTTCCCGTAACGACCAGCGGTAAATCAAACTGCCGCCGTTTGCCCTGGAAATACTCATCCAGCTGGCGGCAGCACTCGTCAAGGTGAGCCTGGGCAGGGCAGGAGAAGTGAGGCCTTGTACCGGTTGGGAGAGGGGACTCCGGAGCCGCTTCCGGCTTGTCCACAAAACCTACTGTCAAAAGACCGGCATCACAAGCAGAGATCGCGATCAGCCCGAAGGGGGATTGGTAATAGATCATTGCGGGATCCATCTGTCTTCAGCTCCTTTTACCGGCTTTGCTTGTTTACTATAATTGCGTATGGGCGGTTGAAACCCGTGATTTTAATAAACACCAGTGTTACTAACAGTGAGAAATAGTCTCTTTCTTGCTTTACCGAGCCGGGGCAGAATGGTGTTCTCCTGTTCCGGTAAAAATTATAAATCGAACTTGTTTTCCTCTTTATTGACCGGAGATTGTCACCCCGGCCGACGCCACCCAGGGATAGATTGCATAGCCAAAATTGACCCGTTCACGGGAGACTGCGGTAATGTTCCGGAAGAGCGCTGCCAAATTCCCGGCAATCATCGTTTCGGTCAGCGCGTGTTTGATCTCCCCATCTTCAAGATAAAAACTGTTCTTCGCCACCCCGGAGAAATCACCATTACGGTTGGGATGCCCTCCGGAGAACCGGGTCAGCAGAATTCCCCTTTTGACCCCTTTAATCATGGCGTCCAGTGATTGCTTGCCGGGGGCGACCACATAGGCCCCACCGTCGTTGACCGCCTTCGGCAAGCCGGTTTTGCGCGAACCGTAGAGGCTTAGTAAATAGGTTTTTAAGACCCCTTGTTCAATGATGGTTGAGTTTTGGGCCGCATAACCGTCGCCGGTGATAAAATAACCGTCGGCGATCTCCGGGGAGACCGGCCGGGAATAGAGCGTCAACAGCGGGCTGGTTACCTGCCGGTTAAGCTGGTCTTTAAAAATACTGGTGCCGGTGATTAATGGAGAATCGGTGATACTGATTTCCAGTAAAGAATCGATAAAACTCCCAAGGCAATCCGGGGTAAGAATGACCTCCCCGGTAAACTTGCCGCTTAACGGTTTCGGGTTAAGTTCTTGCTTGGCATTTTGGAGTAGACGGCGGAGCGAGCCCCCTTCCAGCAACTCCTGACTAAGATCAAGCATGGAGTAACCGGAAAAATTAAACGAAGATGTAGTCTCCCCATCCTGGGCCGAAAAGGAGACGGAAATATAGTAAATTCCTTTTTCTTCGGTGAAGTCTACCCCGTTGGAATTGCGGAAAGTACGATTCTGCTTAATGAACTGGAGATAAATGTTGCGCAGATAGGTCCGGGAAAACTCTGCAGCCACCGCTTGCGTAAAGGTTTTCAGGCGTTGATACATCAGGTCCAAGTCAGGGGTTGCTGCTCCTTTGCGGAAGTGCTGAGCCGGTTGGGCTTCGGCGAACGCGTGCGCCGGATCGGGTTTAGCCCCTTCGGCGATGGTCATTACTTCCTCGACGGCTTGGTTGATGGCCTGGGGATTAACCTGATTTAACAGGATTGCTCCCTGTTTTTGGTGTTTGATGACGGCAAGATGAAGTTTGGTATCAACTGTGGTGCGGATTAAGCTGATTTCGCCGTTTTCGTAATTCAATTCAGTCCGCTCCGTGTTATAAAGGGCTGTTTCCGCTTGTTCGGCGCCGGCTTGGAGCAGAGCATCCAGACAATAGGCGGTAGTGTCGCGCTTCTTCATCTTATCGACCTCCGATTTTCAGTTCACACTTCAGGGCGGGTCCGCCCAACCCGACGGAAATGGACTGTTTTTTCCCGCACTTGCCACTTGATAACCACTTAAACTCCTTCGAAATCATGCTGACGGTTTTCAGCATCGTATATGCAACACCGGAGACGGTTGTATCCTTAATTGCCCGCCCCAATTTCCCTTGTTTGATCTCATATCCGAGGGTGATCCCGAACATAAACTCACTGGTCGCATCAGCCTGTCCGTTGCTGGTCCGGAGAAGATAATACCCGTCATCTACGGAAGCAATCATCTCAGCCAAGTCGTCTTTTCCGGGGAGAATTGCCGTATTCCGCATTCTGATCAGTGGTTCGTCCATAAAGTTGTTTGCCCGGGCATTGCCGGTCGGGGAAACCCCGAAACGACGGGCGCTTTCTTTGTTATGCATGAAACCTTTTAAGATCCCCTCTTCAATCAGGGTGCAATCCTCGGCTTTGGTTCCTTCATCATCGACCAGGACCGGGACCGGACAGGTTTCACCAAAGGCGGTGTGGGCAAAATCGACCATGGTCACCAAAGAACTGGCTACTTCCTTATTAAGATACGGTCCGGCAACGGAGCCGGCGAGGACCAGATCGGCTTCGGCCGTATGGCCGATTGCTTCATGGGCTAGGATTCCGGCGATTTCCGGAGCAAGGATACATGTTTTCCAACCCGCAGCGGGGTGAATGCCATCCCGTTTCTGCATCAGGTGCTCAACAAGTTGGTCAATCTCGGGGAAAAGCGCTTCCGGATGCGTGAAGAGATCCTCAAAATGGCCACGCCCGCCATAAGTCTCGCCCAAGCTGACCGGTTCCCCGTCCTTTTCGACGGTTAAGCTGACCCGGATAAAACTATGGGGAAGGAGCGAGTAAGCGGAAGAACCGTCGGCGGTGATCAGACTCTTTTTCTGCTCGGAACAGTTTAAGCTTACCAAACGGCTGGCGAGTTGCGGATAACGGCCGGCGATATACCGGTCGAGTTCCTTCATGAATTCCACTAACTGGTTTTGGGTTAGCCGGGGTTTTGTGGTAGAATAATCCTGTCTAGTCTGATCAACGCTGCTAGGCAGCTGCCCGCTGGCTTTTTGCTCTTTTTGGTCCAAGAAGGCGGCGTTCTTGGTTGCCGTGGCGATCACAAAGCGTATTCCCTCGGACGTTAAAGCGGGGCAAGAAGCAAATCCCCAAGAACCGCTCTGGTAGACGCGGGCGCAAACGCCGCCGGAGGAGGTTTTGGTATTGGTTATGTTATCGCCCTGCAAAAAGGCGATGGTTAAGCCGGTATTTTCCTGACACCGCAATTCGGTATAGCCGGAAAACAAACCGGTATAGGGAGACAAGTCGGTAAGCATGATCAACCCTCCATTCTTCTTTCAACCAACAGTGGCCGCTTAATTGGCGATCAGTCTGCCCCGTGAGAAAAACCATATAAAACTGCGGCCGTATGCTCACCTTTTTTCCTTTCATTTAAAACCATTAAAGAACAACTTCTACAGCCGATTAATAGATCGATTTTAGATCTAAATATAAGGTAGGGCTTACTGAAAAACGCAAGCAGGAACAGAAAAGAAGAACTTTGACAACCGAAAAGGCGACCGCCAAAAATGGGTAAAAAGAAGCCGGAGCTTTCGTTCTAAGTTCATTACCAAGAATTGTAGATGGATCACAGTTTCGCTGGTTACCTGAAGCCTAGCCATAATACGGCCCAACCCATACCGGCGTTTTCCTACGCC
>JAKOVI010000062.1 GCA_029782135.1 Bacillota bacterium
TGCAGACTCTGCTTTGAATGAAATGACCGGTGTCCTCCACCGCTTGACCGAGTTGGCTACCAAAGCCGCGAACGGCACAATGGACCAGACCGCTCTAGACGCCGTCATGAATGAAGTGCTAGAAATGCGCAACCATCTTTATCAGATTGCCAATACGCAATTTGAAAACTCTTACATTTTCGCCGGGCAAAGGACTAACCAGCCGGCTTATAGCTTAGTGGCGAGTGGCGTTCCAGGTGAACCGGATATCATGCAGTGGGATGGATCGAATGCGCCGTTGGTTGCTGAGGTCGGGACCGGGATCCGGATGGAGATCTCGGTGACCGGGAACCGGATCTTCGGGGATCCCCCCAATGATTTCTTCGCGGAATTAACGGAGTTTATTAACCATCTGAAGGCCGGGGATCATGAGGCGATTTCCAACATAGATATCCTGGCGATCCAAAAGCGGTTGGATGAGGTCTTAAATATCCGCGGCGAGATTGGAGCGAAGGTGAACCGCCTGGAAAGCAATCTCTCCCGGCTGGAGATTATGAATGTGAACTTCCGCGAACTGCTTAGTAAAACCGAAGATACGGATTACGCTGAGGTTACCATGAACCTGATGATGCAGGAGAGTGTTTACCAGGCAGCTCTGGCGGTGGGCGCCCGGATCAGCCAGAACACCTTGGTGAATTATCTCTGAGCAGGTGCCAGATAAAATTAGGACTGTTCTAAGTTGACCGAAGATTTTTGTGGTGGCATTCCGGTTTTAAATTACTAAGATTAACCAGCAAACCGCTGTGAGGTGGAAGAATGAAAATTAAGACGAAATTTTATGAAGAACTTGAGATCAGCACGGATGAGATGATCCATTTTCCGGAAGGGCTTCCCGGGTTCGAAACCGAGAAGCGGTTTGTTTATTTGCATCCGGAAGATTCGGTCTTCGGGTGTTTACAGTCCTGCCAAACACCGGAGGTTGCCTTCATTGTGATCTCCCCGTTTCGCCTCTGCCCGGATTATGACTTTGTCCTTGATGAGAAAAAAGTAGACCTTCTCGGCCTGGCGAAACCCGATGATGCCCTGATCCTGGCGATTGTTACGATCCCGCCGGGCCAGCCCGACCAGGCGACCGTTAATCTCCAAGCCCCGCTGGTGATTAACCCTCAGACGAGAAAAGGTATACAAGTCATCCTCTCTGATTCAGGATATCCTTTGCGTTTCCGGCTCTGGGCGAAAAAACCGGTCTCGACGGTTTCCGCTGCGAAATAAGCGATTAAATTTCATTTTTCGATGCAGGATCTTCCTTGATAATTGGAGAAAATAGAGGGAGGATTGGCGTTAAAACTCCACGCGACTGCGTAAACTAATGAGGATGGAAACTGAACCGGGG
>JAKOVI010000066.1 GCA_029782135.1 Bacillota bacterium
GGGCCTTTGCCCAACGCCATGGCATGCCTTTTAAGCCCCTTCGGATGATCGGCCGAATCGGTGACGTCAACGGCTACGCAAATTTGAGGAGAAAAGCTGTATGCCGATACAAAGGCTCCGACAAGCCCAATTTCTTCCTGGACGGAAAAAGATCCTATGACCGTATGGCGCGGATCCTTTAAATTCCTGAATACTTCAACTAAAACGGCACAGCCGATCCTGTCGTCCATGGATTTCGATGTGAGGAAATTGCCGTTTTTGTAAAAATAGGAATCATAGACGCCAAAGGTGCCTATGGAGACCAAGCTTTCGGCCTCACTGCGGTCGCCGGCGCCGATGTCCACGAAGAGGTTGTCGAAGGTGAGATTCGATAAATTTTTCTTTTGCTCCTCGGGCGTCTCGCCCTCGTAGTAAACCACTCCCGTGGCCTTGGGGAATCTGACCCTGTGGCCCACGTAGGTATAGGGAGAAACTCCGCCCACCGGTTCTACCCTGAGAAACCCCTTATCGTCTATATTCGTTACCACAAGCCCGATTTCGTCTATATGGGCATCTAAAAGCACCTCTTTGTCATCTCTTCCCCTTTTCCAGACGAGTAAATTGCCCACGGGGTCGAACTTGTATCCGTCTATGTGGCCTTCAAGGTATTTAAGGACGACTTTTTGGACCTCCTCTTCCCTGCCGCTGGGGCCGTAACTTTCTGTCAGTTCCTTGATTAAATCTATCATCTTGCAAAACCCTCTCCTTCTTCTAAGATTTTGCTGACCAGTTTGACCGTGTTTTCAAAATCTCCCAGGTCAATCATGGACAAAGGGCTATGAATATATCGAGCAGGAACGGAGATTACCCCGACCGGCACTCCCCCGCCGGTCTTGGCGAGGCGCGCGGCATCCGTTCCGCCCGCAGTCCTCCTTTTCGGCTGGTGTTTGATGTCGTATTTTTGGGCGACCCGCAGTATGGATTCATAGATCTTTTTATTGACCACGTAGCCCCTGTGCATGAAGGTGATGGCCGGGCCGTCTCCTAGGCGAGTTGCCCACTGATGTTCCGGAAGCCCTGGATCGTCTCCTGCCGTGGTCCCCTCGATGACCAAGGCAAGATCTGGGCAAACTTGTTCAAAAAGCACCGCGCTTCCCCGCAGGCCTGGCTCTTCCTGGACCAGGAAGGCAAAGTACAGGTCG
>JAKOVI010000072.1 GCA_029782135.1 Bacillota bacterium
CAGGGAGAGCAGAAGCTGGCGTAGCTTCTCTTTGTCGTCGCTCACCCGGACAACGGCCGACCGCTCGATCTGCGCCCGTTCCGCCAGATCGAAGGTCTGCCCCATCTCCGGGACAATGGTCGTGAACCCTAGGGTCTCCCGGATCTTCGCTTCCCATTCCGGAAAGACATCGTCATCGCCATGGACCAGGAAGACGGCATGGGGTTTGGTCACAAAGTTTTGCAGCCACCTCAGCATTCCGGCCTGGTCGGCGTGGGCGGAAAACCCGTTTATTTGATGGATTTTCGCTTTTATTATAATCTCCTCGCCAAAAATTTTTACCACCTTTGCCCCGTCGAGAATCCTCCGGCCCAAAGTTCCTTCCGCCTGGTACCCGACGAAGAGGATGTGGGCCTCCGGACGCCAGAGGTTGTGGCGGAGATGATGCAGGATCCGGCCGGCTTCGCACATCCCGCTCGCCGAGATGATAATCCGCGGACCCTCCATTTGGTTCAGGGCCATTGATTCTTCGGTCGTCCGGACATATTGCAAGCCGGGGAATTCAAAGGGATTTTCGCCCTTCCTTAGTAACTGATAGGTTTCTTCGTCAAAGTACTGGGAATTGCGGCGGAAAATTTCGGTCGCCGAAACCGCCATCGGGCTATCGATATGCACCGGGATCTTGGGAATTCTCCCATCCAGCCGCAGCAGCTTCAGGTGGTAGAGGATATCCTGGGTCCGGCCGACGGCAAAAGACGGGATGATCAGCTTCCCGTTGTCAGCGACCGCCTGCTTAACGGCCTCCGCCAGCAGGGTTACCCGATCCTGATCATCGTCCAGGTGGAACCGGTTGCCGTACGTCGACTCCATAATGATGTAATCGGCGTTTTCGATGATATTGGGATCGCGGATAATCGGTTGATTGGTTTGGCCAAGGTCTCCGGTAAAGACCAGTTTAAGCTGTTGCCCGTTCTCCCGGAGCCAGATCTCGATAATCGCCGAACCCAGGATATGCCCGGCATCGCGGAAGCGGACCGTCACCCCCTCGGCGACCTTAATCTCCTCCCCGTAATGAACCGGGTAAAAGTATTCCAAAGCTTTCCGCGCCTGCTCAACCGTATAGAGCGGTTCCCGCGGGGGCGCGCCTTGCCGGACCAGTTTCCGGTTGTTCCATTCCGCCTCCATCTCCTGGATGTGCCCGGAGTCCGGGAGCATAATCGCGCAAAGATCGGCGGTCGCTTGCGTTGTAATAATCCGGCCGCGGAACCCCATCTGGCAAAGTTTTGGCAGATATCCGGAATGATCAATATGCGCGTGGGTGAGCAGGACAAAATCCAACTCTGCCGGGTTAAAGGGGAACTCCCGGTTGTTCAGGTTCCGTTCTTCACTTGAACCCTGAAATAACCCACAATCGACCAAAAATTTCGTCTCTCCGCATTGCAGATAATAACAGGAACCGGTTACCATGCGGGCTGCTCCTAAAAAGGTAATCTGCATCCATTTCACCAACTTTACTCTTTTCTCATCCGGTAACCAGGATAACGAAATCCCGAAATCAACAAGGCTAACCTAAACCGCGCCCGAAGCTCGCCGTCAGCCTTTTCCCGGCGCCAAGATTTCTTAAAATTCTTTTTCTGGACAAACCATGAAAATCCTTCCCAGCTGTACGAAAAAGGAGAAGCGAGGGCCTGTCTCCCCCGCTTTTCCCGTTTTCCTCCGTCAACCTGTTTTAATCATTTGCAACCAAAGCCGCAAGTTTGTCCAGCATATTCTCGACCTGCTCACGGTGGATGACAAATTCCGACCGGCCGTTCCGGAAGACGGCATAGAAATCGTCGTTGTACGGTACGTAACTAACCACGACCTTCCGTTCGTCCCCGGAATTCAGGTAAAAGACCGTGCGCACTTCCGGTTTCTCGGCTAGTGTCTTGTCGTTCTCTCCTTCCACTTGCATCCCGATCAAAACCTGGTAGAACTGGCGGAAGGGTTCGTCGTCAATCTTTTGCCCGTTCACCCTGAAGACCTGGTTCGTCGTTTCTTCCTCCCCTTCCACCGGGATCTGCTCGATGGTCACATCGTAAGTCTTGCCGTGCCCTTCGATCACAATCCGGTCGACCTTTTTAATATCGACAATATACGCAAAGCGGAAGATCAGGTCAAACGGTTTCACTTTCAAAAAATCCAGCTTCTCGGCTTGCATGGCCATGACCGCCGGCGTGCCTGCCTGTTTAAAGTAAGTCTTGCCGTCAACGGTCGCCCCAAAGAAGAGATGCAAAGTATTTTTTTCATCCCTCATCTCAAGTTCGGCAGTGGGTTTCGCCAGTCCGTACCGGCTGAGATCCTTGGGATTGTCATCAATAAATTCATCAATCCGGAGTGCCCCGATCGCATTCAAGATGGTCTGAAACTCTTCCCATCTTACCCCCATCGGGAATTGGTAAGGCTTGGTCACTGCCCAGTGGCCGAAAGGCAGCCCTATCATCGCTTCGTCCCGTTTCTGGACCTCGATCGTCGGTTTCCCGGTGCGGACAAGTTTGAAATAGGTCATTTCTTCCCCGACAATGCCGGGCAATTCTTTGTCCCTTAAATCAGCCGCCGTGCTCAGGAAATACTCCCCGTAACTGTCCACGACCGTACAAATCCGGGGATCGCCCTCCATCATCAGGTAATAGCCGCCCCCGGTCGGGATCCGCGCTCCCAGGTAAAAAGTGAGTTTCCGCCCACCGGTCAAAAAGACCTCCGCTTTGGCCTGGGGGTTATCCAACCCAAACTCTGCCCGGCGGGCGCCGGTCTCATCCACCACCCGATCAATATTCACGCGCCGGAAATTGCTGGCGATCAAACCCAGCCGGAATTGGTCCACAGCAAAAGGCTGCTCCGGCTCGATCCGCCAAGCCTCGTTCTCTTGTTTTAAGACCAGGGTTCCCTTTTGCGAAGTGATCACAATCTTCTCCATCTCCGCCGAAGTCACTTCGCTGAGGACAAACTGCTCCGTCCGGGTAGCCGTTTCCTCCGCCGGCTTCTTGCGGAGCAGCAGGAGTGCTCCACTCAAGACACACAGAATTAAGAAAAGAGAGAGTAGACGCCAAGACTTCCTCATAGGTTCCTCCTCCTTAACCAGACAAAGACACCGGAACCCAGAACAAGCAACGGGATCAGGATAACCACCAGCCCGGAATAGAGCAACGCGTCTGCTCCGGACATAAAGAGCATGGGAGTAGTCAGGCTCTTCGGGCGGATCTCCAGATTATCCGTCCGCTCGCATAACCAGTTAAAACAGTTGAGGATAAAGTTCAAGTTCCCCGGGACTTGCGCCACCAGTTCGCCGTCGGTAAACCGCCCATTACTGACCAGAATTAACCGGCTGTCCCGGTCGTAATTCTCCGCCTGGTCGACAACGGCCACCGCCAGGGTAAAGGGGCCGTTCAAATCAGCCGGCTCCTTCTGCGGGGTTTGCGAGTTCAGATTAACTTTCGCCCAGGATTTTTCCGAGGTACGGAGGAGGGGTTCGATCTCCAGGGTCCGCTTCTTTAATTCCGTCTCCTCAATCACCTGGGCAATCGGGAGGAGCATTCGCAGATCCCCGGACTTTAAGGGATCGGTGATCCTGTGCTTTTCCATCGCCGGAATAACCCAAAGCTGGTTCCCGGCAAACGAATTTTCATCCTCCTCTACCACGATCGCCGGCCGGATCCGCACCCCATAACTCGCCAGCAAGCTCTGGAAATTGGGAAACTCCTTGGCCTGCAGGTCCATGAGGATTAGTGCCCGTCCGTCATTCTGCATATATTCCCGGATCTTTCTCAGTTCATCGGTGGTCAAATCCCGCCGCGGGCTGTGAATGACCAGCAGTTCCGCATCTTCCGGCACCTGTCCGGCCGACAGGAGGTTAAGCTCCTTTACCTCAAAATTCTCCGTCCGTAACTGCCTGCTCACCAGATAATCAAAGGAAGTTTCGTCATGTCCGGTTAATGTGTATACAACCGGATTTTTTTCGGCCGTTACGTACAGGATTGCGCCGGTAATCTGTTGTTCCACCGCCAAGGATTCGGCCTTCGGCTGGAAAGTATACTGATCAAACCGGAAGTTGATTAAATCGTAATTGTCTATTACTTTGTACTTGTCACCACTCAGCACAATCAGGCTCCCGGTGGTAATCTCCCCTTCTTCGGGCTCATACTGCTTGACAAAACCGGGATTCCTGACCGGGTCGATCGCCTGGTATTTAATCCGGTCCGTTTTCGCCCGGTATTGATCAATCACCTGTTCCACCCAGGCATTTTCCTTCCCGGTTTCGTAGAGGCCGTAAATGGTAACCTCCCGGTCGAGTTTTTCCAGGATATTCAGGGTTTGCTCGGAGAGGGAAAACATTTTATTCTTGGTCAGGTCAAATTTGACCGGCAACTGTTCCACCACCAGGTTAATCACAAGGAGCACAGCAATAAAAGCAATCGTCACAACGGTCGCGTAACCGCCGTATTTCAAACGCTTACTCTCGAGAATACGGGCTTTGATCCTGTTTAAATCGAGCATTTTCACTTGGTTCCCTCCTTTAGCTCCATCTTCTTTTCTCAATCACACGCACTGTTAAAAAGATAAACAGCGCGGCGA
>JAKOVI010000080.1 GCA_029782135.1 Bacillota bacterium
TGGCGCCCGGACGGGAGGTCCGCCTGCGGTACGGTTACTTTATCAAATGCACCGGGGTCATTAAGGACGAAAATGGGAAGATCGTCGAACTCCGTTGTACATATGACCCCGAGACCCGGGGCGGTTCGGCACCGGACGGCCGTCAGGTGAAGGCCACCCTGCACTGGGTCTCGGCCGCCCATGCCTTGCCGGTGGAGGTCCGCTTGTACGAGAACCTCTTTACGGTTCCCAATCCCGGGGCGGAGGAGGATTTCACCGCCTGTCTCAACCCGAATTCCCTGGAGGTCCTGACGGACAGTTTTGTCGAACCAAGCCTAAAGGGAGCCCCCCTGGAGAGCAAATACCAGTTTGAACGGCTGGGGTATTTCTGCGTCGATCCCGATTCCACCGCTGACCGCCTGGTCTTTAACCGGACGGTGACGCTCCGGGATACGTGGGCGAAGATTCAACAACAGGCGCAGAAGGAATAAAAAATTCTATGCATAAAAAACGGGAAAGCGGATATAATGATAATGCGGTCTGGATGAAACGGCGCCAAAATCGCCGCATCTCTCTTAAGGGTTCAGTACTGCCCTTAGCCTTGTGCGTGATGATGCGGGATTCCTTCAGATCCAGGCTGCACCAAAAAGATGACGAAAATGCGCGCTATGTCATCTTTTAAGGGAGGTTTGCGTAAACCTCCCTTTTTTATTGGTCTTTCCCCTTTTTTAGCAGGTCCTGGATCACTTCGCCGGCGATCATTAACCCCATGATCGACGGCAAGTACGAGATTGAGCCCGGAACTTGTCTTTTCCGGGGGCAGGCGCAGCCTGCCGGGTTGCTGGGACAGCCGGTGCAATTCCTTTGTGCCGGGCCGGCGGAGGGGGGAGGCTGATGGAGGGGCACCGGGGGTTCGGTCGAAAAGACGACCTTGACCCCAGTGGTGATCCCGTGGTCGCGCAAGCTTTTCCGGACGGCTTTGGCGAGGGGACAGGTATGAGTCGCACTGATGTCGGCGACTTTTAATGCTTTGGGGTCCAGTTTATTCCCGGCGCCCATCGCGGCGATCACCGGGATTTCATTTTGAACAGCATATTTAATCAAGGCAATTTTCGCGGAGACGGTATCGACCGCATCGACGACATAGGAAAGCGCTCCGTGCAAAAGTAAAGGAAGGTTTTCTTCCCGGATAAACTCCTTCCAGGTGACGGTGATACAATCAGGATTGATCGCCTTAATCCGCTCAGCCATCACCTCGACCTTTGGCCGGCCGTAGTTGCCGGCCATAGCGTGGATCTGCCGGTTGGTATTGGTGATTTCAACATCGTCATAATCAATGAGAACCAGCCAGCCAATGCCGGCGCGGGCCAAGGCTTCAGTGACAAAAGAACCGACCCCGCCGATCCCGGCGACGGCAACCCGGGCGCGGCGAAGCGTCGCCAACCCCTCAGCGCCGATCAGCAATTCTGTCCGTTCGAACCGTGATGGTGTTGTCCGTTGTTCCATGCCAGTTTTCCTCCATTGCTGCACAACTTCCTCTCTCAATTCGACTGAATGATAGCCTTTCCTTCTTTCCCGGGGAAAATGCCGGCCGCGGCGGCGAAACCGTTTCCGGTCCTCTTTTTTTAAGGGGATTCTTTACGATATATTCCAGTTTTCCCGCGGATTGATTGCAGGAGAAAAGGGAGCAAAAACGAATATAAACGGAATGAAAGTCATATCTTTTTTTCTTATTTAATATAATGGGAGTTATAAATTGATATAGGAGCGTTTTATCGGAATGATTGATGAAAAAAAACGGAAACAAGCGCTACGGGTTTTATTGATCGGGCTGCTCCTCCTGCTCGCGAGGGGGCTGGTTGCGGCCGATCACCGGTTTTATACCGTGTCGGATCTAAAACCGGGGATGATCGGTGAAGGTTATACGGTCTTGTCCGGAACCGAGGTGGAGTCCTTTCCGATCGAAGTAGTAGGGTTGCTGGAAGGGACGGGCTCGGTCTC
>JAKOVI010000110.1 GCA_029782135.1 Bacillota bacterium
ACACGCTGGGTGTTACGGTTGGACTTCTTAATCCGCTGTTCACTCCTCGCTCTCGACATAACCCAATTGCCGGAGGAGCGGCAGCGAGTTCCGCCAGTCTTTTCTGGTCTTCACCCAGAGCTCAAGATAGACCGGAGCACCGAGAAACGCCTCGATCTTCGCGCGGGAATTTTTCCCGATCTTCTTCAGGAAACTGCCGTCCTGCCCGATCAGGATTTTCTTCTGCGAGTCTCTTTCCACTAAAATCAGGGCACGGATATAGATTTTGCCGTTCGGCCTCTCCTCAAACTCCTCAATCACCACGGCGGCCGAATGGGGAATCTCCTGTTCGGCCTGGTTGAGAATCTCCTCCCGGATCAATTCGGCGATCATAAAAGACTCGGGCCGGTCGGTGAGCATCTCCGCCGGGTAATACTGCGGACCCACCGGCAACTGCGCTTCGATCCGCCGGAGGAGTTCGGAGAGTCCTTCACCGGTTAAAGCCGAGATCTTGAGCCACGGCCAGTCCGCGATCCCAAGCTGGGAGAGAAAACCGGCCGGATCAAAGCTCCTGTTTAAATCCATTTTATTGAAGACGACAAGCACCGGTACTTTACTCTCTTTGATCGCCTCCACAACCCACTGGTCACCTTTCCCCGGCGGCGCGGTCAGGTCGACCAGCCACAAAGCCATATCCACCAGTTTGAGGGTGTTCAGGCTTACCAGATTCATCTGTTCGCCCAGTTTATGTAATGGTTTATGGAGCCCGGGCGTATCATAAAAAATGATTTGGGCGCGTTCGGTCGTGAGAATGATTCGGATCCGCTCCCGCGTCGTTTGCGGTTTGGCCGAGACAATCACCAGTTTCTCCCCGGCCAGCGCATTGATTAACGTTGACTTCCCTGAATTCGGGCGTCCAATGACGCCCACAAACCCCGAACGATACTCGCTCATCCTACCCTCCTCACTTCAAATACTCCTGGTTAAACGCACTCGGCAAATACTGGTCCAGCCGCCCCACCTTGACCTGCCCCTGAAGATTCCCCATGATTAACAA
>JAKOVI010000159.1 GCA_029782135.1 Bacillota bacterium
TGACCGCCGCTTTAGTAGACCGGGTTACACATCGAGCACACATCCTCAACATGAACGGCGAATCGTACCGCCTCAAGGAAAGCAGAGCAAAACATGGCAAGGTGGATCAGTCTTAGACGGCCAAGTGGATCACTCTTACGCAAGCGCGAGTGGATCACTTTTAGACGGCCAGTGGATCACTTTTATGTTGACGATCGCAACATCTTTTATTTTATCAACAAACCTTAGTTGAAGGTAACAAACAATCAATCAGATGAAGCAAGCAAATAAAGTGGATCGATATCGTTCACTTTTTATTTTTGGAGAATAATTTGGGTGAAAAGACATAAGGTGTCGGATTTACTGGTCAAAAAGGGGAATGGGGATGAA
This sequence comes from Bacillota bacterium, assembly GCA_029782135.1. Classification (GTDB taxonomy): domain Bacteria; phylum Bacillota; class UBA4882; order UBA10575; family UBA10575; genus JAAYGU01. The sequence goes on from JAKOVI010000159.1 coordinate 370, forward strand.
ACTTAACCGCGAACGAACGGTTTTGATGTTTTTTGATATTTTATTCATTAACCTGACTTTATGGGTGTCCTTTACTGTAAGGTTTGAAGGGAATATACCTATTGTTTATCGCAACAACTGGGTATATTATGCCGTGGTGGTTACCTCTTTGCGCATGGTCTGTTTCTATGTGTTTGGTTTGTACAACAGCCTTTGGGGTTATTCCAGCCTTCCCGAGATGATTCAAATCATAAAAGCGGTTTCCTCTTCTTCTTTGTTGTTATTCTTATTGGACCAGTTCGTTATTACCCCATCAATCCCCAAGAGCATCCACTTTATTTCGTTAGTCATTAACATCCTCCTGATTGGGAGTTCTCGTTTTGCCATCCGCTTGCGGCAAGAAATACTGAATGCTTTTGAAAGCGGCAGGAAACATGGTCGGCGCGTTTTAATTATCGGTGCCGGGCAAGCCGGGGCTTTAATCATTCGGGAGATGCAACAACAATCAACTCCTTATCATCCGGTAGCAATCCTTGACGATAATTATAATAAAATTAAACGTTATTTGCATGGTGTTCCTGTTGTAGGCAGTATCCAACAACTACCAAATACCGTCAAAGAGTATCAGATTGATGAGATCTTGGTGGCGATTCCTTCGGCCTCGAATGAAAGATTGCGTGAGATTGTCGCCCTCGCCAAAGAAACCGGACTGCCCATTCGGATTATCCCGGGGCTGTTGGCTTCGGGCACGGAAAGAATCACCCTTGCTCAGGTCCGCGAGGTACAGATTGAGGATCTTCTAGGTCGTCAACCGGTTAGGTTGAATATTGAAGAGATTGCCGGCTATTTGAAGGGGGAGCGGGTTTTAGTCACTGGTGCCGGCGGTTCCATCGGGTCCGAACTCTGCCGTCAAGTGGCCCGGTTTGAGCCGGAGTGTCTTTTTCTGCTCGGACGCGGGGAAAACTCTATTTACGAGATTGACCTGGAACTAAAAGAGACTTTTCCAGCCTTGTCCAAATTACCGGTCATCATTGATATACGGGACCGCAGACGTTTGGAACAGTTCTTTCGTGAATACCGGCCGACCGTGGTCTTTCATGCCGCTGCCCATAAACATGTCCCTTTGATGGAGAGCGCTCCTGATGAAGCGGTGAAAAACAATGTTTTTGGGACACGAAATGTGGCGGAGTTGTCGGATAAATATGGAGTAAAAAGGTTTGTTATGATCTCTACCGATAAAGCCGTCAACCCCACCAGTGTCATGGGGGCCACTAAACGGGTGGCGGAGATGCTCATTCAACTGCTGGCCCGGGAGAGTAAAACAAAGTTTTGTGCGGTCCGGTTCGGGAATGTCTTGGGGAGTCGCGGTAGTGTCATTCCCCTTTTTCAACACCAGATTGCGAAAGGTGGGCCCGTAACGGTGACCGATCCCGAAATGGTCCGCTTCTTTATGACCATCCCCGAAGCGGTTTCATTGGTTATCCAAGCGGGGGCGATGGGTGAGTACGGCGAAATTTTCGTACTTGATATGGGGGAACCAGTCAAGATCCTTGATTTGGCCCGTGATTTAATTCGCTTGTCCGGGTTGGTTCCCGGAAAAGATATTGAGATTCAATTTTGTGGGATCCGGCCGGGTGAGAAACTTTACGAAGAGATACTTACTTCCGAAGAAGGAACCAACGCGACCCGTCATGAGCGGATCTTTGTCAGTAAACCCAATGATCTAAACCCGGCACGTTTTTGGGAGGATTTAACTTATCTTGAAAAATGGGTTTCCAATGCTGACCGGGTTAAAGTGGTGGAAAAACTCTGTCAGATGATACCTCGATATACGCCGAGTGAATACTGGCGTGCGCAGTTGGTTACTGCTGCCCGAGCAGAAGTGGGGGCGACCGTTGAAGCATGTGCTGTTCAGAATAAAGGCAGGCTTTAACAAAACGGGCTCCGAAATAATAAAATATAAGCAGGATTGGAAAACATAAAAGGCGGTTCGAACCTTGAAGATTTTAGTCACCGGTTGTCAGGGGCAATTGGGAAGAGAGTTATGCCGTCAGATCAAAGAGCGAAACGAGGTATACAAAAATTTTCAAGTGTTGGCGACCGATGTTGATACCCTGGATATTACCGATGCTCAACAAGTCAAGAATGTGGTGGAACGGGAGAA
>JAKOVI010000130.1 GCA_029782135.1 Bacillota bacterium
GAAGCTCCGATATCAAGGTGGAATTGGACCAGGAGACCGGGGAGTTTCATATTTATGCCTATAAAAAAGTAGTTATGGAAGTAAATGATGAAAACACCGAGATAAACCTGGCGCAAGCGAAAACAATCGATCCCCGTTATAATGTCGGAGATAAGGTCCCTTTTGAAATATTCCCCAAAGATTTTGGCCGGATCGCCGCCCAAACGGCAAAACAGGTTGTTGTCCAGAAGATTCGCGAAGCGGAGCGCGACCTGATTTTTAACGAATATTATACCCGCCGCGGAGAGATCATTACCGGAATTGTCAGGCGGTTCGAACAGAAGACCGTCTATGTCGATTTAGGAAGGACAGAAGCTTTCATCCCGCCCCAGGAACAGATTCCGGGCGAACATTTTGAGCCGGGTAAAAGAATCAAGACTTATTTGGTCGACGTCAAAAGAGGGACGAAAAGTCCCCTGATTATCCTGTCGCGGACGAATAACGGGTTGCTGAAAAGGCTGCTCGAACTGGAAGTCCCCGAGATTCAGGAGGGGATTGTCGAAATCATGAGTGTCGCCCGGGAACCGGGAGCCCGTTCCAAGGTCGCCGTTTACAGCCGGCTGGAGAATGTTGATCCGGTGGGCGCATGTGTCGGCGCGAAAGGATCGCGGATCCAAATGATCGTCCGCGAACTAAAGGGAGAAAAGATCGATGTCATCTTGTGGGATGAGGATCCGGAGAAGTTTATCACCAGGGCGCTCAGTCCGGCAAAGGTGACGGAGGTAATGCTCCTTCCCAGTAAGAAAAGTTCGATCGTGGTTGTTCCGGATAACCAGTTATCCCTGGCGATTGGCAAAGAAGGTCAGAACGCGCGACTGGCGGCCCGTCTGACCGGCTGGCGGATCGATATAAAGAGTGAAACGCAGGCGGAAGAGGCGCGCGACGAAATTGAGGCCTTACTGGCCGAGGAAGAAAGCATCACTCCTCCGGCGATGGATTGGGAAGAGCTCATTTCTACCGAGGCCGGTGAAGGTGAAGAGTTTGTCGACGAGCCGTATTTGGAAGAGCAGGGCGATGAAGAGGATTACCTTGCCCTTCCGGAAGAAGATGAGGAGGCATATGACGAACCTCTTCCCGAAGAGCTTGAAGAAGAGTACCTCGAAGATGAAGAGTATCTTGAAGAGGAGCCGAAGAAGAAAAAGACGAAGAAACGCAGTAAAAAGCGGGCGCAAGAACTATTTGACGAACTGGATGAAGAGATTGATCTTTTCCGGATGGAAGAACCGGAAGAAGAAGTCGGGGCCGAGGAGGCGGAGATCGTATTTTCGGAAGAAGATACGGCCGGGTTTACGATTGGGCAACTCCTCTCCGAAGAGTTAAAGAAGAAGTTTGCTTTGAGTGAGCAAGGAAAAAACGAAGAAAAAGAGGGTAAGAAGAAAAGGGGGAAGAGTTAATGGCAGCCCGCGTGCGGAAAATTCCCCAACGGACCTGTATTGGTTGTCAGACGGTCAAAAATAAAAAGGAGTTAATCCGGATTGTCCGCACCCCGGAACTTGAGGTCTTGATCGATGCAACCGGCAAAAAAGCGGGGCGTGGTTGTTATATCTGCCCGCAGACAAGTTGCCTGGAAAAAGCGTTTAAAGGGAATTATTTGGAGAATAAATTGGGAATCAGTATTACTCCTGAGTTAAAAGAGCAATTGAAAGCAGATTTGGGAGCGCAGATTGCTCATGAAGAATATTCTTAATCTCCTCGGTCTTGCGCGGAGAGCCGGAAAAGTGGCCTTGGGATACACCGCTACGACCTTGGCGATTAAAAAAGGGCTGGTCCCGTTGGTATTAATGGCGACGGATACAGCTCCGCACACCCGGGAAAAAATGGAACGGCTTTGCCGGAAATATTGCGTTGATCTATATTATCTGGCTGACCAAGGCGAATTAGGGCGGGCGTTAGGCAAAAACGCGCAGAATGTGGTGGGGGTGACGTCAAAGGAAATGGCATCTGCCCTGAAAAAGCAGATACTTTCCGCCCGGACGGAATAATCGGAGGTGGTTCAATGGCTAAAATGCGTGTTTATGAACTTAGTAAAGAATTGGGGATCCAAAGTAAAGATCTGATGATTATCCTTAATCAAATGGGTGCCGGGGTTAAAAACCATATGAGCACAGTGGATGAGGAATATATAACCCAAGTGCGCAACTCTTTCAGCACGGCTGGTGCGACACCCCGGAAGCAAAGCGCCGCTGCTCCGGAGAGGAAGGCGCCCGTGGCCGGGAAAGGAGCGGTTGAAGAAAAACAGACCCCGCCAAAATCAGCGGCGCCGTCACCGCAAAAGCCAACCGGGACCAAACAGGTACCGGCGAAAGGGCCGGAGCGGGCGGCCGGGACAGGAACAGCGGCACCGCGCTCCCCTGAAGCAGCCAAGTCTCCGGTCCGGCCCGCCGTCTCCGGAAAAGTGGAAGGAAGGCCAGCCTCTCCGCAACCGGTCCAAGAAGCACGGCCGGCGGTTGCCCGTAAACAATCTCCTGCTGCCAAGCCGGTTCGTCCCCCTGCCCAACCGCGGAGCGGAGCGACACCCTCCCAAACCGATCGTACCCGGCCGGCTAGGCCGGCACCGGGCGTCCCGCCCAAAACAGGAAAGCCTATGCCACGGCAGGCAATGACGCCCCCTGCAGGGCAAAAACCGATCCCTGGGGCGGGTGTCCGGGGAAAACAATCCCGTACCTTTAATGAAGAAGCAGATGAACGGAAAGCAGCGTCAGGGTTGAAAAAAGAGAAATTCAGCAAGAAGCCAAAGCAAGAATTGAAGCATAAACCGGCGGTGAAAAAGCCGGCGACGCCGACAACCAATGTTAAATCGGTGCAGATCCCGGAGAAGATCACGGTTAAAGAGTTTGCCCAAGCGATTGAGGTTTCGGCCGCCGAAGTGATTAAAAGGTTAATTGCGTTAGGGGTAATGGTATCGATTAACAATGAGATTGATGCCGACACGGCGACCCTGGTCGGGGCGGAATTTGGCGTTGAGGTCCAAACTGCGCCATCGGAAGAAGAAACCTTACAGGTTGAAGAGATCATTGACCAGCCGGAATCGTTAAAACCGCGTTGGCCAGTGGTAACGATCATGGGCCATGTTGACCACGGGAAAACATCCTTGCTGGATGCAATCAGGGAAACGAACGTGATTGCCTCTGAAGCGGGAGGGATCACTCAGCATATTGGCGCCTATCAAGTAGATGTTAACGGGAAAAAGATTACCTTTTTGGATACTCCCGGCCACGAAGCTTTTACCGCCATGCGGGCCCGGGGGGCGCAAGTCACGGATATTGCGATTTTGGTCGTTGCCGCCGATGACGGTGTGATGCCCCAAACGGTCGAAGCGATTAACCATGGGAAAGCCGCCAATGTTCCGATCATTGTCGCGATTAATAAGATGGATAAACCGACCGCCAATCCGGACCGTGTTAAGCAAGAATTAACGCAGTATGGTTTAGTTCCGGAAGACTGGGGCGGGGACACCATCTGTGTCGAGGTATCCGCCAAGAAAAGGACCGGTCTTGACGAGCTGTTGGAGATGATTTTACTCGTTGCGGAGATGCGGGAATTAAAGGCCAATCCTGACCGGCCGGCGAAAGGAACAGTGATCGAAGCCAAGCTCGACAAGGGGCGGGGACCGGTGGCAACCGTCCTGGTCCAGAATGGTACCTTAAACGTTGGCGATTCGATTATCGTTGGCGATGTGACTGGAAAAGTAAGGATGTTAGTTAATGATAAGGGTAAACCGGTGAAGAAAGCAGGCCCCTCGCAACCGGTGGAAGTTGTGGGCCTCGATGATGTACCGGAAGCCGGCGATACTTTTTATGTGACCGATGAAAAGATTGCCCGGCAATTGGCGGACAAACGGCAACAATTCAAGCGTGAACAGGAGTTGAAGAAGTATCAACGGCTAAAACTTGAAGATCTCTTTTCCCGGATCAAAGAAGGCGGGATGAAGGAGTTAAATATTGTCCTCAAAGCCGATGTGCATGGTTCGGTCGAGGCGATCCAGCAAGCATTAGAACAGCTTTCCAATGATGAAGTCCGCGTGCGGGTAATCCACGGGGCTGTGGGGGCGATCAGTGAAAGCGACGTGATGCTGGCAACGGCTTCGAATGCGATCATTATTGGGTTCAATGTGCGTCCCGATCCGATCGCCAAGCGGGTGGCGGAAAGGGAAGAGGTCGACCTGCGGATGTACCGCATCATCTACAATATAATTAATGATGTGAAAAAAGCGATGGAAGGGATGCTCGAACCCGAGTACAAAGAGGTCGTTCTTGGGCGGGCGGAAGTCCGGGCGACCTTTAAGGTGCCGAAAGTGGGAACCGTTGCCGGCTGCCAGGTGATCGAGGGTAAAATAACAAGAAATAGTGATGTAAGGGTGCTCCGGGATCATGTCGTTATTTTTGAAGGAAAGATCGCCAGCCTCAAACGGTTTAAAGATGATGTGCGGGAAGTGTTAAGCGGGTTTGAATGCGGGATCGGGATCGAAAAATTCAATGATATCAAAGAAGGAGATATCATTGAAGCCTTTACCAATGAGGAGATTAAAAAGACCATAACGACCGGTGCAGATGCTTAGCTTTCGCAAACCGTAAACAATCCCAGGATCAGTTAAATGACGTACCGCCTGCCTGTGCTAAACGAGACGGCGAGGAGGGTATTCTGCGGAAGACCCGCCTCGTCGCTCCGGCCCGTCACAGCGGCCAAAAGGTTTTCTGGATAATTAGGTGAGGATGTAAGGGATAGGGAGGTGCCGGAATGTCGGAATTTCGGGCGGAACGCCTTGCCGTTTTGATCAAAGAGGAACTTGGGGATATTCTGCAGAGGGAACTGAAAGACCCGCGGATCGGATTTGCCTCAATCACAAATGTCAGAGTATCGAAAGATATAAGTCACGCGAAGATTTATGTCAGTGTTTTTGGGGATAGCGCGCAACAACAGGCAACGATGGAAGGTCTGGAGAGCGCGAAGGGGTTTATCCGTTCTGAGCTTGGAAAGAGAATTAGGTTACGGTCAATCCCGGAACTTCATTTTACCGTCGACACTTCATTGGAAGAAGGCTCGAGAGTTTTATCCCTGCTTAACCAGATTCAGAAGGAAGGAAGGGAAAGCTGACTGTGGATTCTTCTTCACTACAGCAGGTCATATCGATCCTAAATAAGCACCAGCGTTTCACGATCGGCTGTCATCTTCGCCCGGATGGTGATGCGATTGGTTCTTTATTGGCCTTGGGCTTGTCGTTGGAACTCGGTGGTAAGCAGGTCGAGATGGTTTTACCGGAAGGGGAACCGCAGACCTATAATTTCTTGCCGGGCTTTGAGCGGATCCGAAGCAAACCTACTTTCGAGCCGGAAGTTGTGATCAGTGTTGATTGTGCCGAACAGACCCGTCTCATCTTACCACCGGAAGTGTTTACGACCAAACCATTATTTGTAAACATCGACCATCATATCTCCAATACATATTTCGGCGATGTCAACCTCGTCTTGCCGGAGGCGGCAGCGACCGGCGAGATCATCTATAAAATAATTTGTGCCGGGGGGTTCCCGCTTGATGACCGCATCGCGCTCGCCCTTTACACGGCAGTGTCGACCGATACCGGCTTTTTCCGGTTTTCCAATACGACGGCGGAGACCCTTTCCTTAGCGGCAAAATTGGTGGAAACTTACGGGATTTCACCGTCGCAAATCGCCGAACGGGTTTATGAAGAAAAGAGTTTTGAATCGTTACGGTTATTGACGGAAGTGCTTTCGACGCTCCAACTTTCCGAAGATCGGCGTTATTCCTGGATGATTTTAACCCAGGAGATGCTCCAGCGTTATCCCGTCGAGTTGGAAGAGACCGAGAATTTTGTGAATTATGCCAGTTCAATCCGGGGCGTTGAAATCGGCTTATTTTTTAAGGAAGTTCAACCGCAGGACATCAAGGTGAGTTGGCGTTCGAAAGCGACGGTTGATGTGAGCCGTTTGGCGGCTCATTTTGGTGGCGGCGGGCATGCGCGGGCCGCCGGTTGTTCGCTCACCGGGCCAATGGAAGCGGTAACGAAAGAGGTTCTCTCCTTTGTCCAACAGTATTTCGAAGAAAAGGAAAAAGCCAAAGCGGTGAAGGATGTTTTTGTATGAGTTTCAATGGGTTTTTTGTGATCGATAAACCGGCGGGTTATTCTTCACATCAAGTCGTCGCCAAAGTCAGAAGAATCTTAAACGAACGCCGGGTCGGACACACCGGAACATTAGACCCGATGGCCACTGGGGTATTGGTTGTGGCCGTCGGTTTTTGCACAAAATTGATTCCTTTTCTTGATGAGCAGAAAAAGGTCTACCATGCGCAATTGGTATTAGGATTAACCACGGATACGCAAGATTTAAGCGGCCGGGTCCTGTCAACCCAACCGGCGACCGCCGTAACCCAGGAGATGATCCGGGCGGCCTTGCGATATTTTACCGGAGAACTGGAACAAACACCACCGATGTATTCGGCGCTGAAGGTCCAAGGTGAACCTTTATATAAATTGGCCCGGGCTGGAAAGGAAATCCCCCGCCAAAACCGGAAAATTACTATTTTCCAACTTGAACTGGCCGGCAATTTACAGCCGGTTTACGGTTTTCAAGAAGGCCCCTACCTGCGGATTGAATGTTCACGCGGAACCTATATCCGGACCTTATGCCATGAACTCGGTGCTTATTTAGGGTGCGGGGGGTGCATGGGCGATCTGGTACGGCTTGCTTCCGGTCCTTTCCGTCTGGAAAAAGCCGCTCGCCTTGAAGAGCTGCAGAAGGCGATGGAACGGGGCGAAGTGAATAATCTTCTTCTTTCCCCTGCCGAAGCCTTGGCGCATCTTCCGCCGGTCACGCTTGACCAACAAAGTGCCACGCTGGTAAGGCATGGGGGAAAAATCCATCTTCCGCCGGAAAATGAGGATCCGGAGGGGGAACTGGTCAGGGGAATGACAGTGGACGGGCGGTTCTTTGCCATCTTAAAATATGTTGGCGGGGAGAAGCCTTACTGGCAACCGGTCCGTGTTTTCGACGATTGACTTCTTAGCTTGAGGAGCAGGAGTAGCAGGGATGTGAGCTTACAATGCAAATTTGGACTTCATTTTCCATGCTTAAAGAAGAGATTTCCCGTAAAGAACCAGGCGGACTGGTCGTCACGGTTGGTAATTTTGACGGGGTGCATCGCGGCCACCAACAAATTCTCGAGCGGCTCAAAGCAGTTGGCAACGAAAATGCCTGGTTTTCCTTGGTTGTTACGTTTCAGGAACATACATCGCTTACCCTGAGGCGCCAATCACCCCCGCTCTTAATGTCTTTCCGGGAGAAATGTGAATACCTGGAGAAGATCGGAGTTGGTGGCTGTTTAGCCCTGGACTTTACCCCGGAGATCGCCAAAATACCGGCTGTGCAGTTTTTAGAGGAGTTACGCGCACTTGGGACCAAGGGATTGATCGTTGGTCACGATTTTACCTTCGGAGCCGGGGGGACCGGTGATGCCCGCTTTCTCCTAGCGTATGCCCAAAAGTACGGCCTCTACGGCGAAGTGGTCCCGCCGGTCAAGTACGAAGGAAAAATTGTCTGCAGTTCAGCGATTCGTAACTTGCTGACCGCCGGCCGGTTAGCAGAGGCGAACGGGATGTTGAACCGCCCCTTCAGGATTAGCGGCCACGTGGAACGTGGCGAAGGGCGGGGAAAGCTGCTGGGGTTCCCGACCGCGAACATAAGTGTTCCCGCCTACCGTTTGTTACCCAAATACGGGGTCTATTTTGTCCGGGTTTTCTTGGATGGAAAGAATTATTACGGGTTGGCGAATGTCGGCTGCAAACCGACTTTTAACCAGAGCAGCCCGCTGCTCGAGGTCTATATCTTTGACTTTTCCGCCGATCTCTACGGCCGTTTTTTGACGGTTGATTTTTTGGAGTTTCTCCGTGTTGAGCAAAAATTTACCTCACCCCAAGCCTTACAGGCACAAATGCTAAAGGATAAAAGGCGGGGTGAGGAGCTAATGGCGGTGTGGAGAGCGAAATAGTCCTCAGGAAACTTCATGGTCTTTCAGGGCTAATGCGCGGACAAGCTCCGACAGGGCCGAATAGTGGTTCCTTCTTCCGGTGAATTTCTTGAAAGGCTTTATCATGAAATTCAAGTCAGCGGCGAACGCTGAAGAACCGCGGTTCGCGAATGCGGACTGAGGCTATTCATTCCGGAGGGGACTGGCGGCGAGTGATGAGCGGGATGGATCTTCCAAGGAGGAAAGGTCCGCCAGCTTCAACCCGTATTTTTCCACGAGCGTAAGGGCCTGGGCAATCGCACCGACATCCTCCGGTTGGTGGGCGTCCGAGTTAACGACGACCGTCAAACCGTTGTATCCGGCGGCGATTTCCCAAAAAGGCAATAACGGGTAGGGATAACGGGTTCCCTGGGGATATTCTCTCGGTTTTTTTCTTAACCCGTGGGCATTAATCTCTAGGGGGATCTGTAACGCGGCAGCAGCTGCGCAGATCCGGTGGGAACAGGCGATCGCATGCTCATCCCAGAACGGGTAGGAACTCCCGAAGAGATCCGGATGGGCGATGAAAGTAAACACCCTGCTCATCATGGCTTCGAGCAAATAATCGGTGTAGGCGGTCAGCTCCTCCGGAGTTTTAATATACGAGTGAGCGCCGGTCCAACTACCGTTTGCCGGAAAATAATGGATGCCGGCGATTAAGAAATCGTAGTTTCTTTTCCCCAGGAGTTCTTCCCGGTAGAAGGGGAGAAGGTCCCGATCGTAGTCACACTCCATCCCTTTCAGGATGGTCAGTCCAGGATAAGTTTGCCGGGCAAGGTCAATTGCCTGCTCATACTGGTTAAGCTCTTCGTACTGCATCCGGATATTGTGCCACCGGTTGTCGGGGAAAGGATTATGGTCGGTGACTCCTAGTACTTTCAACCCGCGCTGGACGGCGACGGCTGCATAGTTGCTGACATCGCCTACGGCATGTTGGCAGCGGAAGGTATGAGTGTGGTAATCTTTCAGCATTGTTAACCTCCGTTTGTTGGTAAGTTTAATTCCTTATTTCTCTTCTTGTTTGGGGTCGCTTTTCCTCCCGGGTATCCCCCTGCCGGCTCTTCTTCCATTTGATCTTTTGGTAAACAGGATTTTTCTTTTTAATAAATTTAAGAAAGCTAGGAGGTCGAAGATGGGTAAAATTCGCGCGGCGATTGTTGGTTATGGAAATATTGGGCGTCATTTACTCGAAGCGCTCCAGGCGGCGGATGATTATTCCCTGGCCGGGGTGGTCAGGCGGCCGGAGTCCCTTCAGCAGCTTCCCCTCGAGTTAAAAGAGCTTCCCGTGAAGGCGTCCCTTGCTGAACTGGGCCAGGTTGATGTGGCATTTTTATGCGTGCCAACCCGCTCGGTACCCCAGTATGCGCAGGAAATTCTGGCAATGGGGATTAATACGGTTGATAGTTATGATCTCCATGGCGAACTGGTCAATTACCGGCGCCAGTTGGACCCGGTAGCCAAAGCGCACCAGACGACTGCCGTCATCTCCGCCGGCTGGGATCCCGGAACCGATTCGATGATCCGGTCTATCCTGCAGTTCATGGCACCGCAGGGCATTACTTATACCAATTTCGGTCCGGGGATGTCGATGGGGCATACGGTCGCCGTAAAAAATATTCCGGGCGTCAAGAATGCGCTTTCGCTGACGATCCCCAAAGGGACCGGCTTGCACCGGCGGATGGTCTTTGTTGAGCTGGCGGAAGGTGCAGAATTTAGAGCCGTCGAAGCGGCGGTTAAACAGGACCCCTATTTTTGTCACGACGAGACCATTGTCCAACAGGTTCCCGATGTGAACGCCCTGCTCGACTATGGGCATGGTGTCCACCTGGAAAGAAAAGGGGTCTCCGGGATGACCCACAACCAGCTCTTTGAGTTTAACATGCGCATCAACAACCCAGCCCTGACGGCGCAAGTGATGGTGGCGGCCGGACGGGCGGGCATGAAACAACCGCCGGGTTGTTATACCATGATTGAGATTCCGATCATTGATTACCTGGAAGGCGACCGGGAAACAATCATCAAAAACCTGGTTTAGAATTAAGCTTTTGCGCGGGTGGGGCGTTCATTCCTTTGACCGCCCTGCCTTTGTTTAACGAAGTTTTCCTCTAGAAAATGATTGTTTTGGCCGATAAATAGATTAGTTGCTCATCCATATATACCGCAATGGATGAATAAGTATTTACATAATAATACAATCGTTTAATATTAATCGAAGAACAACCTGCCGCCGGCAGGTTTGTTCATACCGGAAGGATGCGTGAAATGTCGCTGGCGTCGAAGCGCGAGAAGGCCGCGAGGAAAGAAGAAGAGATTAAACGGCAGATGGTGATGTACAAGCTGGAAAGCCAATTGATCGCGGAAGGTTACAAGTACATTGCCGGGGTGGATGAAGCAGGAAGAGGTCCGCTGGCCGGGCCGGTTTTGGCTGCTGCCGCCATAATCCCCCCAGGAATCTTTATCGATGGCCTCAACGATTCAAAACAACTGAGCGCCAAAAAGCGTGAGCAGATCTATGAAGAAATATTGGCTTTAAAGATCCCTTATGGATTGGGGGAGGCTTCGGTCGCGGAGATTGATCGTTATAACATCCTTAAAGCCTCCCGGCTGGCGATGATGCGTGCGGTACACAACCTGCCGGTGAAGCCGGATTATCTCTTGATTGACGGTTACGCCTGGCCGGGAATCCCCCTTGCCCACCAAGGGGTGGTTGGGGGAGATGCGTTAAGCCTTTCGATTGCCGCCGCCTCAATTTTGGCAAAGGTAACCCGGGACCGCATCATGCAAGAGTTGGACCGGGTCTATCCCGGTTATGGGTTTGCTCAGCATAAAGGCTATCCGACAGCCGAACATTTCGCGGCGATTGCCCGCTTGGGTCCTTCCGCTGTCCACCGGCGCAGTTTTAATCTCCGGTATCCACCGGCTTTGCCGGAAAACGAGGAACATAGGACGCAGCAAGCCATGGAAGGAAGGGAGTCCGGATGAACGGGCCGCTGAATCTACCAACAATCTTCACTACTCATCGTTTCCTCAAAGGAATGCTGGTCGAGGGGAAAGACGGACAGGTTGTCTTAAAGACGGACAATGGTTTTATCCCGGTTCAACTCGAGGGTAGTATGCCGCCATTCGGCCGGGAAATAATCTTTCAGGTAATCCGGGAAGAACCAGGAAAGATCGTGCTTTCGCCGTACCACATGGAGAGTATCACGGAAAAGCTTCCCTTCTTGCGAGATCTATTTGGCAATAACCTGCAGGCAGCTTTTGAACTCCTGCAAGCACTGACCAATGAAAATTTGCCACTCACGCGGGAAGTATTTGCGGACTTAAAAAAGTGGATGTTAACAGCGGAAAAGGTTTGGGGGGTAAAAGTTGATCCCCGGGTTTTTGCTTTTTTAAGGGCAAAGGAGCTCCCGGTTACCCCGCAAACCGTTTTATGGGCATTGTATGCCCTTTTTCCTTCCGTTCAGCGGGAGCTGTGGTGGATGACAGAAAAGGGGCAAGAACTTGCGCAACATTGGCTGGCAGTTTGGCGGGGTACGAAAAAAACTGATTCTCCGCAGAGCGTTGGGGTGAGCCCAGATCCTGAAGCATTAACCGGCGATCTGGCCGAACGAGTATTTAACTTCTTGACCGGCCTCCGCGGACTCGTAAAGAAGCATTATGGGTTTTATTCTTCCTCCGGAAAAGTGGAGAAAGAGCAATTATTACGCCAGGCCGTCACCTTCCTGGAGGCGCTGGCGCGGAATGACTCAAGCCTGCCCCATTTCCTGTTTTACTTGTTTTCCGAAGACGGACAGCCGCAAGTCAGATGGGAAGGACGGGGGAGCAAGGCCGGAAAAGCCGGATCCTCCGGCGAATTTTCTTTCCGTTTAATCTACCAGTCAGCGAGCCTTGGTGAGGTTGAAATCACCGGCGTGCGGAACCAGGCCGGTTTGCAGTTGAAGGTGCGGACCGAGAATTCCCTCGCCTTAAAGCAGTTTCCGGCGCTCCGCTCATTCCTTGAGCAGAAAGGCTGGTTGATCAGTCGATTCCAGGTGGAGTCCGGAGCGGAAGATTGCCGGCAGGAACGTTTCATTCCCTTACAGGTTGAGGGGTGGTTGTAAGATGCAAGAGAAAATAAACAAGGCAATTGCCCTGCGTTATGACGAAAATAGGGATTTTGCCCCCGTGGTCTTGGCAAAAGGCCAGGGGACGCTGGCCGAGGCGATTTTACAACTGGCCAAGCAAGCGGAGGTTCCCACGGTTGCCGCGCCGGAGTTGGTCAAACTCCTGGATGGGGTAGAAGTGGGGGAGTATATTCCCCCGGAAGCCTACCGGTTGACCGCGGAGATTTTGGCTTTTATCTGGCAGTTGGAAAACCGGCTGGAGCAAAAAAAAGAACAATAGAAACGGAGCCTACAAATTAAAAGCTAACTCCAACCCTCATCCCAAAGCTGGGATTGATCAAACTTGCTTTTGCCTTTATACAATAGTCCCCATAAAATTCTGAACCGTAAGCCATCGCCAAGAGCGCTTCAATTTTGACCCGTGGTAATATTCTATAGCCTGCTCCGAAAGCGTAATAAGGTCCCCAGGAAAGAGAATGATCATCGTCAGGACTGCCGCCTGAAAGGTCAGAAAAGATCTTTCTGTTGCGAAAATGCATCGTGACGATGCCCAAGCGGCCGGTGAGATAGATCTGATGATAGGAAAATGGATAATAGTTGGCCAAAAAGTAGAAGGGGTAAATAGTGGTATCCACGCCAGGATCATCCGGCGTATCCTGCTTATAAAGGCCAAAACCGGTTAACTAATCCGGTATGGCTCCAAGCGAAAGTTAAAGAGCGTATGGCTGACAAATAAGTTTTTGGGTGGTTTTTTGATTTGAGGAAACAAAATATAATTGCATAATAACTAAAAGTCAAATGCCGGGAGTTATTTCCCGGCACTTTTATTATGTTGGGGCTTGAGTCCGGTTTGGGGCGATGTTGTGGGTTGGCAATCTTTGGTTTTAATCTGTTCTTAAAAGAATATTTACTGTGAATTAATTTAAGTAACGAAAATATTTGGTAATATTTTATGTAATAACTTAATTATTTAATACCATGAAAAAGGCAAACTTACCGAAAGGTAAGGACGCAAAGCCAGAGGTCTAAAGCAGTTTATCTGCCAAGATAGCTCGGTTGCCATGATCGTTTGGTTGCCATGTAGAGAACCTCAATGCTTTGCGTTGAGGTTCTTTTTTCATCAAAGAGGGGAAATGTTTTAGTGGCTAAGGCCGACATCAAAGATTTATGCGCAGTTCTGAAAAGTATAGAAAAGCAACCACTAGACACATATAATGAACAAACCTATAATTATTCTTCCGGATATCGAAAATGTGCTAGAGATATTTTAAAACTGATCAATGACCAAGAAGAGTCCACCGACCAGGGAGAGTCCGCCGAATAACCCCTCCTTTAAAGCCCCCTCCTGTGTTGTTGCTTGGGGGTTTTTTGTTTTTCCCATAAATAATATGTTGGATGACCCCTGTATGCGGTACGTCGGACGAATATCAGATGTCCTAATTTCTGATGATGACCTTTTTTGTTGTATTTAGAAAATAAAGGAAAAAGTACTGAAGGCTCGAACTAATACACAAAAGGTAAAACGGACTTAGGGTGGTTTCCATGTTCCGTAAAACACTGGGGAGTTACGGTGAGTTTCTCGCCAGGAACATTCTTGAAGCACAAGGCTACCTAATCCTTGAAACGCGCTTCCAAACACGCTACGGGGAGATCGATCTAATCGCCGAACACCAGGGGCAACTGGTCTTTATAGAAGTGAAAACCAGAATAGGAAACGCTTTCGGCTCCGGACTGGAGGCAATCACCTGGCGGAAAAGAAGAAGTTTAATCCGGGCGGCGCTCTGTTATCTCCAGCGCAAAAACTATCGCGACTGTCCCTGCCGTTTTGATATTCTGGCTTTGACCTTAAACCAGCAAGGAGAACACCTCAGCCATGAACTGATTACCAATGCCTTCGGCGTGGAAGGAGGTAATTACTATTAATGCTGGCGAAGGTTGCAACGGCGACGGTACTCGGGATCGACGGTTATCCGGTTGAAGTCGAGGTTGACCTCTCCAGTGGACTGCCCTCTTTTGACCTGGTCGGCCTGGGTGATACGGCCGTCAAAGAAGCAAAAGAGAGAGTAAGATCGGCGATTAAAAATTCCGGGTTTGAGTTTCCCGCCCACCGGATTGTGATTAATTTAGCCCCGGCGGCGCTCAAAAAAGAAGGAGGCGGGTTTGATCTCCCGATTGCGCTCGGGATCCTCTGTGCCCAGGGTTTGCTCGACCAGGAGGTTCTAAGCGGCGGTGTGGCGACAGGTGAATTGGCCCTCGATGGTGGAATCCGGCCTGTGCGCGGGGTTTTATCAATGGCGATGGCCGCCGCACAGCAGGGTAAGAAATACATGTTGATCCCCAGGAGTAATTATGCCGAAGCCTGTGTGGTCAAAGGGATTAAAATTATTCCGGTTCAAGATCTGAACGAAGCGGTGATCTTTTTGCAAACCGGGCGCGAGCCTGAACTTCCTCCCCCGGTGGAGGAGTGTGCGGCGGCAGTTTACAGCGAAGATTATGCCGATGTCCGCGGGCAGGAAACGGCCAAACGGGCTTTGGAGATTGCCGCGGCCGGGGGCCATAATGTCCTGTTGGTCGGCCCGCCCGGCTCCGGGAAAACGATGTTGGCGCGGAGATTACCGACGATTCTCCCGGAATTGAACTGGGAGGAAGCCCTGGAACTGACGAAGATCTACAGTATTGCCGGGCTGCTCCCGGCCGGGACAGCACTCCTCAGGAACAGGCCGTTCCGGAGTCCACATCATACTACAACACGCGTTGGATTAATCGGAGGGGGTAACTACCCGCGGCCGGGCGAGGTTACATTGGCCCATCATGGCGTGCTTTTTCTCGATGAGTTCCCGGAATTTAACCGCGAAGTCCTGGAGGTCTTGCGTCAACCGCTCGAGGACGGGGTGGTTACCATCTCGCGGGCGGCATTCACCCTGGTTTATCCCAGCCGCTTTATGTTGATTGCGGCGATGAACCCGTGTCTATGCGGATATTATCGCGATCCGGTCCAACCATGCCGTTGTACGCCGTTGGAAATCAAGCGCTACACTTCCCGGATTTCCGGTCCGCTCCTCGACCGGATTGATTTAATGGTCGAAGTGCCGCGCCTGAAGTACGAAGAGATGGCGACGGCCGGTCAGGGGGAATCTTCAGCGATGATCCGCCAGCGGGTCGTCCGCGCCCGCCGGATACAGGAAGAAAGATATCAAGGCCGCGGGATCTTTTGTAATGCGCATATGCGGCCGGATGAGAGCAAACGCTATTGCGCTCTTGATGCCGAGGGGAAGAAACTGATGGCGAAAGCGGTGCAGAATTTCCGGCTCTCGGCCCGGGGTTATGAACGGCTGCTGCGGGTAGCCCGGACCATTGCCGACCTCGAGGGGAAGGAGAAGATTGCCCCTTTCCATCTTGCGGAAGCGCTGCAATACCGCGGGCTCGAGAGTGAATATTACCGCCAATGGCAATAAATCTTTTTAGTTGCAAATAAAAGTGTATTTGGGTAATATATAATAAGATGCATATGCAATTTAGAAGGAGATCAAGATGAGAGACATAGACATAAAGAACAGTAACTTACTACTAAAATACCTTGATTACCGGGGAATCGTTACTGATTTATTATGTACCAACCAAGATATAAACAAACTGGCAAGGGAAGAAATCTACAATTTACTGGAATATCCGCCCGATGAACAACTCGGCGATTTGGCATTGCCCTGCTTTAAACTGAGTAAAATCCTGCGGAAAGCTCCGCACGTGATTGCCCAGGAGTTGCAGGAGAGTCTGCCTGCCTCTCCATATCTCGAGCCGCCGAAAGCCACCGGCCCTTATTTGAATTTCCGTTTTAACCCTGAACGATTAGCAAAAGAGGTATTAGTGTCGATTCTTGTGAACCGCGAAGGCTATGGTGCTCGCCCACCCAAAGGGCAGAAGATCGTGATTGATTTTTCCGCGCCCAATATTGCCAAACCTTTTCATGTCGGGCACCTCAGCAGTACGGTCATCGGGAACTCCCTCTATAAAATTTTTAGTTTCTTGGGTTATGACTGTGTCGGCATCAATCACCTCGGGGACTGGGGAACCCAATTCGGGAAGTTGATCACAGCCTATAAAAAATGGGGTTCCCAGTCGGCGGTCGAAGAGGGCTTAATCAAAGAACTGATGCGCTTATATGTTAAATTCCATGAGGAAGCGGAGAAGGAGCCGGCCTTAGAGGAAGAAGCACGTGAATGGTTCAACCGGATCGAGAATGGTGATCAGGAAGCGTTGGCCTTATGGAAATGGTTTAAAGAGATCAGCCTTGAGGAGTTTCAAAAGGTCTATGATCTTTTGGAGATTAAGTTCGATTCGATGGCCGGGGAAAGTTTCTATAACGACCAATTGCCGGCGGTGGTTGAAGAATTAAAGGCCAAGGGTCTCCTCAAAGAGAGCGAGGGGGCACTCATTGTTGATCTCGAGCAATACGAGATGCCTCCGTGTTTAATCCTGAAGAAAGACGGGAGCTCATTATATGCCACCCGTGATATTGCCGCCGCCCTTTACCGGAAACGGACTTACGACTTTACGAAAGCGCTTTATGTCACCGGGATCGCACAAAGCCTCCATTTCCGGCAATGGTTTAAAGTTATTGAACTGATGGGTTATGAGTGGGCCAAGGATTTGGTCCATGTCCCCTTTGGGTGGGTCAACTTGGAGGGAGAAAAGCTATCCACCCGTAAAGGGAAAGTTGTTTTACTGGAGGAGTTGTTAAAGACCGCGATCCAAAAAACTCTGGAGATTATTAATGAAAAGAACCCCAACCTTGAAAATAAGGAAGAGGTGGCCCGGGTGGTCGGGGTGGGCGCGGTCGTGTTTGGCGCTTTGAGTGTTAACCGGATAAAAGATGTGACGTTTTCCTGGGAAGAGGCTTTGAATTTTGACGGCGAAACTGGACCCTATCTTCAATATACGCATGCGCGTGCTTGCAGTATTTTGCGGAAGGTAGCTTTCGAACCGGAAGAGCATCTCGACTTCGACCCCAAGGTCTTGACGGACCAGGCTGCATTAAAGGTGATTAAGACTTTATACCTCTTCCCGGAAAGGATCATGGCGGCTGCTGCTGAGTATGAACCTTCGCTGATCAGCCGTTACCTGATCGATTTGGCACAAGAGTTTAACCGGTTTTATCATGACTGCCCGGTCCTGGTCGAAGAGCAAACTCTCCAAAAAGCCAGGCTGGTTTTGGTTTATGCCGTGAAAACAACTTTGGCGGTCGGTTTGAGCTTACTGGGTATTAAAGCCCCCGAACGCATGTAGTAATTCGGTAGGAAGGAGCCTTCCGAAGGTTTAATCTGGTGGAAGGTTGTGGTGGAATGAAGGGTTATCTACGGATTATTATCTTGGTCATTTCTATTACAGTCCTTTTTTCTGGTTGCCGGCAGGCGCGGGAGGTCTTCTCGTACCAAGGGATTATCTTTGAAGGTTTTGATCCCGCGAAGCACCAACCTTCGGACGAGTTTCACCTGTATATTCGTCCGGAAAAAGTTGTGCTTTCGGCACAGGATATCAAAAGTCTCCGCCGTTGTGTGGATCTGATGAAACAAAAGAACTTAATGCATTTATTAAAATATCCGAACCGTTTCGTGATCGCCAATTCTTCCTATTCGTTTGCCGATAAACCGCAAATGGTCATTTATTTGGACAAGGAAAAAATCAATTTGGATTTTACAATCAGTGATGATTGGAAGAACAAGTTGTTAAATTCCAATCTTAGTCTGATGGAGAAGAGTAACCGGTTCGCTTTCCGCGGTACTCCCGAACTGCCAAATTTACTCCGGATCATGCTACATGAGATTGGTCATCTGGTGGAATACGAGCAATTAAAGTTCAATTGGAAAGGAAAGTTCTACGAGAATGAGCTGAATAAAGACTTTGTCACGATCTCCTGGAACCGATCGGACAATTGGAAGGACCGGGAAGGGTTTAGGGGGAAAGTGCAAGGAATTCATTCTGTAGAAGGACTGGTCACCTTTTTTCAATGGTTCAAACAAGACTCTTCCTTCCTTAGTTTAAGCAGTAGTATGGGGATGAATGAGGATTTTGCCGAGGCCTTTGCCTATTATTATCTAATTCGCTATTACAATTACAAAAACAGTTTTCTCCTCGATGGGACGGTCTTAATCGATAATTTGCAAGCCAGCAACCCGTTGCGTGATCAGAAACTTGCTTTTATTGCCGGGGTTATGGGGGAATAAACCAGAACCGGCAATATTTTTAGGAAAAACATCATTTGAGCAGGAGATTAAGAACAAGAGTAAAATTAATACAAAGATGGAATTGCTTCAGGAGGAGGCGAAATGATGCCCCGAAAGATCTTTGTCCTTTGCTTGATGCTCCTATCGGTCCTTGTGCTTACCCGGACTGGTTTCGCAGATAATACTATTCTGTTAAGAGCGGCAACCCCGCGACCGGCTACTTCAACCGAGGCAGTCGTCCTCAATAATTTCAAAGAATTGGTGGAAAAACGCACGCGGGGTCAGATTAAGGTTGATGTTTATACAGACGGAGCTTTGGGGGATGATGAACAGCTCATCAAAGGATTGCAAAGAGGGACTGTCGATCTGGCGACCTGCGCCTCTTTTAAATATGCTGCCTATGTTCCCGATTTTACGATGCTGGAAGTACCTTTTCTCTTCTACTCGGCCGACCATCTCCGGAAGATCTTAGGGGGAAAACTGGGTGGGGTCTTGGCCGAACAAGCCATGCTAATCCGGAGAGATACCGTTTTGGGTTATGTCGTTGGCAGCCCGCAGAATGTGATCAGTGCCAAGGCAATTCCAAATTTAACCCGGGTGCAGAGTCTGCGCTTCCGGATGATGCTCCTGCCTACCCACCGGCAGGTCTGGGCAAGATTGGGCATGCTCCCGGTAACGATGGCTTATTCCGAATTACGAATCGGGTTACAAGTCAGCCTGGTTGATCTGGCCGAGGCGAGTTTCAGCGAATTTAAGCAGATGAGACTCTATGAGACAGCAAAATATATTCTCCAAACCGAACATTATTTTCCGGTCAGTCCATTATTGGTAAGCAAGATCGCGTGGGATAAAATACCCCGTTCTTACCAGGCACTTCTCCGCGAGTGCGCGCGGGAAGCGATTGATGCCGGGACAAGCTATACCAGTTTAACCAATAGTGAAGCGGCGCGCGAACTGACCAGTAAATACTGGGTGCGGATCTCCGAGTTCGGCTTTGCCGATAAAAAAGCATGCCGGACAAAGGTTGCGCCGGAACATAAGCGGATCTTTGCCAGCTTTGGGCTCGAAGCTGTTTTGGCGGAGATTGATCAGACCTTTGACCAGTATGAACCAATTCCCGAAGATGAAGAGGGGAATCTCGTCGTCCGTTAAATCGCGAATTATTTAACGCCTAACTTCTGGAGTAAAAGCTCATCCGGATCGATAATCAAGGTTTGAAACCGGTCGTAAAGCACAAAGCCTGGTGGTGCGCCCGTCGGTTTCCGGACATACCGTTTTTCCGTATAATCAACCGGTACTTTAGTGGAACCGCGGGCTTTACTGAAATAGACGGCAAGGTTGGCCGCCGCCAACAAAACCTCTGGCGGAACTGTGCGGCCCTGGGAGCGGATCAGGACATGGCTCCCGGGGATTTTTTGTGTGTGGAGCCAAAGATCACCGGGTGAGGCCAGTTTCATTGTCAACCGGTCGTTTTGTTTGTTGTTCCGTCCGACGAGGATTTCCCAGCCTTCAACCTTAAAAACGGCCGGGTGTTGTGGTGATGGCGTGCGCGTATTCTGCAGCGGCTGTTTTTTTTCTTGCAGTAAACCGGCTTCAAGCATTTCCAGTTCGATCTCGTTGAGTTCGCCGGGGGAAGCAGTCTGTTGGAGGGCAGTTTCTAAAGAATCGTAGTAGGCCAGTTCCATTAGGGTATCTTTTAAACGCTTTTCAATTTGGGCCTGCCCTTTCTTCGCTTTGCTGTATTTTTTGTAGTAATACTGGGCGTTTTCCACCGGATCAAGGGCCGGATTCAGTGGGATTAGAACTTGCTCCCCTTCCTGATAGTAGTTCTCGGCGCATAACTCTTTCTGCCCCCGTTTGATCCGGCTCAGATGAACCGTGATTAATTCGCCGAAAAGGCGGAAGGTTTCGGCATCTTCTGCTTCTTCCTGTTCCCGCTGTTGTTTGAGCAGTTTCTTCTGGGCTTTGCTTTTAGCTTTCGCCAGGACCTTGAGCAGCCGTTCGGCTTGCCGACGGAAATGTGCTTCTTCCTCTGAACGGTGAAGGCTGCCTTCAAGGGCGTCGCTGAGGCCAGGAGCAGGCAGAAGTTGAGTGGCCGGGAGGTGCGTAGGTTGGTAAGGAAAGCAATCAACCGGGTTTCCTTGGTCATTCAGGTATAGATAGGCCGGCGATGGCTCTGGATCCTTCCGCTTCATTTCCTCCAAAGCAGTTAAAGATGTAAAAAGACGGTTAACCGCTTCCGCTTCCATCATATTGACGGTTGCCTCCGGGGAGACGTCCGCACGGTGCAAGATCTCCTGAAGCAGGGCAGGGGAGAGGCCGAAAAGTTCGCGGGTTAGTACCGTTGCGACTTTAGCGGTGGGTGGTGAGAGCTGCCAGATTCTTTCCCAGTCCGTAAAAGTAATGTTGCCAGGATGATAGCGGGCAGGGGCAGGCGGGGGAAGGTAAGCGTTTCCGGGCATGAGAATACGCGGGTGATCGGGGCGTTCCGGTGCCCGTTTCAAAGCGTCGAGAATGGTCCCCTGCTGATCAAGGAGGATGAGGTTACTGCTTGGGCCCATCGCTTCAAAGACTAAGGAAAAGGTTGTTAAACCGCGATCCGGTTGGTATGCCTCAATCCGGAAGATGATGATTCTTTCCCACTCCGGCTGCTCGAGGCCGGTGATCCTTCCTCCTTGTAAGTGTTTGCGGAGCAACATGCAAAAGGCCGGCGGTTGTGCCGGATTAACCGTTTTGCCGGTGAGCAAATGGGTGCGGTAAAAACGGGGGTGGACCGAGAATAAAAGTTTAAGCTCGCGCCGGGGAAAAGGATGAAAAACTTCGATGATTACTCTTTCTTTCTCCGGCTGAAAAATCTTTCCGATCCGGCTATTGACTAACTCTTTCTTCATTTCTTTGGCCAGAAAATGAATGGTTAAAGCATCAAACGGCATGTTCAATCCTCCTTTTCCCGCTCCTTTAGTATAACATTGACCGTTTGTGGAGGCAATGTTGAAGCGGACATATTTTTCCTCCGCCCCGGCATAGGATGAAAGAGATCAACGGCAAGCGGGGTGAAAAGCTTGGCGAAAGCATGGTGGCAAATGACACCGGCGGAATTGGCGGCCCACTTTAATACCTCCCTTTCTTCCGGTCTTAAACCAGAGGAAGCGCAAAAAAGACTGGAGAAGGTGGGAGAAAACCGGTTGGAAACGAAGGGGGAGATCTCTCCCTGGAAACTGTTTTTTTCGGAATTTGCCGATTTTATGGTAATGGTTCTCTTGGGCGCAGTTGTGATCTCAGTAGCGTTAGGAGAATGGGTGGATGCCATTACGATTCTGGCGATTATCTTTCTAAACGCCTTGCTGGGTTTCATCCAAGAATACCGGGCGGAACGTTCTTTAGAAGCTCTGCGTGAGTTATCCGCTCCCCAAGCCAGGGTACTGCGGGCAGGTACTTTAGTCCAGCTTCCGGCTTGGCAGGTAGTACCGGGCGATATTATCCACTTGGAAACCGGCGATCGCGTCGCCGCTGACCTGCGGCTGCTGGCCGTGAGCGGGTTGGAAGTCGATGAATCAACATTGACCGGGGAATCAATTCCGGTTGCAAAGACTGAACAGACGGCGGACGAAGGCCATTTGGAACTGGCGGACCGGAAAAACATGCTCCATGCCGGGACAACGGTGACAAGAGGACGGGGGACCGGCCTGGTGGTGGCGACCGGGATGCAGACCGAGCTGGGGAAGATCGCCGGACTGCTGGCCGAGAGTGAAGCCGGACCAACCCCTCTCCAACAACGTTTGGATCAGTTGGGGAAAGTTCTGGTCTATATTTGTATTGGCGTCTGTATCATGGTGGGGATGATCGGTCTATGGCGCGGGGAAAATTTCCGCCTGATGTTTTTGTCTGCGGTCAGTCTGGCCGTGGCTGCGATCCCGGAAGGCCTACCCGCGATTGTCACCATTGCGCTGGCCCTTGGTGTCCAACGGATGATCAAACGTTCAGTAATTATCCGTCGTCTCCCGGCGGTTGAAACCTTGGGATGCGCGACGGTGATCTGTACGGATAAAACGGGAACATTAACCCAGAACCAAATGACGGTGACCGCTTGTTATTTTAACGGTGAAGAGTTAACCGTAACCGGTCACGGGTTTGATCCCACCGGCCACTTCATCCGCCACGGGAAAGTGGTTGATCCACTGTCGCCAATGGATGGAGCAGGCGATCCTGAAGGGATGCGCCTCCTCCTTGCCTGTGGCTTCTATTGTAACAACTCCCAAGTGGTGAAAGACGAACAAATCGCCCACTGGCGGCTGATTGGGGATCCGACCGAGGGAGCCTTATACACTTTGGGATTAAAAGCCGGATTGAAGAAAAAAGAAGTAAAACGCCTTGCGGAAAATGAATTTACCCCTGAACGGAAACGGATGAGTGTTTTGGTTGAGGAAGACGGGCAGTACCTGCTCTATTTGAAAGGCGCGGCCGATCTGGTGGTCGAACTTGCTACCAAACTTCGCCGGGCGGGGCGAGAGGTCCCCCTTGATTTTATGGAGAAACAAAGAATCCTGAAGCACGTGGAGGGAATGGCCAACCGATCGCTTAGGGTCCTGGCGTTGGCCTACCGGCCGCTGCCGGCGCCCCGGCCCCTGTCCGACCAGGACGAACGGGATTTGATCTTTCTCGGGTTGGTCGGAATGACCGATCCGCCGCGCCCGGAAGTAAAGGCGGCGATTGCCAGTTGCTGCCGGGCCGGGATTCGGACCGTGATGATTACCGGTGATTATCCGGGGACAGCCCGGGCGATCGGCCGTGAGTTAGGTTTACTCCGTCCCGGCGGGCGCTTACTCACCGGGGCAGAACTTGATCGTTTGTCGCCCGGAGAATTGGAACGGATCATCGACCAAGTTGACATCTTTGCCCGTGTTAACCCTTACCATAAATTGCTAATTGTTAAAGCTTTAAAACAACGCGGTGAGGTTGTCGCGATGACGGGGGACGGGGTGAATGACGCGCCGGCCGTGAAAGAGGCCGATATCGGGGTAGCGATGGGTTTGAGCGGCACAGATGTGACCAAAGAAGCTTCCGCAATGGTAATTACGGACGATAATTTTGCCAGTATTGTCGCGGCGATTGAGGAAGGAAGAGGGATTTACAGCAATATCCGGAAATTCATCCGCTATTTGCTGGGCTGTAATATTGGTGAGATTTTAACGATGTTCCTCGCCATCTTAGGGAAGATCCCTTTGCCTTTGCTGCCCATCCAGATTCTCTGGATCAATTTGGTGACCGACGGTTTACCGGCCGTCGCGCTCTGTGTTGAACCGGGCGAACCGGAATTGATGCAGGAGAAACCCAGGCCGCCGCAGGAGGGAATCTTTAGCCGTGGTTTGGGTTATCGCATCTTGATTCAAGGCCTCACTATTGGTGCAATTACGATTGGGGTTTTTATTCTGACCTTACGGATGGGGAATGGGTTGGTGACTGCACGGACAATGGCCTTTTGTACGCTCGTTTTTTCTCAACTTAGCTATGTGTTTGCTTGCCGCTCCGAAACACTTCCTTTATTTAAAATGAAGCCTTGGCATAACCCTTACTTGTTGGGGGCGGTCGCGCTCTCCAGCTTAATGCAGTACTTGGTGGTTTCGCATCCAGTGGGAATGCGGCTTTTTCATACAGCGCGTTTAACACCGCAGGCCTGGGGCATTGTCCTGCTTGGCGCCTTCTGCTCGGTTTTGGTGGCGGAGACTGTTTCCCTGACCGGGCGGTTGGTGAAAAGAAGGCTATCCTAAGGCATAGTTTGATTTGTATATGTGGCAAACTATTCCCAGGTTGCAAAGAGGTGGAATAGTTTTGCCCTCCCTGATCTATTTCTTACTTTTACCATTAACCTTCTTTTTCCCGGTTAGCTTTCATTTTCATTATCACCAGGTCGATGAAGTGCGATATTTCCTGTTGGAAATGAAATTTCTTGGTATCTATATCTGGCGCTACCAAATACCGGATTTGACCCGGGAAGCGCCGCCGGCTTCAACAATGGTCGCGGCCAAAACGGTAGAAGGTCCGGGTCTGGAGGAAAAAAGCCGGCAAAAAATGGCCTGGGATATTGATTATTTTCTGACCCGGATTATGGATACCGGGCAGGCTTTACAGAAATATGGACTGGGCGGTACATTGTTTTACTTGTTCCTGCCAAAGAAGTATCAACGTTTGGTAAGCGTGGTCGAACGAATGGAAGGGAAAGGACGGTTTACCCGCCTGGTCTGGCGGTCGGTCCTCGGGAGGAATGATGCCGCCGCGACCAGCACGCAAAGCGGAATCTTATGGAGTGGTAAAGGACTGATCACCGGTTATCTGCAAAGAAAGTACACTTTTACCGCCCAACCACGGATTATGGTAATTCCGAGTTTCACCGGAACAACATGGGAAACCCTGCTTGATAGTATATTCGAGATCAAGTTAGGACATATTATTTTTGCCGGGATGAAGGAATATATCATTGAAGCAGTAGGAGGAAGAAAAGATGCAGGGAC
The DNA here is from genome assembly GCA_029782135.1 of Bacillota bacterium. GTDB lineage: Bacteria > Bacillota > UBA4882 > UBA10575 > UBA10575 > JAAYGU01. Next base: position 24,895 of record JAKOVI010000130.1, read on the forward strand.
ACCCGATTGAGGGTTTGATGAAGACAGCAATGGAAAGTATAAAAGATATGGTTGATGTGAACACAATTTTAGGTGATCCGGTCGAAACACCTGACGGAAGTGTCATCATTCCCGTTTCCAGAGTCTCATTCGGGTTTGCGGCCGGTGGTAGTGAATTTGCCCATGAGTCCAGAAAAGAGAAGAAAGGGTATGAAGCTGGTGAGAATGCCGACCTGCCTTTTGGCGGGGGAAGTGGTGCGGGGATTACTTTAAACCCGGTAGCATTTTTGGTGGTGGGGAAAGAACAGACCCGTTTATTGGCGGTTGATGGCAATGTCATCGTTGACCGGATTGTTGATGCGGTACCACAAATTATCGATAAGGTTCAAAATTTTGTCGGGAGTGTCAGTAAAAAGGAGCCCGAAGAAATTGTCACCACCAGGGTAACGCAATAAGGGGTATAAATTAAACGCCGCAGATGCGGCCTTTTTTTGCCCGATATCACTAATCAAACATCAGGTAGCGCGGATATTGATGAATAAGCGTTTGCCCGGTCAGAAGCTTGCGAAGGAGGTTTCTGACAAGATCAGGACGGAACGGTTTTGTTAAAAAATCGACCGCTCCGCACTTTAAGGCTTTCGTGATATAGAATTTTTGCTGGAGGGAAGAACAGACGACGACCTTTGCCTTCGGGTCAAGCCGTAACAACCGTTCCAAAGTCGTAAAACCGTCCATCTCGGGCATTAAGAGATCAAGCAGGACGACCGCCGGGTGTAACTGCACATATAAATCAAGGGCTTCGCGGCCGTTGGTCGCCTGGCCGACAATTGGAATCCCGGCATCTTTCAGAATCGAAGTTAAAATCAGCCGCATCATTAGGAGGTCATCAACGATCAATACCCCATTCCGGTTTTCTTGATTTTTGAAAGGGATAACAGGACCCATGCTCTCCCTCCTTAAGCCGCCGTGATTATCTTCTAATAATGTTATTCGGTTAATTAAGATGAATTAATAAGATGGATCCGAAAGAAATTTTACAATAATTCCGAGGTGAACATGATGAAAACGAGGGTCGATCCAGAGCTCTGTATTGCCTGCGGTTTATGCATCAGCACATGCCCGGATGTCTATGACTGGGACGATGATGGCAAAGCGGTCGCCATTAAAGAAGATGTGCCGGATGAGCACGAAGCATGTGCGCAAGAAGCGGCCGAGGGGTGCCCGACCGAGGCCATATGCACTGAGTAATTAAGTACAATTGACCAAAAAGTAGGGATTGGCCTGTAACGGGTTGGGATAAAGGTAAACATCCGCATCCTTAAATAAAATAATAAACCGGTATCTGAGCAGATGATCAGCAGGCAAGAGCGAACCGGGGATTATCCCCCGAAACTCTTCTGTTTGTGGATCCCTTTCCATCGACAGCTGCTGTTCTTTTTTATGCGCATCGGTGCAAACAAGGATAACTTTGTCGACAGCTTCCAGCGGCCGCGGTGAGATCTTTAGTGTTAAGTCTTGCCCTGCCGGCACCTCCGTTGGTGGGAAATGGAAGATTGCCGGGTTAAAGTCTTTGCTTTTCATCGTAATGGTAAACGGGAGGTGGTAACTGCCAACCCCGCTTTCGTTGCCGTATTTATCAGAAGCGGTGATATAATACTTCACATAACGGCTTTCTTTCAGGTAAGGCGCCGGGATGGTCGCGCTATAAAGACTGGTGGTTTGGGGTGCCATCGTGATCATATGGTACCCTTCTTCCCGATCGATCTGGTAATTAAGGATTACTTGACGGAGCGGATGGCTTCCGGTGACCGAAGCACTGATCGAGAGCGGTTCTTCACGGACGGCCGCCGAAAGGGGGGTATGGGCCACCAAGGGGCCGACCGGACTAATACTCAAGGCGGAGATGAACCAATCTTGATGCGGCGAGCAATCAAAACTAACCAGTAAACTTCCGTCCGTGACTGTCAATTCGTGTTGCAAGTCGACTCTTCGACCAGCCGGAATGCTCAGTTCATCCGCCAGGACGGTCTCATTGACCGCGATTTTCATTGGTCCATGCCGTCGCATCTCGCTGCTCCGGTCACAGAAAGTGAGATGCAGCCGGTAAGTCCCGGGGGTAAGATCGACGCGGAAAGTTGCCGGTTTCCTGGACCACACGAAGTCCGTAATGAGTTGGTTCCCATAGGCAAGATAACCGTTTTTCCCGGTGGAGAGGAAATGCTCTTCCCGCAACCGGACCGGAGGGGAAGCGACGGCACGCAACGCGTCCGTCTCCAGCCAGCCGAAACCCTTCTCCGGATCATAAGCGGTTGTATGATCGACGGCAGTAAATCCATGTTCAGTATGATAATCGGGAAAGATAGCAGACAGTACGGCATCTTCGGCTGGTCCACACGGTCTGCCGCCGAAATCGAAGCCGATGATAAAATGGCCACGAAGCTGATACTCATCTTTGAGGGCTTTTAACCTCTTTACATCTTCCAGTAACAGGAGGCGCTTTTGGGCAACGGTGGCCGGCAGACGGTAGCCCATCCTTGCTTCTTCAATCTGTTCAGCCTGGCGGATCATTTTCTCCCACGCACGGTTTGCCTTTGTCAGGATGGAAAGCGCCCGGTCCAAAGAGGTAAGATCGGCGGTTTCCGTAAAAAAGGAGAGTTCAATCGCTGCTTTTAACTTACCGCTATGATAAAAGGCGAAGTTTGCCAGATTTTGCGCTTCCGTCAAGGTTTCATACCATTCCTGCAGAAAGACCTCTTCCCTCCGGGGAGAATCTTCCCGCAGCGTAGCCACAAGACGACAAATTTCCTCACCTAGTTGTTGGAGAGAGACGGCAATGGCCGCCGGGGAGATTTTATCCATGGTTGCACCGGCGGTAACCGCCCGGGTATACTCGGGAACCGAGCAGAAGAAGACGGGATCGCGCACCGGGATCCGCAGATAATAATCGAGCAGCCCGCCGGTATAATCATCCGGAATTGGTTCTTGGTGTTGGTGGATGATATTGAATAAGGGCACGATCTTGCTGGTTAATTGGTAGAGTTCAACCAGTGCATTCCCTTTTTCGCCAAAGCGGCGATGAAATTCGCGAATGAGGACATCCCCGGTTGTCCCGGGATTATAGCTGAGACGTCCGAACAAATGGTAATAAAACCAGTAGCGTTCAAAGTTTTCCGATAAAGAAGCGGATGATCTTAAACCTACCGGGGCGCACCGTTCGAGTCCTTGCTCATTCACCCCGGGGGGAATAAGGTCAAGCCCGCTGATTTGTGCGGCGTTTAAAGCATGGACCAATTGCCGGACGTAATCCGGATCCCCCCAGCGCGTACGGGTCGCCGAGGATAATTGAAAATTGCCGGCCGCGTTGGGTGGAAGCTCGTCTGGGATCGCCGGTAAGTATGCCAACCCCAACTGTTTTCCCCAGCAATTGTTGTTCAGAATCAACTTTATTTCCCTCTCGCCGAGCAGACTGAGGAGTTCCGGCGTGGTTTGCCCTGAATCAAGTTTCAGGGTAAGGCTGTTGCCGGTTTCGGCAATGGCCCGCCCGAGTGTGTTGCTGAAAAAGTCCGGAGCAAGAGGGCTTCCGGTAAATTTAACTTCCAGACCTTTCAGTTCCGGGCAAGAAAAAATGATCTGTTTGAAGGCCAGGTAAAGGTAAGATTCCAAATTATCCTGATTTAGTCCGCAGTTTGTCTCCGCCAAAGCAGGATTTCCGGGGAAGTTCCAGAAACCGAGATAAAGGTCGATGCCGGCTTCCGTTGCCCGTTCGACCCATTGCTGAAGCGTTTCGAGGTTTTTCCGGGAAGGAGTAGAGAAGAGCGAGGGGTGCACCTCAGGATGTTCCGGAAGATCAACCAGGTAAAGCAGGGTTGAGATGAGAGAGGGGGCGTCGAAAACCAGCGTTAAAGTATTAAAGCGTTTCCGGATCAGTTGATCAAAATAACTCTGCCATGAAGTTGGAGAAAAACTCCAACCTTTTTTTAACTCTTCGTGCGGGAGAAAATGGACTACCCCCCGCCGTTTCAGCAAGGGCCGTTCTTGGCAGGGCTGATAAAGGGCAGGGAGTGATTGAGCGTTGATGCGCTCCGCCAACTCATAAAGGGCGAAATTTAAACCTCTGGTATCATAGGCGCAGACCAAGAGGGTTGTTTTATCTTGAATTGTTATTTCTGAAATCAACATTGCCTCTGGTTCCAACGCCAGCTTCAGCTGGCCGCTGTCGACCAGTTCGCGAAGGACTCTGCTTTTTTCGTAAGTGCCAACCATCAGATCGGCCGCCGGGATTTGGTCCGTATATAAGCAGCAGGTAACAGAGATATTCAGTTCGGCAAAGCTTTTGCTCAGATAATCCATTGCGCGTTGGGTGCTTAGTTCCAAACCGTTCGGATTTAGAATTGCTATTCGAATCGCCAAGCTGTGCACCTCGCAAACTAAAGATTAAGTCACAACCTATTTCTCTTTTAAACTTTTTTTTCCTCTTTAATTAGTACTTTTTAGCAAAAACATTAATAATAAAGGGGATGCTCATGGCTTGTTCTAGATTCTGAGAAAATCCCATATAACTTTGGTAGAGGGAAAAAAAGGAGAGAGCCATGGTGCACTGTGCAAAAGAGGAATTGAACCAAAATACGGTGGAGACGGAGGACACGGTAGAGTTGAGGGAAGTTGCGGACGCCGAACTGGCTCCTCCGGCGCTGGAAGAGGAGCCCGGTCTCCGCTGGGATTTGGTGATTCTGCGCCAGATTATCATCTGTATTTTAATCATCCTCTTGTTGGGCCTCCTGGAAAGAATACCCAAGATCGGTTCCGTGCTGGTTGACCGCTTCCGGTATGTTTTAACCTATGGCGAGGGGCATCATTCGCAAGAAAAACTTTTTTCGCTGGCCCAACAACAATGGGAAAAGGTTAAAGACGAAGTATCGTCCTGGTTTGTGATCGAGGTGAAGGAAGCGCTCGCCCCGCCGGGTAGTACCGTGCGGTTTGTTTCGCCGATTTATTACTTTGAACGCCGTGACTTTCTTCCGGAGCGTGTGCGTTTTATCCTCCCGGTCAATTCGCGGGTCTACGCTTCCGCTCCGGGTACTGTTGTCCAGATCAGTCCGGGTACGGAAGGCTGGCGGCTGGTCCTCGAGCATGGAACCGGGTGGAACAGTATTTATTATCCCTGCCCGGAGGTTTTTGTGACCAGAGGACAATGGGTTAATGCCTATCAGGAACTGGGAAGCTCCGGCCGGGTCTTTTTTTGGGAAGTCACACATTATTCCCGGCCGGTTAATCCCCGCCCGCTTTTAGAACACGAGCAGGGTTTGTGGCGCTGATGCTCAAGCTCAAACTAAATCCCTGGTTTTTTATCTTGCTCTTTTTTTCTGGAGTGACCGGTCAGTTCCCCCGTCTGGTGGTGGGATTCCTCTCGGTTTTACTCCATGAAACCGCGCACATTTTGACAGCTTCGGGTTTTGGTTATCATTCGCTGGCAATTGAGCTTTTTCCCTTCGGCGGTGTCGCTAAGATGGACTATGCGTTGTTTAACGATCCGGCCGCTGAAGGGATTACTGCGTTGGCCGGGCCGCTCGAAAGCATCGTCTTAGCGCTGCTGGGCAAGGCCTTTGCTCCCTACTTACAAATCCCGGCGCTTACCGAAGCATTGATTACGATCAATTGCGGCTTGGCCCTTTTTAACCTTTTACCGCTTTTCCCTCTCGACGGTGGAAGAATGCTCCGTGCCCTGTTAGCCAAGAAAATGGGGTATAAAAAAGCTACCGTTTTTGTAACTGCTTTAACCAGGCAAGTCATCATAATTTCCGGACTGCCAATCATCTTTTTGACTTTACGGGGAGTGGTCCCCTTCCACTTCCCGTTTTTACTTTTCTTTCTTTGGGTGGCCGCCCGCCAGGATAATTTCTTCTATGCTTATCTCACCCAAAAGGATCATAAAACCAGACTACTGAAGGAGAGAGGAATCCTTGCCGCCAAAGTTTGGGTGGTGGAGCCGGGTCGCAAGATCGGGGAGATCGTCACTTTCTTATCCGGGAAAAACTATCACCTCTTCATTTTGACCGATAAAAATGGTAAGATTGTGGGAGAGGTAACCGAAGAACAATTATTTATGTTGATGAAGGAAGAAAATGCTTTCCAGTCCAGCTTCGCGGAGATCGGAGCCCAGCAAATCCCTTCGTACCGGGGCAGCAATAACGATCTTACCGGTTATAAAGTTTGACGGTTTATCCGGAATCAGACAGTTGCGGCATGATTAATAATAGAAAAGCCGGGAAACGGAAGGACTATGGAATAAGTGATGCCAAAGCAATTGTAATTAATCTGAAAAAGAGGTAGATCGCGAAGATGAAGGATCAATACGAACAACTGCTGGTAAAGGTGGAGAAGCCTGCCCGTTATGCAGGGGGAGAGTTAAACACTACGGTTAAACCATGGGATAAAGTACGTCTCCGGGTTGTCCTTGCTTTCCCTGATTTATACGAGATTGGCCTTTCCCATCTCGGACTACGCCTCTTATACCAGCGTATTAATGAAGTCGATGGTTATCTGGCGGAACGGGTCTATGCCCCGGCCCCGGATATGGAGGAGGAATTAAAAAAAGCAAACCTGCCCCTTTTTTCCCTGGAGAGCAGGCATGGTTTGGGCGAATTTGACCTTCTCGGCTTCACCCTTCAATATGAATTAAGTTACACGAATATCTTGAATATGATGCGTTTAGCAGGAATACCTTTAAGAAGGGAGCACCGGGGCGAAGCGCATCCCTTGATCATCGGGGGAGGGCCTGGCTGTTTTAACCCCGAACCACTGGCCGATTTTTTTGATCTCTTTCTCCTGGGGGAGGGGGAAGAGGCGATTCTCGATATTTTGGACTGCATTGCCGCCGGGAAGGAGCGGGGCGACGACCGGGCGACGATCAAACGCAATCTGCTTCGGATTCCCGGGGTCTACCTCCCTGAGTTTTACCAGGTTGACTATGCTCCGGAGGGAAGGATTACGGCGATTCATCCGCATCCGCCGGCGCCGCCGGTTGTCCAAAAGCGGATCGTCAACGACTTTAATCAGTACCTACCCGCACAGGAATTGGTCCCGTGGATGGAACCGGTTCATGACCGGTTGATGGTTGAACTCTTCCGCGGCTGCACGCGCGGCTGCCGTTTTTGCCAAGCCGGGATGATTTACCGGCCGGTCCGGGAGCGTTCACCGGCTTTCATTAAAGAGCGGCTTACCGATCTAATCAAAAAGACCGGTTATGAAGAGGTTTCCCTTACGTCGCTCAGTAGTGCCGATTATAGCAAGATTGAAGAATTGACCGGAATGCTGACGGATTGTTTTGGGCCGCAAGGGGTAAGAATTTCCTTGCCTTCTTTACGGATCGATTCTTTCTCGCCGGAACTGGCGGCCAAGTTTGTCAGCGGCCGGAAAGGAAGTTTAACATTTGCCCCGGAAGCCGGAACGGAGCGGCTCCGCCGCGTGATCAACAAAAACCTTTCCGATCAGCAGATCTTCGAAACCCTCGAAGCGGCCTTTACCGGAGGGTGGCAGCGGATTAAACTGTACTTTATGATTGGCCTCCCGACCGAGACTGAGGAAGATTTAGCCGGCATCGTGCATTTGGCGAAAGAAAGCTTAAAGCTTGGGCGGCGGATCCATGCCCGTGCCGCGAACCGTGTCCAGATTAGCGTCAGTGTTTCGACTTTCGTCCCGAAGCCGCACACCCCGTTTCAGTGGCGTGCGCAGCTTTCCAGTGAAGAGACACTCCGGAAACAACAATACTTACAAGAGGAACTAAGAGGTAATGGGTTAAAATTATCCTGGCACGAGGTAACTTTAAGTCAATTGGAAGGGATTTTATCCCGTGGTGATCGCCGCTTGGCACTTAGCTTGGAAAAGGCAGTGGAACTTGGTTGTAAATTTGATGCCTGGGCGGATCATTTCCGGTGGGATTTATGGCAGGAAGCGCTACGCTTTGCCGGCTTAAAACCGGAGGATTATACCAGAGGACGTTCCTATGAAGAAATTCTCCCCTGGGAGCACCTGAGTGCCGGGGTGAGTAAAGAGTACTTAATTACTGAAGACCGGCGCGCCGACGAAGGGAAGCCGACGCCGGATTGCCGTGAACGCATTGATTGTAAGGCCTGCGGAGTATGTCCCGTCCTCCGGACCAGACCGACGCTCGCTGGGGGTGAAAAAGATTAAATACAGGATTCAATACAGCAAGACCGGAGCCGCCCGCTTTACTTCCCATTTGGATGTGTTAAGGGCAATCAGTCGAACCCTGCGACGTGCGGGTTTGCCGGTGGCGTTTTCATCAGGGTTCAATCCAATGCCGCGCCTTTCCTTTGGCCCGCCCCTTCCCTTGGGGCTCGAAAGTGAAGCGGAGTTTTTTGATCTCGAATTAACCGTCGATTTAAAGGAAGAGGCGGTTTTTAATGCCTTACAGGAGGCTTTACCCCCCGGGCTGACGGTGCTGAAAGTCCAAAGATTGGTTGGGAAGACCCCCTCCTTGATGGCCGGGATTAAAGCGCTTTCTTATCAGTTTTTCCTTGAACCCCGGGTGGAACTCGACCAGACACAGGTTCAATCCTTACTCGGGCGGTTATGGGCAAAAAATGAATTACCGGTCGTTAAAGGCGCGAAGAATGGAGAAAAAGTAGTAAATATCCGGCCGTTATGGCTGGATTACCACTTGGACTGCGGGCTGGAAGGCTTGGTTTTATTAACCATCAAGGTGGAGTTCGGCCCCCGCGGGACCATTCGCCCGGACGATTTTTGTACCTTTTTGCAGAACGACTTTCAGGTTAAGCGGGTGATTAGGAAGGAAGCTTTCTTCGGCGAGAAGGTCATTTAGGAAGTGTTGTGGGATGGGAAAAGAGTTCTTAATCAATGTGAGTCCCAGTGAGACCCGGATGGCGGTCTTAGAAGACGGGAAATTGGTGGAGTTATCAATCGAGAGTTTCTCCACCCAAAGGCAGATTGGCAATATTTACCGGGGGAAGGTGGAAAATGTACTCCCCGGGATGCAAGCGGCTTTTATCGATATCGGGATGGAAAAGAACGCCTTTTTGTATATTGATGATCTCCAAACCGACCGGAGCGGGGAGGGAGACGGCGGTAAGCCACAAGCCTCGATCAGCGAATTACTCCGCGAGGGACAAGAGATCATCGTCCAGATGGTGAAAGAGCCGATGGGCAATAAAGGCGCGCGGGTGGTAACCAATCTGACCATTCCAGGCCGTTATTTGGTTTTGATGCCGACTGTTGATTATATAGGGATTTCACGACGGATTGAAGATGAGAAAGAGCGGGAAAGACTGAAAAAGCTGGCCGCCGGGTTAAAGCCAAAGGGGATGGGATTGATTATCCGGACGGCCGCTGAAGGGATTGCGGAAGAGGAGTTACTGGCGGATCGTGAGTTTGTGCTCAACCTGTGGCAGAAAATATTAAAGAAGGCGAAGAAAGGTCCGGTCCCTTCCTTACTCTTTCATGACCATGATCTGCTCTACCGGATCCTTCGTGATCTGTTCACCGATGAGATCGACGGCTTGATCATTGACGATCTGGCGACTTATGAGAAGGCTTTGGAATTATTGAATATTTTCGGACCCCATCTGCGGCGGCGGGTCAAGTTGTTCAACGGGAAGTCCCTTTTTACCGTTTACGGGGTAGAACAGCAGATTGAAGAAGCTTTACAACGGAAGATCTGGTTGGAAACCGGAGCTTACCTAGTTTTTGACCAGACGGAAGCAATGACGGTCATTGATGTCAATACCGGAAAATTTACCGGTACAACTTGTTTGGAAGACACAGTCCTCAACACGAATTTAACAGCGGCCAAGGAGATTGCCCGGCAATTGAGGTTAAGAAACATCGGCGGTATTATCATTATTGATTTTATCGATATGGCGGATGAGGATAGTCGAAGGCAAGTCCTGGAAAGTTTTGCAGCCGAGTTGCAAAAAGACAAGGTAAAAACCAATATTCTCGGTTTTACCGCTCTGGGCCTTTTGGAACTGACCCGTAAAAAGACCAGGCCCAGCCTTCGCGAGCAGTTGCAACAGGCCTGTTCGTGTTGTAACGGGACGGGTTATAAGTATTCCCTCGATACCCAAGCCGCCCGGGCCGAACGGCGGATTATTGAACTGGGAGAGGAACACGCCAGGGATGAAGCGCTCCTCTTGGGCGTGAACCCGGCGCTGGCTGCTCTCCTCATCGGACCCGGCGGGAACCGTCTGGCTTTGTTGGAGAAAGCCTGTAAAAAGATGCTGTTTATCCGCGGGAAGGAAGAAATTCCCCTGCCTGAAGTCAGAATCCTGGCGGCGGGCGACAAAGAAACGGTTCGCATGGCAGCCCTTCCAGTGAAAGAAGGGGATGAACTGCAGGTCGAAGTGGTCGAAACGCATGCGAACAATCCGGCTGACGGGATCGCCCGCATTGAGGGGTATATTATTGATATTGAAGGCGCCGGCCGGCTGGTCGGGCAGAAAGTCAAGGTAAAAATCGAAAAAATGTTTAAGACCTACGCGAAAGGGGTTTTATGTGATTGACATTAAACCCTTTGGGTGTTATTATAAGATGTGTGGTTTTTGGACCTGTTTCAACCGCACGGTTTTGGTTTTTAAATCCGTTCTGGTACCAACACCGGCGAGTCTAAGCGGGGGAGGTGGAAAGCATGTATGCTATCGTGGAAACCGGCGGGAAACAATACCGGGTTGCTGTTGGTGACGAGTTGAATGTCGAGAAGATCCCCGGTGAGGTCGGAACAGAAGTTGAACTGGACCGGGTCTTGCTGATCGGCGGGGAAGAGATTAAAATCGGTAACCCTCTGGTTGAAGGTGCCAAGGTGAAAGCGGAAATCGTTAAACAAGACAAAGCCCGTAAAATTATGATTTTCCGTTATAAACCGAAGAAAAACATCCGGAAGCGTAAGGGGCACCGCCAACCGTTTACACGCCTTCGTGTGCTGGCCATTGAATGCTAACGATGACCAAAGTGCAGATGATCAAGGCGAACGGCCGTTTTGTTGGTTTTAAGGCCTCGGGGCATACCGGTTATGCCGCAGCCGGGAAGGATATTGTCTGTGCCGGGGTTTCGACTCTGGTACAAACGACTGCCCTTGGTTTAGAAAGAATTGTGGGGATCAACCCCCACCTCGAGCAGGAAAAGAAGAGTGGTTATTTTGCCTGCAGTTTGCCCTCCGTCTTAGAACAGGAACAACTTATAAAGGCCGATCTCCTTTTCAACCTTATGTATCTGGGATTACAACAAATCGCAGCGGAATTCCCAAAATATGTCGGTATATCCATCAAGGAGGTGGAGAAGAATGAGGTTTGATTTACAATTTTTTGCCCATAAAAAGGGTGTCTCCAGTACCCGGAACGGCCGTGACAGTGAGGCCAAACGCCTTGGAGTGAAACGGTTTGCCGGACAACAGGTGCGGGCCGGCAGTATCCTGGTGCGCCAGCGCGGGACGAAGTTTCATCCGGGAAATAATGTTGGCATCGGTAAAGACGATACTCTCTTCGCATTGATCGATGGCTATGTTGTTTTTGAACGCAAAGGAAAGAATGATAAAAAGGTCAGCGTTTATTCTGAACCGGTTTCGGTTGCTCGTTAAGTACACAAAAAAAACCGCCATGGGGCGGTTTTTTTTTAAATTCCTTTTTACCTGATCAATTTAACAACTGGTATCGGGGATGAAAGGATATTTTCTGATCCCAGTAGAATAATATTAGGACTGAAAGCAAGGAGCATGAACAGAAATTTTGTCCAAGCTTTAACTTGGTTGAAGAATCAAAGGTGAACAGTGATGTTTATTGATGAAGTTACGATTAAGGTGATTGCCGGCCGGGGCGGAGACGGGGTGGTGAGCTTTCGCCGGGAGAAATACGTGCCATTTGGTGGCCCCGACGGCGGTGACGGCGGCGACGGCGGAAGTATCTACTTAGAAGCGGACGAAGGATATAACACACTCAGTCATCTCCGTTATAATAAACTGTATAAGGCCCCTTCCGGAGAGCCTGGCCGGGGGAATAACTGTTATGGGAAAACTGGACAGGACCTCATTATTAAAGTGCCGGTCGGGACCATTGTCCGGAAGAATGGCAAAATAATTGGCGATCTCACTTCCCATCAGGAAAGATGCCTGGTGGCGAAGGGGGGCCGGGGCGGACGTGGTAACGCCAAGTTCGCCGGGCCTCGCAATCAAACCCCGCGCTTTGCAGAGCGGGGCGAGAGCGGCGAGGAAGCGATCTTGGAATTGGAATTAAAAGTACTGGCGGATGTTGGATTAGTTGGTTTTCCGAATGCCGGGAAATCTACTTTCCTCTCGAAAATTTCTGCCGCCCGGCCAAAAGTGGCCGATTACCCCTTTACGACTTTGAATCCGGTCCTTGGTGTAGTGGATCTTGACGAACACAGTTTTGTCGTTGCCGATCTGCCGGGTTTGATCAGCGGTGCGCATCAGGGAGCAGGTTTAGGGATTGCCTTCCTGAAGCATGTAGAAAGGACGCGTCTCCTTCTTCACCTGGTTGATTTATCAGCTGATCAGCCATGGGAAGACTTTACCACGATCAATAAAGAACTCGCCGGTTACAGTCAGGAATTGACCGGAAAGCCCCAGATTGTCGTGGGGACGAAAATTGATCTGCCGGAGGCGGCGGCGAAACAAAAGGAATTTACGGAAAGGATCGCGAATCAAGGTTATGAAGTGATTTGCATTTCCGCGGTAACCGGGGAAAATGTTAAGCAATTACTCTATTTGATTGCTGACCGGTTGAAAAAATTGCCGCGGATCTCCAAAATAGAAATCAATTACGAGCAAACGCTTCCCGGCGCCGAACCTGTATTTACGATCGAACGCGAGGAAGATGGCGCTTTCCGGATTACCGGCGAGCAATTATTGAAAAAGATCGCACGCTTTAATCCGGATCAGGATGAAGCATTGTTGCGTTTGGACCAATTACTTAAACGCCACGGTGTATTGACAGCCCTGGAGAATGAGGGGGTAAAGGAGGGTGATTTGATCCGGATCGGTCATTACGAATTTATCTACCGGCTTTGATTCCCGGCTTGGTTTTTGGTATGAATTCTGTAATACCGGGAGGAGTTAGTTCAAAGAGCTATGCGGTACTGATCTCATTCCCCTGAAGGACTGGTTGTTTTATATTTTATTTAGGAGGTTTAAAGGGATGTCCTGCTTGGATTGCGGGAATTGCAAAGGGGATACCGACCTTTATTTCTGCCCAGCCCAAAACGAATTCATCATTCGGGAAAAAACAGTGGTTCGGGAACGCGCCACGCGTTGGAAAAAAGGAGATCCTCGCTATGAATTCCACCGCCGTCAACAGCGGAAAGACCGAGACGAACAAAAAATTAGCTAAGAACGACGTTGACACTGTGTATACAGTGTCATTATTATTGCCCTGGCACGCGACCTGCTTACAAACTCCGCTTCGCTAAGAATACTAGGCCAAGAAATTCAACTCGTGTGGGCACCATTCTGCCCTGCGCGGTAAAGGCTTATGAAGTTTTTGGGTTACAAATTCAACTCGGGTGGCGAGAAGTCAACGGCTTGAAAAACGCAAGAAGTGAGCAATTAGTTATTAAGAAATTAAAATAAAACAGGCGCTTTGTTCTGAGAGTTAGCAACGATGGGAAGGTATGGTATAATATGATCACAAATTGATTGGGAAATAACGTTTTTCTGGTAACGTAGAGATTAACCGGGAGGTATGGGGTTGTTAGACAATCGGGCCAAGCTGAAAGAAGCAAGCAGAATCGTTGTGAAAGTGGGGACTAGTACTTTAACTTATTCTTCAGGACGGTTAAACCTTAAGCAGATGGAGAAACTGGTCCGGCAATTGGCCGATCTTTATAATGCCGGAAAGGAAGTGATCCTGGTAACCTCCGGAGCGGTCGGGGCCGGGGTCGGGCGCTTAGGACTGAAAGCCAGGCCGCGGACGATCCCCGAACGGCAAGCGGTGGCTGCCGTGGGGCAGGGTCTGCTGATGCAGGTTTATACGAAATTGTTCTCCGAATACGGCATTAACACGGCGCAGATTTTATTAACGCGGGAGGATATGAGTAACCGCCGGCGCTATTTAAACGCGCGGAATACCCTTCTGATGCTGGTCGATGAATATCGCGTCCTTCCGGTGATTAACGAAAATGATACGGTTGCCACCGAAGAACTGCAGTTAAGGTTTGGTGATAATGATACTTTGGCGGCTCTGGTGGCCGGACTGGTCGGCGCCGATCTTTTAATCTTACTCTCCGATATTGAAGGTTTGTTTACCGGTGATCCGCACAAAGACGACCAGGCGACTTTAATTCCGGAAGTAAAAGAGATTTCTCCCTCAATCTGGGCTGTTGCCGGGGAGGCCGGTACGGAACGCGGGACAGGGGGGATGATTACCAAGCTTGAAGCCGCCCGGATTGCCACCCGTTCCGGTATTATGATGGTTTTGGCCTCCGGAGAAGAACCGAACTCGATCACCAGGATTATGGAAGGAGAACCGCTTGGTACAGTCTTTCTTCCCAATCAAGAAGCTCTAGTTCAACGGGAACAATGGATTGCCTTTGCCGGGCAGCCCCATGGGGCCGTTGTGATCGATCCGGGTGCGGTGGCCGCTTTGCTTCAGGGAAAGAAAAGCTTACTGCCCTCCGGTGTGAGCGCGGTACAGGGTGAATTCGGAGTCGGTGATATCATCAGAGTCCTTGATCAGGCCGGAAAGGAAATAGCCCGGGGCTTAAGCAATTTCAGTTCCGAGGAGATCAACAAGATCAAGGGGGTCAATACCGCCCGTCTACCGGAGGTCTTAGGGTATAAGACCTATGAAGAAGTAATCCACCGGAATAATCTGGTCTGCCGGGAGTGAAAGGAGTGGGTCGATTGGCGAATGATGCATATATCCGGGAGTTAGGGGAAAAGGCCAGGAAGGTGGCGAGCACCTTGGCCGGCCTGAACAGTACCTGTAAAAACCAGGCTTTACTGTCGATCGCCGAGGAATTATCGGCTAATTCCGCAAAATTGTTGGCAGCGAATCAGGAAGATGTGACCGCCGGCCGGGCGCAAGGGCTCTCCGACCACTTTTTGGACCGGTTGACCCTGAATGAGCAGCGGATTGAAAATATGGTGATTAGCCTGCGGGAACTGGTTAACCTGAAAGATCCGGTTGGTAATGTGGAAAAAATGTGGCGGCGTCCCAACGGCTTGGAGATCGGGCAGATGCGTGTCCCCTTGGGGGTTGTTGCCATTATTTATGAATCCCGCCCCAATGTCACCGTTGATGCGGCTGCGTTATGCCTTAAAACCGGAAACGCCGTGATCCTGCGGGGCGGAACGGAAGCGCTCCGGACAAACCAGTTCCTGGTCGACCAGATCAGAGCGGCACTGACACGGGCGGGCGTACCGGCAGATGCCGTCCAGTTGGTCACCACTCCGGACCGGGAGGCTGTCCGCTCCCTCATGCGGATGAATGATTATATTGATGTCCTTATTCCCCGCGGCGGTGCCGGCTTAATCAAAACCGTCGTGGAGAACGCTACTGTACCGGTGATCGAGACCGGCGTCGGCAACTGTCATATCTATGTTGATGCCTCGGCGGAGATCGAAATGGCCCGCCAGATTGTACTAAACGCGAAAACCCAACGCCCCTCGGTCTGCAATGCCGTTGAAACTTTACTGGTGCACCGGGCCATTGCTCCGGAATTTCTTCCGCTCTGCGGCGCAGACCTCAAAGCAGCCGGGGTGGAGATCCGTGGCTGCGCCGTCACGCGGGAATATCTTCCCTGGGCAGAAGCGGCGACGGAGGAAGACTGGGGCACCGAATATCTCAACTTAATCTTGGCCGTGAAAGTCGTTGCTGATGCGGAGGAGGCATTAGCCCACATCGCAACGTATGGGACGCGTCATTCGGAAGCGATTATCACCTCCGACTATAAGCTAGCCCGGTATTTTTTACAAACGGTTGATGCCGCCGCCGTTTATGTGAATGCGTCGACCCGCTTTACCGACGGTTTTGAGTTCGGGTTTGGCGCGGAATTGGGAATTTCGACGCAAAAGCTCCACGCGCGCGGGCCAATGGGCTTGGAGGCGCTTACGACCCTGAAATATATCATCTATGGCAATGGACAGATCCGGTCATGAAAAGGATCGGAATTTATGGTGGAAGCTTCGATCCCATTCATCTCGGCCACCTTCTCCTGGCCGAATCAGCACGGGAAGAACTAGGCCTTGACCAGGTGATTTTTGTGCCGGCGAAACAATCGCCGCTCAAACACAATTCCCCTTTGGTTGCGGGTGATGAGCGCTTAAAGCTAATAGAACTGTCCATCCAGGATCATCCCTTTTTCAGCCTCTCCACGGTTGAGCTAGAGCGGAAACCGCCTTCCTACACCGTTGATACGCTTCGCTACTTCCGTGTGCGCTATCCGGATGATGAACTGTACTTGTTACTCGGGCAGGATGCACTCTGTGACCTTGAGCAGTGGCATTGCTTTCATGACCTCTTTTTGTTGGCCAGGATTGCCGTCGGGGCACGGCCGGGCTTTCCTCCGGCGATTCCGGCGGCGCTCCGTCAATATGAACGCCCATCTGCGCACAGCCGGGGTATTGTTTTTTTTGCCAACCCGCTGATTGAGATCTCTTCCCGCCAAATCCGGGAACGGCTGCGGGAAGGGAAATCTGTCCGTTACCAACTGCCAGAACCGGTTTTCTCCTATATTACCGGAAAAAAACTCTACCAGAACTAATAGTCAGCGAACCTGTTCTTCACTCTCGCTCCGATTATATTTTTCATCTGCGGGTAAAATAGGATAAGGAGCCGACAAGGATGCTCAGACTCATGGCCGGAAACGAGGTGATGCGAGAGTGAGTAAAACCCTTTATGTTGGCAATTTACCCTGGGCTACTACTGATAAAGACTTGGCAGAATTTTTCTCCAGTTCGACGGAGGTATTGGCGAGCAGGGTAATCATAGACCGGGCAACCGGACGCTCGAAGGGTTTTGGGTTTGTCGAAGTTCCTGATGAAGCCGCGGCACAAGTGATTGCGGATATGAACGGGAAGGAGCTGGGTGGAAGAGAAATCATTGTCAATGAGGCCAAGCCGCTTAATACGACAAGTTAAAAACAGGGTGCAGGCCTGCACCCTGTTTTATTGTAACGTAACTGCTTGTTTGCAATCTTTCAAAGATCGCGGCAGGAAAAGGAGCGGAAATATGGAAAAAGATTAAAAGAAGAAGCAAAGCTTGGGGGTAGAAGATGGATCTTGAACGGTTTGCGCAACGGTTAAAAGCAACGCTATCCCCGGACCGTTTTCAGCATTCGCTCAGCGTAATGGAGTTATCCAGGAAACTGGCGACCCTCTACCAAATCCCGGAGATACCGGTCGCCGTCGCCGGGCTCCTGCATGATGTGGCCAGGGAAGTTCCGCCTCAGGAACTCCTCAAACTGGCTGGCCACTATAAACTGCCATTGTCGGATGTGGAAAAACGGGTTCCCGTGATGATCCATGGACGGGTCGGGGCACTGCTGCTCAAAAGAGAATGGGGAATCGAGGACGAAACGATTCTGGAAGCAGTTGCGCTTCATGTCACCGGCGCCCCCGAAATGAATAAGATAAGTCAGGTTATTATGATTGCCGACTTTGCCGAACCGGGAAGAAGGCACTTTTCTGCCCGGATTGCGCGGGAACTGGCCTTGGTTAACCGGTTAACCGCCTTACGGTATATTTATGACCAGAAAATAAAGTATATTATTGACTCCGGGTTTTTACTCCATCCGTTGACGGCGGAAGCACGCAATTGGTTTTTACTTGACGAGGTTTAGATGGTTCAGTACAGTTTTCAGTCAGGAAGTTCAGGGAAGAAAGAGATACCATGTACGGAGGTTTGGTTGATGGATGAAACTCAGATGTTGTTAACTGCTTGGGCGGCGGTGACCGAAACAAAAGGAGAAAAACCCCTGCTTTTGGATCTGCGGGAATTGACCGTCATTACAGATTATTTTCTGATCGCCAGCGGCCGGAATGCCGTTCACCTGCAAGCTTTAGCCGACGCCGTCCTTGAAAAACTGGAAGAGCAGGGGGTAACGCCCAAGCGGATCGAAGGTTACCGTGAAGGACGGTGGATCCTTCTGGACTACGGTTTTCTGGTTGTTCACCTGATGACACCGGAGGACCGCGAGTTTTACCGGTTGGAGCAATTATGGCACGGGGCAAAAAGCACCACCCCAACCCTCGCTTGACAATTTTTAGCCCCTAGTTTATACTCATTAGAAGGAATTATTTAAAAATTTAATTTAGCTGAGTACTGATGATGGGGAGTAGTAGATTGGCCGCGGGATGAAGAGAGCCGGTAGTTGGTGCGAACCGGACCTGGCAGGCAGTCGAACTCACCCCTGAAGTTTAGGGATGATTCTAACGTAGTCCCTAACCCCCCTTTGGGTTAAAAAGGAAATGAGGGTTTTCGATGGATGAAAACCGAAACAGGGTGGTACCGCGACTGTTCATCGCCCCTGGTCATTTTTGACCAGGGGTATCATATTGAAGGAGGGATCTTCTTGACCAAGTATGAGCGATATCAACCACATAAAATTGAACCCTTCTGGCGCCAGAAATGGGAGGAAACAGCTCTTTACCGTTCGGTGATCGATCACAGCAGGCCAAAGCACTATGCTTTAACGATGCTTCCGTATCCCAGCGGCGATCTGCATATCGGCCATTGGTATGCGATGGTACCGTCCGATGCCCGTGCCCGGTTTATGCGGATGCAAGGCTACAATGTCCTATTCCCCATGGGGTTCGACGCTTTCGGACTACCGGCAGAAAACGCTGCCCTCAAGCGGAAAATCCACCCCCAAACCTGGACGATGTCAAATATTGAAAAGATGCGCGGCCAGTTAAAAACGATGGGCGCGATGTTCGATTGGGAGCGCGAGATCATCTCGTGTCTGCCTGAATACTATAAGTGGACCCAGTGGTTGTTCTTGCAGTTTTATAAAAAGGGGTTGGCCTATAAGAAATTATCCCCGGTCGACTTTTGCCCGAACTGTAATACCACCTTGGCCCGGGAGCAAGTCTGGGGCGAAGACCGCCACTGTGAGCGTTGTGAAACACCGGTGATCAAAAAAGAACTCGAACAGTGGTTTCTAAAAATTACGGACTACGCGGAAGAATTGCTGGATTTCTCCAAGATCGACTGGCCGGAGAAAGTAATTACGATGCAGCAAAACTGGATCGGGAAGAGTGAAGGGGCGGAAGTAACCTTCAAACTTGAACACGGCGAGGAACTGAAGGTCTTCACCACCCGTCCGGATACTTTATGGGGAGTCACATTCATGGTGCTCGCCCCTGAACATCCGTTGGTCGAGACGATCACAACCCCCGAACAGCGCGCGGCGGTCCAAGAGTATCAATACCAGGCTTCCCGCCAAAGCGAGATAGAACGGCTGGCTGTTGATAAGGAAAAAACCGGTGTCTTTACCGGTAGTTACGCTATTAACCCGGCGAACGGCGAGCGGATTCCGGTCTGGATTGCCGATTACGTCATGATGGGCTATGGGACCGGCGCGATCATGGCGGTTCCTGCTCATGATGAGCGCGATTTTGCCTTTGCCCGGAAATTTGATCTTCCGGTCAAAGTCGTCATCACTCCGGCCGGACAGGATATTGGGGAGTTGATCCCTCCCTATACGGAAATTGATGATGGCGTTATGGTTAATTCCGGACCGTTCACCAATACACCAGCCAGGGAGGGCCAGCAAAAGGTGATCGCCTGGCTAGAAGAACGTGGCTTAGGGAAAAAAGCAGTGAACTACAGGCTGCGGGATTGGTTGATTAGCCGTCAACGTTACTGGGGAGCGCCGATTCCCATCATTTATTGTGAAAAATGCGGTGTCGTCCCCGTTCCCGAAAAGGATCTCCCGGTGCTTTTACCGGAGGATGCCGAGTTCTTGCCGACCGGGGAATCGCCTTTGAAGCATAATGAAAAGTTCCTCAATACGACCTGTCCTAAGTGCGGCGGCGCCGCGCAGCGGGAGACCGATACCATGGATACCTTTATCTGTTCTTCCTGGTATCAGTATGCCTACCTGAGCCCTTATTACGAAGGTCCGACTCCCTTTGATCCGGAAGAAGGTGCGTACTGGCTGCCGGTTGACCAGTATACCGGCGGAATTGAACATGCCTGTATGCATCTGATTTATACCCGCTTTTTCACCAAAGTAATGAGAGATTTGGGCCTGGTCAATTTTGATGAACCAATGCTCTCCTTACGTAACCAAGGGATCATCCTTGGCGAAGACAGTGAAAAGATGAGTAAGTCACGGGGGAACGTGATCGCTCCTGATGATTTGGTTGGGGCTTACGGGACCGATACCGTCCGGCTTTACTTGATGTTCGGCTGGCGTTGGGAGCTCGGCGGCCCCTGGGACAGTCACGGGATTGAAGGGTGTTACCGTTTCCTTAACCGTGTCTGGGAATTGCTGTTGACTCCGGTGGAGGCCGCACCGCAACCGACGGCGGAAAAGATCAAGGCCTTGAAGCGGAAAGTCCATCAGACGATTAAAAAAGCGACCAACGATTTACTGGAATTCTCATTTAACACCTACATTGCTTCGCTGATGGAACTCTCAAATGTGATGGCAAAGTTAAAACCGGATCTCTGGGGGAGTAAAGAATGGAGCGAAAGCAGCAAACTCTTTTCCTTGCTCCTCGCGCCGGCCTGCCCGCATCTCGCAGAGGAGCTCTGGTCAAGATTGGGCGGGGAGTATTCCGTCCATAATCAACGGTGGCCGCAGTGGGATGAGAACCTGGTCATTGAGGAGAATGTCGAGATCGTGGTGCAGATCAACGGGAAAATAAAAGAACGTCTCGTCATTCCTGTTGACGCGGAAGAAGCATTCGTCCAGGAACAAGCATTGGCGCTCCACGGGATTCAAGCGGCACTCCAGGGGAAAACCCCGCGCAAAGTCATCTACGTCAAGGGCCGGTTAGTGAATATTGTTCTTTAACTTACTTTAAAGAAGATTGAAGAAGTAGAAACCGGGAAAAAGTATCAAGGAGGGAAATAGCCGCGTCGAACGCGGCTATTTTCTTTCCAAAGTCCCTTGTTTTTTCATCGTATAATCGCCATTTTTAACGGGGAATTTATCATTAAAAGCAATTTAGCTGCGGTTTTAATGGAGGAAGATACGATGCCACCCCGTTATAAAAAGACTTTTACCTGGTTTTTCCTTCTTGTGCTCGGGCTGTTTATCCTGTTGATTCTTCCCCAAATGATTAAGGTCCAGCTTTTCCCCGCCAGCGTAAGACTGGTCCCCGGACAAAAGCTCCATTTTTCACTCAAAAAACCCTTCAGTATTTATCTTACAGCCGACCGGCCCGACGGGATTATCGGGACCAACGGCCGGACGAAAATCGAAAAAGGGCAGAGCGGCCATTGCTCGGAAGTAATGGTCTCGCCGGAAAGGGAGGGCAACGGCTATATTGAGATCCGGTTATTAGGATTGCCGGTCCGGAGGGTGAACTTTGAGATCGTCAAGATGCCGGAGATTATTCCCGGCGGTCACGCAATTGGGGTTTTGGTTGCCCCAAAAGGAGTAATTGTCTCCGGACATCTTCCGGTCCGTGATGACGAAGGCCGGGAGTTTTACCCGGCGAAAGAGGCCGGGATCCGCATCGGCGATTTGATTATCGCGATTAACGGGCAGACAGTCCGCCGTTTGAGCGATCTTGATTTCTTGATCAAAAACGCAGCGGAGAAGAATCCGACCTTGGTTTTGACCGTAGTGCGCGGAGAAAAAACCCTGGATTTGGAGATCAAACCGGTGAAAAAAGTGGACGGTGAGCACGGGACGATCAATTATGTCTTGGGATTGTATGTCGAGGATCCGGCTGCCGGTGTTGGCACCCTTACTTACTATAACCCGGAAACCCGCCAGTACGGAGCTTTAGGCCATAAAATTATGGGCTTTGGTCAACGGGAAGTTTCGCTGGTCAACGGGAAAATTGTCGCGGCCCGCATTACCGGGATCACCCACGGCAACCGGGGTGAACCGGGCGAGAAAATCGGAATCTTCTCCGGTCATTCGGACATTATTGGGGATATTTTCGCGAATACGGAAATTGGCATTTTTGGGACTTTGTTCACCAATCTCACCAATCTCTATTACCCGCAACCGATTCCTGTCTCCACGATCAGCGAAGTCAAAACCGGCCCGGCGGAGATGTTGACCGTCCTTTCCGGGGATGAGATTCGCCGTTTTTCGATCGAGATCCAGAAAGTTTACCAC
This sequence comes from Bacillota bacterium, assembly GCA_029782135.1. Taxonomy (GTDB): domain Bacteria; phylum Bacillota; class UBA4882; order UBA10575; family UBA10575; genus JAAYGU01. The sequence continues at coordinate 47,161 of JAKOVI010000130.1, forward strand.
CAGAGTAATATGCGGGATAAAGGAATGGTGATTAAAGTGACCGATCCGGAACTGTTGATGCAGACCGGCGGGATTATCCAAGGGATGAGCGGAAGCCCGATCATTCAAAACGGAAAACTGGTCGGCGCGGTGACCCATGTCTTTGTCAATGATCCAACCCGGGGATATGGCGTGTTTGCTGAATGGATGCTGCAGATGGAGAAGAATCTGCGGCAGCAAAAATTGCGAAATGCTTCTTGAAGATTTCCCCAAAAAGAGGAGGGTTTTTTCCTTTTTTAACGAATTTTAAACAATAATGACGGACGAACGGAGGCGGACTGGGTGACGACATCAGGGAAGATTAGAATCGGGATTGGCGAAGATAACCTGGAATTTTGTCAAATTCTCAAAAATTTTCTGGACTCAAATCATGATTTTCAAGTGGTGGCGGTCGCCAACGACGGACTTCAGACCTTGGAAATGGTGAGAACGACCAGTATCGATATCCTGCTCTTAGATATGATCATGCCAAAATTAGATGGAATTGCTGTGCTAGAACAGATCAAAAAGATGAATAATAAACCTAGGGTCATCATTATCTCCGCCTTTGGACACGAAGAATTGACGAGGATGACCGTTGACTTAGGCGCCGATTACTTCATCATTAAACCATTTGATTTCCAGATTTTAGCCAAACGGATCCGCGAAATCTGCGGGACAAGAAGACCACCGACAGTTAATGTTTTCACCGCCGATTCTTCACGGCAAGAGGTTGAGATCGAAAAGGAGATTACCGATATTCTACAAAGGCTGAAAATTCCCCCGCATTTTAAAGGCTACAACTATTTGCGCCGGGCGATTTTAATGTGCATCAAGGAACCGTCTTTGGTTAATGAGGTAACGAAGAAGCTTTATCCCCGGATCGCCGCCGAGTTTAACTCGACGCCGAACCGTGTGGAACGTTCAATGCGCTTTGCGATCGAAACCGCCTGGAACCGGGGGGAGATTGAGTACCTTCATGAGCTGATGGGTTATTTGGTCGATGAGAAAAAAGGGAAACCGACCAATGTCAGTTTTATCGCAAAAATTTCCGACAAAATCCGCTTGAACTATAAATTGCGAAGTTGAAGAAGATGAAGGAAGCAAGCGCCAGGATGTAAAGAGGAGATAAGGTGACGATTCGCGGGACAGCAAGAAAGGACGTAAAAACCAAAGATCTAGTCAAGCGCCTGCAGCCCGGGGAGATTGCGGTGATTGACCATCCTGATCTCGATCAAGTGGCTGCTGAGTCGCTCATCCAGGCGAAAGTCCGGCTGGTGATCAATGCCAGTCCCTCCATCTCCGGGCGCTATCCCAATTTAGGCCCGGAACTCCTGACCAAAGCCGGGATCCCGATTTTGGATCAGGTCGGTCGAGAGTGTTTTGAGGCCATACCGGAGGGCGCCGTTCTTGTCGTCAAGGAGAATCAGATCCTGCTCGATGAGTCTGTCCTGGGAAGCGGTACCCTCCTAACACCGCAAGCCATTCAAGCCCGTTTTAACCAGGCAAAGGAGAACTTACATCTTGAGCTTGATAAATTTATCCAAAACACCCTTGAATATGTAAGGCTTGAGAAAGATTTAATCATCGGCGAATTGCCGATCCCGAAAATTAAAACCAACCTCAAGAAACGCCATGTCCTGGTCGTCGTCCGTGGCCAAAATTACCGCGAAGACTTAAAAACGATCTATTCCTATATCCGCGAGGTCAAGCCGGTACTGATCGGCGTGGACGGTGGTGCCGATGCGCTCCTGGAGTTTGGACTGAAGCCCGATCTGATCATCGGGGATATGGATAGCGTCTCCGACCGGGCCCTTTTATCCGGTGCGGAGTTGGTCGTCCATGCTTACCAGGATGGTCGTGCTCCTGGGCTCGAGCGGCTTGAAAAGCTTAATTTACCGGCGATTCTCTTTCCGGCCCCCGGCACCAGTGAGGATATTGCTCTGATCCTGGCTTATGAACACGGGGCCGATTTAATTGTTGCGGTGGGTACCCATTCCAATATGATTGATTTTCTGGAAAAAGGACGGAAAGGAATGGGGAGCACCTTTTTGGTTAGGCTAAAAGTAGGTTCGATTCTGGTCGATGCCAGAGGAGTTAGTCGCTTATACCGTAGTAAAGGACAGACCGGGCAGATCATTTTGATCTGCTTAGCTGCTTTTATCCCCCTGATTTTGGTTCTCTCGCTTAACCGGGTGACCTGGGATTGGCTCCGTCTTTTCTGGTTACGCTTGCGTCTCTTGATCAAGCTGTAGGAGCGACGAAAAATGATGGTCGACTATCGTTATTATATATCTTCCCTGGCGGCGGTTTTTTTGGCCCTGGGGATCGGGATCGTCATCGGCGGCGCCTTAATAGGGGATGAGGAGATCGTCAAGGGGCAGGAGATGTTGATCTTAAGTTTAGAACAGGAGTTTGAGCAGTTACGCGCCGAGAAAAAGTACTTGCAGGACAGTTTAAAAGCAAGTGCGGTCGAACTGGAAGTCCTGCGCCAGTTTAACCGGGAACTCCTGCCGTTAGTCGTCCATGATCTCCTGCGCGAACGGAAAGTCGGGATCATTAAGACGAACCATACGATTGAACCTGACCTGACCGGGGAAATTATCAAAGTCTTGACTCAGGCCGGCGCCCAGGTCCCGGTGACGATTAATTTCGGGGAATGGCCGGAGCTTGCTTTGCAAGGCCCGGCACTCGCCGCCCAGTTGGGCGTGGAAGCGGGCAATACCTGGCTCGCGCAATTCTTTACCGCGCTCTGCGGCGAGTTGGCCCGTGGAGAAGCGGCGCTTCTTTCTGCCTTACAGACCAACAATTTGGCCCAGATCGATGGGCAGGCGGAAGCAGCTATCGACACGGTCATCTTGCTCGGTGGCAGCTATGAAGAGCGCCAAACCAAAGTGGGCGAGCTTGACACCCACCTCATTAAAGCGGCCAAAGAGCACGGATTAACCGTTGTCGGGGTGGAACCGCTCTCCGCTCCTTACTCATACGTCAAACAATACAAAAACCTTGACGTGGTTACAATTGACAATATTGATACCCTTCCCGGACAGGTCGCCCTGATCTTAGCCTTGGCTTCCGGCGAAAAAGGCGATTACGGGGTGAAAGAATCGGCCCGCGCTTTACTTCCCAAATTCCCGCTCAAACCGGTATTACGAAGTGGACAGTAGATTGAGGAGGCGTCAACTTTGGCAGAAGGAGCGGCGACAGTCCTGATTCCGGCTTACAATGAAGAAAAAAAAATTGCCGAAACGGTACGCGCCGTGCAAAAGATTCCCGGCGTCGTCCGGATTGTGGTGATCGATGATGGGTCCCACGACCAGACGGCACAGCGGGCAGAAAAAGCAGGGGCGCTTGTCCTTAAAACACCCAAAAACTTGGGGAAGGGCGGCGCTTTAAATCTCGGGCTGACGAAGATAACCGGGGATTATTTGCTGTTGCTCGATGCCGATCTGGGGCAGACCGCGCGGGAAGGGAGAAAACTCCTGGAAGCGGTGGTGAAAGGCCAAGCCGATTTGGTGATCGGCCGCTTTCCGGAGCGGAAACGGAAAAGCGGGTTTGGCCTGGTTTTGTGGTTTGCCCGCCGTTTGATCAGGAGTTATACGGGTTTGCACTTGGAGGCGCCCCTCTCCGGACAACGGGCTTTAAACAAAAAAGCGCTAACTGCTTTAGAAGGTAAATTTGCCGAAGGGTTCGGGGTCGAAGTGGCGATGATCATCGATCTGGCAAAGCAGGGCTTGATCATTAAAGAAATTCCGGTCGAGATGAAGCACCGGCAGACGAAAAGAGATCTAGCCGGGTTTCTTCACCGCGGGAAACAGTTGATCGACATTCTTGGGGTTGTTTTAAAGCGCTTGCGGTAGGTGAAAACTTTGGCTATTGGATTTGTCTTCCTCGGTTACCTACTGACAAGGGTAGTCGTCAAGTTCATCGCTGCCTTGCTGGTCAAAGCGGGGATGGTCAAAGAGAATTACCGGGCGGAAACTGTCCCGGCTGCCTTGGGGTTAATCTTTCCGTTGGTCTTTCCGCTGCTGGCAATGGTTCCCCAGTTTCTAAGGCTCATCGGCCTTGAAGCCGGTTTTCCTGCCGGGGAATTCTTTGCTTTTCTTTTTTATACAACAGGGTTCGGACTCTTGGGCTTGGCCGACGATCTGCTGAAGAATGACGAGGCAAAGGGCTTACGTGGGCATCTAACGTTGCTCCTCAAAAAGGGGGAATTAACCTCGGGCGGGCTAAAAGCCCTCTTCGGTCTCCTCTTCAGCGTTATTTTTGTCCTGGGAATCGGTATTCCAACGGGAAAAGACCGGTGGCTGCTAATTCCCCGGGTTTTTCTAGCCGCCTTAGCGCCCAATATTTTAAATCTCTTCGATTTACGGCCCGGCCGTGCGGTGAAAGCATTTCTTGGTGGACTAATCCTGATTTTACCGGCGTTTCTTTTTATGAACGGCAAATCGCCGATCCTTGGCTTGATCTTCCTCCTCCTGGGCGCGCTGGCGGCTTATTTTCCCTTTGATTTACAGGCCCGTGGAATGCTGGGGGATACCGGCGCCAATTACCTGGGAGCGGTCTTCGCCGGTCTCGTGATCTTGGAACGAAACAGCATAATGCTCTTGCTTCTTCTCTTACTTTTTATTACACTACAATTAATTGCGGAAAAAATTTCTTTTACGCAAGTGATCGAAAAAAATGCGCTTTTAAAATTCATTGATGATTTGGGGCGAGAATAATGCGGATCGGTTTGCATCTGTCGATCGGGAAAGGGTTGCCAACGGTTGTGACGGAAGCGCAGGAATTGGGCTGCGAAGCTGTGCAAATATTTGCCGGTAATCCCCGGGGTTGGGCGAAAAAACCTTTCGACCCGAAGGAAGTGGCAGCCTTTAAAGAAAAAGTGAAGATCGCCGGTTTGGGCCCAATCGTCGTGCATCTTTCCTACCTGCCTAATCCGGCGGCGCCGACAGGCGAATTATACGAAAAGTCAATCAGTTCGCTCATGGAAGAGTATCGCCGGGCCGTCGAACTCGGCGCTGATTTCCTCGTCGTCCATCCGGGAAAAGCCGGCGAACAAAGTCGGGATGCTGCCATTACCCAAGCGGCAAAGGGAATCCGGACGGTCCTGGAGGAGGTGCCGGGTGAGACACTCTTGCTCCTGGAAAACCAGGCCGGTGCGGGGAGCGAAATCGCCGGCCGGATCAAGGAACTGGGCCTGATCCTCAAAGCAATTGCGCAGCCAAAACGGACGGGGATTTGTTTTGATACCTGCCATGGTCATGCGGCCGGTTATGATCTCCGTAGCCCGCAAGGAATCCAAAAACTCCTCGCGGAAATCGACCAGGAGATTGGCCTTGAGTGCCTGCGCCTTTTACATCTCAATGATACGTACGGGGAATGTGGTAGTCACTTGGACCGGCATGCCCATATCGGGCAAGGGAAGATCGGGGAGGATGGATTCCGCACCTTCCTGGCCGAGCCCCGTCTTAACCGGCTGGCCGGCATCCTGGAAACACCACGGACCAGCGCGGATGATGACCGGATCAATCTAGCCGCCATCCGCCGCTTACTGCCGGGAGGAGAGGAATGATGGACACGGAACGCCATCCGCATAGGGCTTTCTCCCCGGACGGGCTCTTTGCCCAATGGCCGGAATTCGAATACCGCCCTGCGCAGCAGGAGATGTCCGCGCTGGTCTGGTGGGTGTTGGAACGCGGGGGGACAGCTTTAATCGAAGCCGGGACCGGGACGGGAAAATCCCTGGCCTACCTTTATCCGGTCTTTGCGCAAGAACGGACGGAGAAAAGCACCGTCATTATTGCGACCTATACGATCAATCTTCAACAGCAGCTAATGGAGAAAGAAGTACCCTTTCTCACCAAAATATTAGCTACGGAGAAAAAGGTGGCTTTGCTGTTGGGGCGGGGAAATTATCTTTGCCGGCGCAAACTGAATTATTACCGGAAACATCCGGAGTTGCTAACCGGGCAGGAGCTTGATCTTCTGCAAAGGATTGGGCAAGCGGTGGCCCAAAACCGGGGCTGTCTTGAGGAATTAGGGTATGAACTGCCAGCGGTGTTCAAAGAAAAACTGGTCTCGGAGGCGGAAACCTGCCTCCGCAAAAGGTGCCCCGAGCAATCGGCATGTTTTTGGGCGCTTGCCCGAAAAAAGGCTTTTGAAGCGGAAATCGTCATCGTTAACCACCATCTCTTCTTTACCGACTTGGGAATGCGTTTGGACCGAAGCCTTGATGAAGAGGGAATAGTCCTCCCGGCGTATCAATATGTGATCTTTGATGAAGCTCAACATTTGGAAGAGGTGGCCGGCGAGTATCTCGGTTTGCACCTTGACGAACAAGAGATTGAGCGTTTATGCAACCGCTTATTACATAAAGACGGCCGGTGGGGGAAAGGGTGGTTGCTTTCATTACGCCAGCGGCTGGCGGAAAAATGTCCTGATCTGGCGGTAATGCAAAGATGCATCGCGCTTCTGGAAATGCAGATTCTCCCGGAACTGCTGGTCCTGGCGGACCTCTTCCGGAATTTTTTTCAATTGCTGGCGGCCGATCATCTACCCCGCTTAACGGCCGAGGAGTCCGTCAACCACCGCTTTACCGGCAACTTAGTGGCCGATCAGGCGGTCAACACCCTGGTGCAACGGATTCAAACGCAGATCGGAAGCTGGACGAAGAATCTCTCTTTTCTTGTCGATGAGATGCAGAGCATCGAGGAGATGAGCGAAGATACGGTCTTTCTGGCGGAAGCCGGCCGTATTTTCCAGTCGGCAGGTTGGAACCTTCCGCTCCTTCTCAACGGGACGGATGAGGAGTATGTGCACTGGGTGACGGTGGAGAGGGAGCGGGGCGGGGGAGGGAAAACCAGGACGGTTTTGCACCGTGTTCCGCTCCGGCTCGGCGAGTTGCTGGCGAAAGAGTTGTTCACGAAAGTGACCGGTGCCGTTCTCACCTCGGCAACATTGGCGGTCGGCAAAGATTTTTCTTACGTGAAAGAACGTTTGGGGCTCAACTACCTTCATCCGGCGGAACGTCGAGAGTTGATTCTGGAATCCCCCTTCGATTATCAACGCAATGTCCTGATCTTGATTGGTCAGGATTTGCCGTCCCCGGAAACCCCGGCGTATCTCGTTGAGGTTAATAAATGGCTGCCGGCAATTATCCGCGCCTCCGTAGGCCGGTGTTTGGTATTGTTTACAAACAGACTGCAGATGCTCCAAGTTTATGACCGGATTTACCCGGAATTGGAAGCCGAGGGCTTTCAGCTTTTACGGCAAGGAATGAAACCACGCCATCAATTGCTTGATACTTTCCGGCAGGGTAAGAAAGCGGTGCTCATGGGGATGGACAGTTTTTGGGAGGGGGTTGATCTTCCCGGACCGCAACTTTCTAATGTCGTCATAATGCGTTTACCGTTCCGCGTCCCGACGGAACCATTATTCCAAGCGAAGTGGGAAGCCCTTCAAAAGGAAGGGAAAGATCCGTTTACCCATCTAAGCCTACCGGAAGCAGTGATCAAATTTAAACAAGGCTACGGCCGCTTAATCCGCTCCCAAAACGACCGCGGGGTGGTCGTGATCTTCGACCAGCGGATCTGTACACGGGGTTATGGACAGGTCTTTCTCCAGGCACTGCCGGGCGGGCAAATTATCCGCGCGCCGGTTGCGCAGATTCCTTCCTTAATCGAAGAATGGCTGGCGTAAGCCAATCCGGTATTTGGTTTGTTTTGAAGCGAAAAAAGGCTGGGTGAAGACCCCAGCCTTCGGCTTGCTGTGGCAATGACGCCGGCATGCCAAGATAAAAAGGGGAGCGACCGCTTCCCTTTCCGCACTTACCTTGCTTTTACTTCCGTCCAGATCCGGTCGTACTCTTTTAAGAAATCACCCAGATCGAGGAAGACTTCACACCTGGCCAACTCTTTTGCCCCGGGATAAGCCGCCGAATTACTTAAAAGTTCCGGATCCAACAGCTTTTTCGCTTCGCGGTGCGGAGTTGAGTACCCGATATAGTCCGTATTTTTATAGGCAATCTCAGTCCGGCAGAGGAAGTTGATGAATTTCTCCGCTGCCTCTTTGTTCTTACTGGTAGTGGGGATGACCATCGCGTCGAACCAAAGGTTGCTGCCTTCTTCCGGGATGACGTAGGCCAGATCGGGGTTTTCCCGCATCATGTAGACGGCGTCACCGGACCAGACGACCGCCAGGGCCGCTTCGCCGGCGATCATCTTATCTTTTACATCATCGCCGACATAAGCCAAGACCAGCGGTTTTTGCTTGATTAAAGCTTCTTTGGCGGCTTCAAGTTCCTTGAGATTTCTGGTATTCAACGAATAACCAAGCATTTTAAGGGTAATGCCGATGGAATCGCGCTGGCTGTCGAGCATCAGGATCTGTTTGGCATAATCCTGGTCCCAGAGAATCTGCCAACTGGTGACCGGTTTGGTGACCTTCTTTTTATTATAAATGATCCCGACCGTTCCCCACATATAAGGGACAGAGTATGCGTTTTGCGGGTCGTAGTCCAGATTTTTAAACTGCTCTTCAATATACTGGTAGTTCGGGATATTGTTAAAATCCAGTTTCTGCAGCATTCCTTCTTTGATCATCCGTTCAATGGTGTAGTCGGAAGGGAACAGAACATCATAGTTGCCGCCACCCGATTTAACCTTCACATACATGTCCTCATTTGTACTGAAGGTGTCGTAATTGACGCGAATGTTGAATTCCTTCTCGAACTCGGCGATGACAGATTCATCGATGTAGTCTCCCCAGTTGTAGACGTTCAGGACCGGCCGCTGGTCTTTGAAGCACGCCGAAAAGCTGAGAACGGCCACGATTAACAAGAGGGCGAGACACAAAATTCTGATTTTCCCCATCTTCATCTCTCCTTTTTGTTATGGTTCCCGGACATCCTTATATTCACAATGATTAACAACAAAAGCACGGTGACGAAGAGGATTGTTGAGATGGCATTAATCTTCGGGTTGATTCCCCGGCGGGCCATCGAATAAACAGTGATCGAAAGGGTCGAGACCCCCGAACCGGTTGTAAAAAAGCTGATCACAAAATCATCAAGGGAGAGTGTAAAAGCGAGGAGCATCCCAGTTACGACCCCCGGCATAATCTCCGGGAGGATAACTTTCCGGTACGCTTCAAGCGGTGTCGCTCCCAAATCCAAGGCTGCTTCGTAAAGGTGTTTATCCAACTGTTTTAACTTCGGCAGCACCGATAAAATTACATAAGGAATATTAAAGGTAATATGGGCCAGCAAGAGCGAGAGAAAGCCCAACTGTAGTTTGACAAAGACAAAAAGGATCATCAACGATAAGCCGGTGACGATATCCGGACTGACCACCGGCAGATAGGTGAGGTTCATGATCACTTTTTTCTTCAGTTTTTTCATGTTATGGATCCCAATCGCGGCAGCCGTTCCAATCAGCGTCGCGATGAGCGCAGAAAGAACAGCGATTAAGATTGTGTTGTATAAAGCGCTCAGGATCTGCCGGTCCTTTAACAGTTCCGAGTACCAGTGAAGAGTAAACCCGCTCCAAACTCCTCTCGATTTGGAGGCATTAAAGGAAAAGACAATCAAGATCAGGATGGGCGCATACAAGAAGAGGTAGATGAGCATGGCATAGATTCTTTTTAAATATTCTTTCACCACAACCCACCCCCTTCGTGTTCTTTATCATACCGCGACAGCACACCCATACTCAAAAGAATGATCACCATCATCACCATCGAAATGGCGGAGCCGAAGTGCCAGTCGCCGACGAACAGGAATTGCTGTTCAATTAAGTTGCCGATTAAGGTAAACTGTCCGCCTCCCAGTAAGCGGGAGATCACAAAAGTCGTGACCGCCGGCATAAAGACCATGGTAATTCCGGACATTACCCCCGGCAAACTCAACGGAAAGATCACCCGGCGAAAAATTGTCATCTGGTCGGCGCCCAGATCGGCGGCTGCCTCAATCAACTGCCGGTCGATCTTCCGGAGGACCGAATAAATTGGGAGAACCATGAATGGTAAAAAATTATAGACCATCCCGAGAACAACGGCTTCCTGGGTATAAAGCAGGTTTAAAGGCGGTAAGCCGAGAAAGGTGAGGAAGGTATTCAGGAGTCCCTGTCTTTCCAGAAGGGTCATCCAGGCGTAAGTGCGCAGGAGAAAATTCATCCACATCGGGACAACAAAGAGAAAAACCATGACGTTTTTCCGTTTAAAATTATTCCCCGCTAAAATCATCGCCATTGGATAACCCAGCGCCAAACAGATTACCGTGCTGATCAGCGCCAGGTAAACAGAGCGTAAAAAGACTTTTAGATAGATTGGTTCAAAGAACCGGCGGAAATTGTCGAAAGAAAAAACCAACCCGTCCGGGGTGCGGATCGTTAAGCTGAAATACAGCACCAAAAGGAGCGGGATGAAAATAAAGATTAACATCCAGACCAGGTAGGGAAAGGAGAGCCACTTACTCTTCATTTTGCTGTCACCCTTTTCATGATATGGATGGCATCGGGGAGAATCTGTAGTCCGACTTTGGAACCGACCGGTGCCATGGATGTACTCTGAATTTTCCAGCGCGTCGAGTTGTTCTGGACGATCATCTCATAATGGACACCTTTGAAAGTGACGGCAATTACTTCCCCTTGGAGTTTGCTCTCCGCCGGCGAGACCACCTGAATATCTTCCGGCCGGATGACGACATCTACCGGCTCGTTCTCTTCAAAACCGCGGTCAACACAGTCAAAGGTGGCTCCGGCAAATTGAACAAAGTAATCCCGGAGCATAATCCCGCTGACGATATTGCTTTCACCGATAAAATCCGCTACAAAGGGATTTTTAGGCTCATTATAGATGTCGGTTGGGGTGCCGATCTGTTGGATGGTCCCTTCCTTCATAACCACGATCGTATCCGACATTGAGAGGGCTTCCTCTTGGTCATGGGTGACATAGACAAAAGTGATCCCCAACCGCTGTTGCATATTCTTCAGTTCGATCTGCATTTCTTGACGGAGTTTGAGATCGAGCGCACCCAGCGGTTCATCGAGGAGAAGGACTTCCGGTTCGTTGACCAAAGCACGGGCGATTGCCACCCGCTGTTGCTGGCCGCCGCTTAATGAATCAATCTCCCGCCGCTCGTAACCGGAGAGGTTAACCAACTCCAGGATATTATGGACCTTCTCGGCAATGAGCTTTTTATCCATTTTCTTGATTTTTAAGCCAAAAGCAATATTCTCAAAGACATCAAGATGGGGAAAGAGCGCGTACTTTTGGAAGACCGTATTTACTTTACGCTTATACGGGGGCACGGAAGTGATGTTTACACCATTAAAGAGAACTTCCCCGCTGTCCGGCTCTTCAAACCCGCCAATTATTCTTAAAGTGGTAGTTTTTCCACACCCACTGGGGCCAAGGAGAGTTAAAAACTCGTTTTTGCGGATATAGAGGTTGATATTACGCAGAGCTTCCGTCCCGTTATAGTTTTTCGAAACATTAACTAAATGGATGATGTTTTGCGCCATTTAACTTCCCCCATTTTTGTTATTCTTGCAGGCTAGAAATTAGGCGGTGTGGAGATCCAAAGCAGTTTTGCTTTTGTTTTCCCGGGATTGGAGATAAAGTGACTGGTAACCGGTTTAAAGTAAAAACGGTCGTTCTTGCGGGCCTTAAAAATCTGATTTCCCAGATGAATACTGACGCTACCAGCCAAGATATAACCGAATTCTTCCCCTTCGTGCGGATCTTCAAGTTTGGTCGTCCCGCCGGGTTCGAGGTAAACAATGATCGGTTCCATCCGGTTTTTCTGGGAATTGGGGACAATCCAATGAATTTTGTATTTTAACTCTTCATTCTCTTCGATAAAAATATCATCGTTTTTGAAGACGATTTTTTCTTCCATCGTTTCATTAAAAAAGTCTTTGATATTCGTCCCCAAGGTTTCCAAAATGTCCAGGAGGGTGGCGATCGAAGGAGAAGTTAAATCCCGTTCTACCTGGGAAATGAAGCCTTTCGACAATTCGCAGCGATTGGCCAATTCTTCCTGGGTTAGCTGGTTTTTGATCCTTAAAGCCCGAATTTTTTCTCCAATCTTCATGGGTAAACATCCTATCCTAATTTTAATTAAATTAAACTTAAAGTTTACTAATGCTAAACCAAGACAACGAGATTATTATAAGCAGTTCATCTCCCCCTGTCAAGGACTATTTTCCACCATTTCGGCGGTCTAGCGTAATTTTTGGGGGAAAAGGTGGGTTTTTTGTGTTAATTTGCCGGGGGACATTTTTTGTACGCGCTGAAAAAAGGTATATTTTCGAATTTGGAGAATTAAATATTACTAAATAAATTGAAATGGAGGATTACAGATGAAGATAACACGCGCCGGTATAAGCAACATCGTCTTTAGCGGTTTTTCGATAATTGCACTCTTTATGTTACTCGATCCTTTGCTTGGGGAATCGTCCAAGACGCTTACGGTAAACGCCGGTAAACTCAACCTGAGTCTACATATGAATTTCGGCTGGGTCTGGGCTTATCTCCTGACTCTGGCAGTCACCCTTCTTTTAATCCTTTTTCTCATGGAGAAGGGTAGCCCCTGGGTTTTTGGCTTGGGGACTTTGTTGGGGTCGGTTGTCGTCATTCTTGAGTACTACCGGGTACCGGGTCTCGGCCAAATTGCCAACCTTTTTGGGAAGAAGGGGAGCGAATTAAATACAATCTTTCCTTATTTTGTCGCTGTTGTCGGAACCTTGGTGCTGGTGGGCTTATTAAAAATCTTCAAAAAGAGCTCTAAGTGAAACGACGGCGACGGGCAGAGCGCTTTGAAAAAGCAGAGAGCTTATTCCCTGTGCGGGGATAAGCTCTCTTTCTTGAATCGGGGAAGCACTGGCTCAGGGCTGGTGATGCTCAGAGAACATTCCAGATCCCCGGATCTTCATAGCCTAAGCGCCAGATCGCTACGCCGCGCAGGTTATACTGATCGATCAACTCCAGTTTGGCGGCGGTGCTTTGACGGTTTTCATACCATACTTCGTGTTTTACCCCTGATTTTGTATAGGTAAAATACGGTGTTTGGTATTGTTCATGCCATTTGGGGGCAATTTTGTACTGGTTAATCAAGGACTGAATCGCGGCATAGTTTAATGCCCGGCCGGAGTTTCCGCTCCAGTCATACCCGTAGGCGGCGAGCCCCATAATCAACTTCTGCGGGGAAAAATGACGAAGCGCATAGCTGATCACCCGTTCAACCCAGGGTTTAGCCGCAACCGGACCGGGGGGCCCGTTGACATAGTGCTGGTCATAACTCATGATCACTGCTAAATCAAGGTAAGGGGCAATCGCCTGATAATCATAGGCACCGGACCAAGCCGACCATTCTTCCGCCGCCGTTTTGGCCGGGAGGGCAGCCGTGACCAGATAATTATTCGCCCGCAAACTGTTGGAAAGTTCGCGGAAGAAGGCGGTTAGATAGGGGCGGTCGGCAACCGGAACACCTTCAAAATCGATGTTTACTCCGGAATAACCGTTGCTCTTCAACAAGTTTAAAATCTCACTGATCGCCTTGCTGCGGGCGGTTTTACTGCGCAGAAGGGCATGGATCGTGTCTTTACTAAAACTGGAGTTTGCGGAACTAATATTGGTGACGACCGCAAGCACCTTGGTTCCGGTGGCGCTTGCCGTGCGGATGAGCTCGGGGTTGGTTTGGCCGGAAAGGTTTCCTTCTTTATCCAGCCGATAAAAAAATGGTGCAAGCGTGGTGATCTTATCCGTGTTCCCGGCAAAAGATTGCAAAGCGCGGGAGTCGCCACGGTAACTTTCGGCATAGTAACCGATAATCTCCTGTTGTTCAAAAGCGGAAGCACCGATTAACCGGGTCGGTTTGGCCGCCCATTTAACAATCCAACCGGAGGTTCCGTTCTGATCGGTAACCTCATACCACCCGTCTTTTTCCTGTTTGATCTTAACGGTTGCCCCTTTGCTCAATTGTCTGGTGATTTCCGCTTTGCTCTCCGGTCCGGTCCGCATGCTGACGACATCGGTAGCGATCACGGCGGTGGAAGGGGTAATCTTCTGCTCTTGGGACTGGGTAATCCCATTGGTTGAGGGAAGGGACGGGCTTTGCGTTGTGCCTCCGCCGCCGAACAAGGCGGTGGAAAAGTAGACAATCAGTGATAGAATCGTTGTTACCACACTCTGCTCCATCTGCTCATACCTCATGTTAACATAAATTAAGTTAATAACAGTTTCGCGCCGGGCGCAGTTAATCCTTTTTGTAGTTCTCACCATTATAGTATATAATTACAACTAAACGGTTTTGGGCGGGTCGGAATTACTTTAAGATTCTGGAACGGAAAAAGGAGTTTCGGCCTTGATCACGAAGTAACCTTAATTCTGTGAAAATATTAATTAAGCAGGAGTTTACAATACATATAATCCGCCTAACACGGGCAATTGTCTATTGAATGTAGCAAGAGAAGAAGAATAACAGAGGTGTTGAAATGATTAAACGTACGACTTTGGATAATGGATTGCCGGTAGTTTGTGAACATATACCATATGTGCGTTCGGTTTCGATCGGATTTTGGGTCGCCTGCGGCTCAAGAAACGAAACCGAACAGGAACAAGGAATTTCTCATCTGATTGAACATATGGCCTTCAAAGGGACGAAAAGCCGTTCGGCCCGGGAAATTGCCGAGATGATCGATGCGGTCGGTGGACACTTAAATGCTTTCACCACGAAGGAATACACCTGTTTTTACGTTAAACTTCTTGACCAGCATTTCCGCTTAGGATTGGATTTATTGGCCGACCTGATTATCAATCCGGTCTTCTCCCCGGAAGAATTGGAGAAGGAGAAGAATGTGGTCCTTGAGGAGATCAAAATGTACGAGGATTCACCGGATGAACTGGTCTTTGAACTTTTTACCCAAGCTCTCTTAAAAGATCACCCCTTAGGCCATTCCATCCTGGGGACGCCGGAAAGCATCAAGCACCTTGACCGTGAAGCGCTGTTTAAGTATAAAGAACGTTATTACACTCCGGATAATTCCTGTCTGGCGATCGCAGGTAACTTTGATTTTGATGGGATAATTGAAGAAAGCAACCACTTCTGGCATAAATTGACCGGCCGATGCCAAACCGCGCAAGAGCAGCCCTTAAAAATGCAGGACGAAGATTATCTGCGTTATAAAAAAACCGAACAGGTTCATTTGTGTTTGGGGACGCCCGGTTTTTCGCGGCATGATCCCAACCGGTATGCGCTGGTGGTCTTAAATAACATTCTGGGTGGCAGTTCTTCGTCGCGTTTGTTTCAGAGCTTGAGGGAAGAACGGGGTTTGGTTTACGTCACCAACTCTTATTACTCCGCTTTTCGTGATCTTGGTTTGTTTTCGATTTACGCCGGGACAAGCTTGCGCCATTACGAAGAAGTACTGACTTTAATCCGGAAGGAGCTCTTTTCTTTACAGGAGAATCCGGTTCCGGCGGAGGAACTGAACCGGGTGAAAGAGCAGATCAAAGGAAATATGTGGCTCGGTTTGGAGAATACCAACAACCGGATGAGCCGGTTGGCCAAATGCGAATTATTTTACGGGCGTTATATCAGTCCGGAGGAAGAACTGGCCCAGATCGAACAAGTTTCCAGTGAAGATTTACAACGCATTGCCCGTATGCTCTTTACCCCCGACCAGCTGACCTTGGCGGCGATTGGCCCCTTCAAAAAAGCGGAAACAGCTTCCGGTCCATTGGCCGGACAGGTAAAACCGGTTTGAGGAGGTCTGAGCGGTGGTCCAAGTAAAAATGAAACAACTGCCTCATGCCAAAGGTTTACCGTTACCTGAATATGGCACGGAGGGATCGGCGGGGGTTGATTTGCGGGCGGCCGTGGAAGCAGAGGTTACGATTCCGGCCGGCGGTTTTATCATGGTGCCGACCGGTTTGGTGATTGCGCTTCCGGAAGGTTATGAGGGACAGGTCCGGCCACGAAGCGGCTTGGCGGCCAAATACGGGGTCACGCTCTTAAACGCCCCGGGAACCATCGATTCTGATTACCGGGGAGAGATTCAAGTCATCTTGGTCAATCACGGTCCGGAACCTTTCCGGATCCAGCGGGGTGACCGCATAGCCCAGTTAGTCGTTGCTCCCGTGACGAAGATTGAATGGGTTGCATGTGAAGCGCTTGACCACACCACCAGGGGAAGTGGCGGCTTTGGGCATACCGGAACCAAGTGAGGAAAGCCCATTTCATTCCGTTAGTCTCTTCTTGAGGGTTGAGGGGAAAATGAGATCAATCAGGCCAATGATTACGGAAGTCAGGAGCAAACCCAACCAGGAGATATGCAGATTATACAGTCTTAATTTTAAAACGGTTAGGCCGCTTAATGTAACGATAAATCCGATTAAGCCGTAAGTAAAGGGGAAAGCCTCCTTTTTTAATGCCAGCTTTTCAACGAAATAACCCAGCCCGGCAATGAAAAATCCGGCCAGGACCGCGCTGGGAAAGGGAATAAGGGCTAAATTGGGAAGCAAAGAGCCAAGGAAGAAGACGACCAAGGAAACAGAAGTAAACCTCGTGATCATTCGTACCCAAGACAAAGCTGTTCCCTCCTTGCCATCTATTCTATCCGATTTTTCGTGCTTCTAATTTAACCGTCTTTCAGCGGTTTATGACCAAAAGACAATTCTTTTAGGTAAAATTGGGGTGAATTTTGGAAAAAAGGAAACTAATCTCCCGCAATTTCGTCTAAAATTGGAGAGGATCAATAGTGTGCAGGAATACTCCGGCGGCGATCATCGCCTCCGTTGCGCCGGGCAGTCTGGCGGCTGAATGTGGCCTTGAAGCAGGGGACCGTTTGTTGAAAATAAACGGGCAAGCCGTAACTGACCTGATCGACTACCAACTGGCGGAAAGCAATGAACAACTTTCTTTGACGGTCGAAAAGAAGGATGGTAAGTACTGGGAGATCGAAATGGAGAAAGATCCCGAACAGGGTTTGGGCGTTACTTTCACCTCTGCAGTTTTTGACCGGATCAAACCATGTTGTAACCAGTGTGTCTTCTGTTTCGTCGATCAGATGCCGCCCGGACAACGAAGCACATTATACATAAAAGACGACGATTACCGCCTTTCTTTTCTGCAAGGGAGCTACATTACTTTAACCAATTTAAGCGCCGCCGATTGGCAGCGGATCCAGCAACTCCGTTTAAGCCCGCTTTATATTTCGGTCCACGCTACTGATCCGGAAGTCCGTCAAATGCTTCTTGGACACAAGCGTGCCGGAAATATCCTGGCCGAACTGGAACGGTTGACATCCTGGGGATGTCAGATTCATGCGCAGGCGGTCTTATGCCCTGGAATCAACGACGGCCGGATCCTGGAAAAGACCATTGCCGATCTTGGGAACTTCTGGCCAAATCTGCAATCACTGGCGATTGTGCCGGTCGGTTTAACCAAGTACCGGGCAAAACTTCCGGTTCTGTGCAAGTTCTCCCCGGAAGAAGCGGCGGCGGTCTTAAGAACGGTCCACCGGGCACAGTCCGGTTTTTATGCCCGCCATGGGAGCAGGCTGGTTTTTGCGGCCGATGAGTTTTATCTCCAGGCCAAAGAAGACTTTCCTCCGTTGGCCGTTTATGAAGACCTATTCCAGCTTGAGAACGGGGTAGGATTATGGCCTTTGTTTAAAACGCAGTTTGAAGAGGCATTGAAGACACTCCGTTCCAAATATGACGGTCAACCACGGAGTTTTATGGTGGTCACAGGAGTCGATGCCGCCCGTTTATGGGAGGAGTTGCACAGCCAGTTGAAAAGGGAAACTCCTGCCATCGACCTGCGCATTTTACCGGTGACCAACCGCTTTTTTGGGTCGGAAGTAACTGTCACCGGGCTTTTAACGGGGAGAGACATTTTAGCGGCTTTGCATGGAACACAACCGGCGGCGGGGACATGTTTGTTACTGCCCCAGGTCTGTTTACGGCAGGAGGAGGCAGTCTTCTTAGATGGATTGACTCTGGATCAATTTTGTGCAGCTACTCATCTCCCAGTACGTGTCGTAAAGATCGACGGCGCAGAGGCTGTCAGAACACTGCTTGGATTGGAGGAAGCTTAAATGGCGAAACCAATCGTGGCAATTGTCGGCCGTCCCAATGTCGGGAAATCTACCTTGTTCAACCGGATTGTCGGGGAAAGAGTTGCCATTGTGGAAGACATCCCGGGCATCACACGCGATCGGATCTACCGGGACGCCGTCTGGCTGGAAAAACCTTTTTTGTTGATTGATACCGGGGGTATTACCAGCGGAAACGATCCGCTGACCGTTGAAATCAGCAACCAGGCGCAGATTGCGATCAGTGAAGCGGATGTGATCCTGTTCATGGTCGATGCCCAGGATGGCCTCCATCCTTTGGACCAGGAAATTGCCGAACGCTTGCGGCGGACGCATAAGCCGGTTATCCTGGTTGCCAACAAGGCAGACCGGTATGATCCGGGGCTCAAAAGCGAATTTTATCCGCTTGGTTTTGGTGAACCGCTGCTCATCTCCGCGGAACATGCCCTTAACATTGGTGATCTCCTCGATCAAACGGTAAAAGAATTTCCGGTTCTTCCCGAAGAAGAGGAGGACGGTATCCGGGTAGCATTGATCGGGAGGCCGAATAGCGGGAAATCTTCGCTCCTCAACGCAATCCTGGGCGAGGAACGGGTGATTGTCAGTCCGATCCCGGGGACGACCCGGGATGCGATCGACACGCCGTTCCTTTTTGACGGGCAAAAATATATCTTGGTCGACACTGCCGGCATCAGGCGGAAAGCCCGGGTCGAGGAGGCGGTGGAGTATTATAGTGTCCTGCGGGCAATCCGCGCAGTGGAAAGGGCGGATGTAGCGATCGTGGTCCTCGACGCCAGCGAATTCCTGACCGAACAGGATAAAAAAGTGGCCGGAATTGCGCATGAAGCCGGAAAAGCGGTTATTTTAGCCGTGAATAAATGGGATTTAGTCACCAAAGACCAAAATACCTCAAAATTGTATCTGGAGAAAATCCGGCATGAGCTATCCTTTCTCGATTATGCTCCGGTCTTGTTCATCTCGGCGAAAACCGGGCAACGGGTAGCGAAAGTTTTACCCTTGGTTTTTTCCGTTGCCAACGAGTATGCCAAGCGCGTCCCCACCCAGACGCTCAACGAAATTCTCCGTGAAGCGATCATGATGCACCAGCCGCCAACGAAGAAAGGAAAACAACTCAAAATTTATTATGCGACCCAGGTCAAGGTTAAACCGCCAACGATTCAACTCTGGGTAAATGAGCCGGCGTTGCTCCATTTTTCCTACCGGAGATATCTGGAGAACAGGTTCCGTGAGCATCTTGGGTTTATCGGTTCACCTTTACATTTTTTGGTACGCAAACGGTCTTCAATTAACGAATAAAGCGATGCAGGAGTGTAGGAAATGCTGAAAGTAGTACTGGCGATTGTTTTAAGTTATCTGCTTGGAGGAATCTTGACCGGAGAGATCATTGGGCTGATTACAAAGGTCAATATACGGAAAAAAGGAAGCGGTAATCCGGGCGCCACTAATGTTTACCGCCTTTTAGGCCCGCTCTTCGCCGCGATTGTCCTCTGCGGGGATGTCTTAAAAGGAGTCGCGGGAACGCTGATCGGATCCTGGCTCGGGATGCCGGAACTTGCGCCCTGGTGCGCCTTAGCGGTCATCGCCGGCCATAATTGGACACCCTTTTTCGGTTTTCAAGGCGGGAAGGGGATTGCCACCTCTTTTGGTACGATCATCGTTTTAGTTCCAAAAATATTATGGCTGGCCGTCCCGGTTTGGGTGGTCTTGTTGCTTGCCTCTGGTTACGTCTCTTTAGCCTCGATAGGCGCCGCCGTAGCGCTGCCCCTCGCATGTCTCATCTTTTATGCAGGGGAAACCTCAATCTTGATCTACGGGATCATTGCCTGTCTCTTTGCCATCTACCGGCATCGTGCCAATATCCAGCGAATTCTCAACGGTACCGAAAACCGGGTTTTCCGGAGTAAGAAGGCGAGGGAGGAAGAGAGATGAAGATAGGAGTAGTGGGCGCCGGGGGTTGGGGGACGGCCCAAGCCAAATTACTGGTCGAAAATGGCCATCAAGTGATGCTTTGGGCTTACGAGCCGGAAACGGTGCAGGAGATCAACAAATTACATACTAATCACCGCTTTTTGCCTGGCGTCAATCTGCCGGAAGAACTGGTTGCCAGCAACGATCCGGAAGAAGTGGTTTCCGGTGCGGAACTGATCGCCTTTGTTGTACCGTCGCAATGGCTGCGGACAACCGCAAAGTTATTCGCCGGTTATATTCCAGCGGATGCGATCATTGTCAATGCCGGTAAAGGCCTCGATAATATAAGTTTAAAACCGCTCAGTCAAGTCTTGAAAGACGAATTGGGCTTACCTGATGAGCGGTTGATCGTTCTCTCCGGTCCCAACCATTCCGAGGAAGTGAGCAGACAGATCCCTTCTGCAACGGTGGTGGCGGGACCAGATTTATCCGTCGCCGAAGTTGTGCAGGATGCCTATATTTCCCCGTATTTTCGTGTCTATACGAATCTTGACCGCTTAGGCGTTGAAATTGGCGGTGCGCTGAAGAATATCTATGCGATCGCTGCCGGGATCTGCGAGGGTTTAAACTATGGTGATAATACCAAAGCCGCCTTGGTGACCAGGGCATTGGCGGAAATGTGCCGTTTAGGTGAAGCGATGGGGGCGCAACCCGTTACTTTTTCCGGCTTATCGGGCTTAGGCGATTTATATGTGACGGCGGCGAGCCGACACAGTAGAAACGCCTGGGCCGGAAGGGAGATTGGAAAAGGCCGAAAATTGGAAGAGATTCTGAGTTCCACGCCGATGGTTGTCGAAGGCGTACCAACCACCAAGGCAGCTTATGAATTAAGTAAGCAATACCAGGTTGAACTGCCGATTGTTGAAAAGATGTACCAGATCCTTTATGCCGGGCATTCCCCGCAATTGGCGGTGGAGGAGTTGATGACCAGAGAACGCCGGCACGAAACCGAAACCATCATCTTTTAGCCGGCGGTTTTTCCAGCAAATCCACAACAGGAAGTCAGGCGGGCCGTACCGAATAAAGTAGTGTATCCTACCGTAGGAAGGAAGCGGTGACCGTGAAGAAAACGATCCATTCCGCCCGCTGGATCCTCCTCTTCCTGCTTATCTTGGGAATCGGCGGGACGGTGGCCGGGGAAGAACCTCTCCGCATGGTAGGGGTTAATAACGGTTTCAACCTGCAAGCGGATTTGAACGTCTGGGCGGAAAAGACTGCAAGCTATCAGCTTTATACTTCCGGGGACGGGTTGGCGCTCCGCTTGTATACCGGGTTTGACCGTGATTATCTCTATCTTGGTTTTGCGGTAAAAGATCCTTATCTTACTTTTCAGGATGATTATTCCTTAGAATTCCAGCAGAGTGATCATCTCCGGGTTAGCATCTTCCCTTCCGCCGGCGGACAGGAACCGGTCACCCTCTATCTGCTGCCCACCAGTAAGATAAAAGAACCGCTCTTTCATCTTTCCGGAGGTTCCCTCCACCGCCGTGCGGTCAAAATCCATTCCGTCCTGAACAAGGACGACTATTTTCTGGCCGTGGCGCTTTCCCTGGACGAACTGGGGCTGACCCCAAAGACCGGTACAAAACTGCCGTTGATGATCGTCATCAACGACCTTGGGAAGGACGGCGAACTCCGGAAGCTTTCCGTTTTTCCCAACGACGGTTATGGTTTTCTCGCTTTTTAACTTGAATCACTCGCCTCGATCCGAACCCGATTGGACTGCGGATCAAGCATCTGCAATAATCCTGAATAGAAAGAAGCTTTCATTCATGACAACCGCTGACGGTTGTTTTTTTTTGTCCTAAATCAAAAACCCCTTACATATAAATAATTGAAGCAATCCGGATGATGAGAGAAGTTCGGGTAAAAGGTTATCCGTTTCCAACCTGTCGGATTAATGCTTTCTTTTGAAATTAAGTCATAACAACTGCTGATTGTTTGTATATATGGAGATGAAAAGAGGTTCGTTCGAATCGTTCCTAAGTGTTTAACTTGCAGGTTTGGGAGGTGTGCATAAAGGAAGAACACCTGAAAATTCCTTTTAAGCTTTTTGTGTTGTTTCTTTTCGAAAAGAGTCCTGCGCCACTGATCGGAGCTGACCGGTCGGAGGTGAATGGCTCCAGGGAGACTGGCAAGGAACAACGGAAAAAGCCCAACTAAATACAGGAAAAAGGGGGAGGGAGGATGGAACGGTTTGATATCTTTAAAGATATCGCCGAACGTACTAATGGAAATATTTATATAGGGGTTGTCGGTCCGGTACGGACCGGGAAGTCGACTTTCATCAAACGGTTTATGGAACTGATGGTCTTACCGCAGATCGAGGATCCGTTCTACCGGGAAAGAACACAAGATGAACTACCGCAGAGCGGCGCGGGAAAAACGATTATGACGACTGAACCGAAATTCATCCCGGATGAAGCGATTCCTTTAAAATTCGACCATATTGAGTTGCAGGTTCGTCTGGTCGATTGTGTTGGTTATACGGTGGAAGGCGCAAGGGGTTATCTGGATGAGATGGGACCACGGATGGTGATTACCCCATGGCATAGTACGCCGGTTACTTTTCAGACCGCGGCGGAAATGGGAACCAAAAAGGTGATCCAGGACCATTCCACCATTGGGTTGGTCATTACGACCGATGGCAGTATTACCGAGATTCCGCGGGAAAATTATGTACCGGCTGAGGAGAGGGTGATTAGTGAACTCTCCGCCTTAGGGAAACCCTTCGTGGTGGTGGTTAACTCGGTCCATCCGCAGGCCCGTGAAACGTTGGAACTGGTTGCCGAATTACAAGCCAAGTACCAAGTTCCGGTCCTGCCGATTGATTGCTTGAAGATGGAAGAGGCGGCGGTTCAGCAGATTGTCCAGGAGCTGCTGACGATGTTCCCCGTGCAGGAGATCCGGGTTAATTTTGCCGACTGGATTGAAGAACTTCCGGCCGGACATTGGTTGCGCCGCGAGTATGAAGAGGCGGTTTTTAACGCGGTCGCCGAGGTGGAAAAGATTAAAGATGTGGATGCTGTGCCGGCCCTCCTTGCTACGGCGGAACATATGGGGAAAGTTCATTTTTCAAAGTTCGATTTGGGGAAAGGGACGGTGGAGATTGAGATCGAAACCGCCGAGGAGCTGTTCTACCAAATCCTCCAGGAAATCACCGGCTTGGCTTTGCACAACAAAGGCGAACTCCTCCGTAGTATCCGGGAACTCGCGTTCGCGAAAAATGAATACCAAAAAATTGCCGGGGCACTGGAACAAGTTAAAGCAACGGGTTATGGTCTAGTCATGCCCCAAGTGGAGGAGATCGAATTTGCGGAACCGCAACTGATTCACCAGGGCAGCCGGTGTGGGGTAAGGATTAGAGCTTCGGCCCCTTCCTATCACTTTATAAAAGCAAATATTCATACCGAAGTTATTCCGGTGGTCGGGACGGAGAAACAAGGGGAAGAGTTTGTGCGATTCTTAACCGAAGAATTTGAGAAAGATCCGGAAGGTATTTGGAAAACGGAGTTTTTCGGAAAGACCCTCCATGACTTAGTGAAAGAAGGAATCCAGGCCAAATTAAGCCGTATGCCCGTCAATGCCCAGGAAAAACTGCAGGAAACTTTGAGTAAAATTCTCAATGACGGTAGCGGAGGATTGATCTGCATCATCATTTAAAGAAACCGTTCAATCAGGAGCACAAACTCCGAGATGGCCGGAAAAGGGCTCATCATTAAAAAGCCTGTTAAAAGCGGGAAAGCCGTGGGTGTTCACGGCTTTTATTTTTTGTCCGGAGGAACCTGATCTGCCGGAGCTAGGATGAATAGTGAATTAAAAAGAATTAATAGGAAATATTTTAGTTTAGATTGAAGGAGAATAGGGAAATATCTAGAATAGAATAGTGTCAATTCACTTGGTAACTATTTTTGGCCAATTGTCATAACGCACCTGTTGTGTGCAGCGGAAGGAGGTGAAGCTGATGACAAAATCGGAATTAATTGATCAAGTAGCGGAAAAAAGTGGCTTGACCAAAAAAGATTCTGGAAAAGCTGTTGATGCAGTTTTTTCAGCAATGACCGAGGCTTTAACAAAGGGAGATAAAGTTCAATTAGTTGGGTTTGGCAGCTTTGAGGTAAGGGAGAGGAGCGCCCGGACCGGACGGAATCCTCAAACCGGAGCGACAATTAAGATTAAGGCCAGAAAGGTGCCGGTCTTCAAACCTGGAAAGGCTTTAAAAGAAGCTGTCGACCGGTAAAAGTTTGTAACAAAAACAGTTACAAATGTCTTATTGATCTTCAGGTGAAGAAGATTTGTCTTTACAGTACTTACGAAGGCCTTCCGTTTACGGGGGCCTTTTCATATACAAACATATGAAAGGAACTGCCAAACAATTTTTTCGTTCTTATAAAGGGATTGTGAACGTGGAGGCGATCGTTGATGAACAGGAAAAAATTTATCCGCGACTTTTTGGAAGTGGTTCTACCCGCGTTCCTTTTGTTTCTGGTCTTAAGAGCCTTTGTCGTTGAGGCAAGATATGTTCCCAGTCCTTCAATGCGCCCAACGATTATTGAATGGGATCGATTTCTCGTGGAAAAGGTATCATATTATTTCCGCGAGCCCCGGCGTGGCGATATTGTGGTTTTTCACCCAACGGAGAAAGCGAATAATCTGGTCAAAGCCGAACAGTTACGCTTGGGTCAACGCGTCACCGGCCTTGACGATTTTATTAAACGGATTATCGGCCTGCCGGGGGAGACGATTGAAATTACCGGAGGGAAAGTTCTGATCAACGGAACTCCCTTAGTGGAAGAATATATCCCGCCTGCCAACCGGCCTTATTATGAATTTGGGCCCCTGACGATTGGCGAGAACGAATTCTTTGTCTTAGGAGATAATAGAAATCAAAGTTGGGATAGTCATTACTGGGGGACCGTCCCCCGGAAGAATATTGTGGGAAGGGCTTTTTGGCGTTTTTGGCCGTTAAACCGGATGGGGAGAATCCGTTAAACTGTGGAGGCAAAGGAGTTAATACAATGCGGTTACAGCAGTTTGTCCTGGGGGATCTCAAAGTTAATACCTATCTGCTCTGGGACGAGGAAACCTTGGAAGCTCTTTGCCTGGATCCAGGCGCTCCAGTGCAAGAATTATTGGCGGAGATCGAAAAAGAAAAGCTGATTCTGAAATATATCGTGCTCACCCATGGCCATTATGATCATATCCTGGGGGTCGACGCATTGAAAACCGCCACCCAAGCCCCCGTCTTAATTCATGCCGCCGATGCGGAAATGATCGCCAATTCGGCGCTGAATTTATCTTTTTTATTCGGGAGCGAGCTTTCATTAAGCGCCGACCGGCTCCTGACCGATGGCGAAATCCTTTGTTTAGGTGCGAAGTTGATCAAAGTTGAGCATACGCCCGGTCATTCCCCGGGAAGTATCTCCTTAACCCATCCGGGCTTGGTCTTTTCCGGCGATCTTTTGTTTGCCGGCAGTGTCGGCCGGACGGATTTACCAGGCGGTGACCAGGAAACGCTCCGCCACAGCCTTATAAAACTACTGAAATATCCCGATGAAACAAAGGTCTTTCCCGGTCATGGCCCGGAGACGATCATTGGGCGGGAAAAAATATATAACCCATTTCTCCAGAACTTGGCAGGTGAATAGATGGCTTCTTATTTTCTTGCTTGCAACTGGCCGGACAACCAGCAAAACATGGAGAATATGGTGACCGCCTTTGATCCGGAGGCTGTTTTATGCGCTGACGGCGAGGCTGATTACCGGATTATGCTTAATCTTTCCTCCGATGAGCGAGGGATTCTCTGCCGGGGTGAGCTGAAAGGGCTGGCGGAAGCAGAAATCGCTTTCCGTGACGCGGAGATTACCGATCCGCGGTATTCTCCAGAGCATTTTCAACAGCGCTGTAAGGAAGTGGTTCGCCGCGGTGTATTAACCTTGCTCAAGCAATGTCGTGACATGGAACTACCCTGGGGGATTTTAACCGGGGTCCGGCCTACCAAAATCTTTCATTATCTGCGCGATCTTGGCTTTTCCCCGCTCGAAATCCGGGAGAGACTGGAGACCGTCTATCTCCTGGCTCCCGAGAAAGCAGCGCTCCTAACCGAAGTGGGGGAAAGGCAGCGACCCTGGCTGGCGGGGGCGGAAGAAAAGCTCTGTCTTTATATTGGGATTCCGTTTTGTCCTACGAAATGCCAGTATTGTTCTTTTGCTTCTTATCCCTTGGCCTCCCATGGCCATTTACTTGACGGCTTTTTGTCCGCTCTCATTTACGAGCTTGAAGTGATCGGGGAAGCTTTGCGTAAAGTGAAAAAACCGGTTGTCGCGCTTTATATCGGCGGGGGAACACCGACTGTCTTAAACCATGAGCAGTTACGCCGTCTCATGCAGGAGATTCATCACCACCTGCCGGTGGCTGGCCTCCAGGAGTTTACGGTGGAAGCCGGACGGCCGGATACATTGGACCGTGAAAAGCTTGCACTCTTAAAGGAGTACGGGGTTACGAGAATCAGCGTCAACCCGCAAACAACCAATCCCCGGACCCTCAAGCTGATCGGCAGGCAGCATACCCTGGCGGATCTGGACCGCGCGGTGCAGTTTGTGCGGGAGGTTCAAATCCCCTGTTTAAATATGGATATGATCGTAGGTTTGCCGGGAGAAACCGAGGAAGACTGGGAGAATACCCTTGAACGGCTTCTCGCGGCGGAAGCCGAGAATATCACCATCCACACTTTGGCACCGAAAAGAGCGGCGGTTTGGGATTATTCCCAAATAAAACAGGAGATTAAAACGGATCAGATTGCCCGGTCCTTGAAAAGGATTCATACCAGGTTGCGCAGTAAAGGATATTATCCCTATTATCTTTACCGCCAACGGAGAATCGTTGCCGGGGAAGAAAATACCGGTTATACCGCAAATGGATGGGAGGGGATTTACAATATTCTGATGATGGAAGAACGGGCCACCATTATCGGGCTTGGAGGAGGCGCGGTCAGCAAGTGGCTTAATCCGGTAACGTTTGAGCTGTCGCGTACGCCAAACCCGAAATGCCCGGCCACGTATCAACAGCGGATTAAGGAAATTGTTGGCGAAAAAGTCAACAAGCTCTTCGGGAGTTTAATTGACAACCCCGGACGCATTAGGTAAAATAAATTGAAGATGTGACCTGGAAAGCGGTGTACCTTCTTTTTTCATGTCGGAATGAATGTAAAAAATAAATTTTAAGGAGGAATTTTTTTGGCTGGAATGATGAGTATTCGCCGGTTGTCGAAGACCCTTTTGAAGCCGGTTGTTATTATTTTAATCTTAGGATTATGCATTGGTCTTTTTTATGCGATTCCCCGTTTTAACACGGTCGACAGTTCTTACCTTTACAAAGGGCCGGCGGCGCGGGTGAATGGACAAACCATAAAAGATGAGGATTTTAACGAAATATACGTGCGCTATCTGCGACAGGCCGGCGGTTACCTGAGCGAAGAAGAAATGAAAGTGCAGACCATGGAATATCTGATTGAGTCGGAGTTGGTCCGCCAAGCGGTTAAGGAGCAGAAGGTTGAGATTTCCGCGGCTGAAATTGACAAGTTCCTCGAAGATGTTAAGACCTATAACCAGATCAAGTCAGATGAAGAACTAAAAATGCTGATTTCACAGGTTGGCGCGAAAAACCTTAAGGCATTCAAAGAAATGCTCCGCGAGATCCTGGCCGAGCAGAAATTATATGCCCAACTCGCTAAAGAAGCTAAGCTTGAAGTCTCCGAGGAAGAAGTGAAAGAACACTTTGAGACGATGGATTTGTCCCATATCTTGATCGCCACCGATTCGTTAGTTACGGAAAAACCGTCTTCACCCGAAGCCGCCTTGAAAAAAGCGCAAGAGGTCTATCGCAAGCTGCAAGCTGGTGAGAAGTTCGAAGATTTAGCGAAAGAGTACTCTGATGATGCCAGCAACAAGGAGCAGGGCGGTTTGCTTGGGACGGCGTCGGTTGCATACTTCAAGAGCGTTTTCGTCCCTGAATTTGTTGATGCAGCTTTAAAATTAAAGGCCGGGGAGTATAGCGCACCGGTCAAAACTGAATTCGGGTATCATTTAATTAAGATGAATGAGCGAAAATATGCTCAAGGAGAAGAGTGGGAAGCGGCAAAAGAGCGGATCAGAACCGAGCTCTACGCCCAAAAATTCCAGATGGAAAAACGGCAGGAATGGATCAAAAACCTCCGCGAAAATGAAGCAAAAATTGAGATTTTAGATCCAATGCTTTTAGGTTATTCTCTCGCTGAGAAAGAGAAGTGGGCGGAAGCAGCACAGGCTTATGAAAAAGCGCTCACCGACAAAAGATATAAGAACAAGCTCAATACTTTCCTTGCTTTAGCAAATGTTTATAAAGAAGCGAAAAACTTTGACGCAGCGCTGAATGTTTTTAACCGCCTGCCAAAAGAGTTCGCGAATGATTTCGCGGTTCCGATGGTAAAAGCGGAGATTTACGCCGCACAAGAGAAGAAAGAAGAGGCCAAACAGGCTTTATTGGAAGCGCAGGCGAAAGCAGGGGATGAGCTGATGTTGCTCCGGCAGGTTCTCGAAAAAATGCAGGAGTTGGGGTTGACGGCGGAAACGGAAGCGTTACAGGAAAAGATCGAGGCGCTGGAAGCCAAGTTCCAGGCGGAACAGGAAGAACTGACCCGCATCATCCTGGAAGAACAGGAACGGATTAATTCGCAACAGAGCGAAATCTTTGAAACACCGTCCGCCGAAAAATAGAAGCTCCCTTCGCGGGCTAATCTGGTGGGTGGAGGGGAAACCCTTCACCCTTTCTTTCATTATCTCGGAAATGGGGGATGAGTTTGACAGTCTCACCGCGTGGTACTTACGATATTATGCCTGATCAGGCGCTCGCCTGGCAATGGATGGAAATTAACATCCGGGAGATCTTGGTGGCCTATGGTTATGGTGAGATCCGGACGCCGATTTTTGAACATACCGAGCTTTTTTTACGGGGTATTGGAGAAACCACCGATATTGTGGAAAAAGAGATGTATTCTTTTACCGACAAAGGCGGACGCAGTCTTACCCTCCGTCCGGAGGGAACCGCTCCGGTGGTGAGAGCATATATCCAGCACAAACTGCATGGGCAGGGCGGCTCGACGAAACTCTTTTATCTTGGGCCAATGTTCCGGCAAGAGCGGCCGCAAGCCGGACGTTTCCGCCAATTCCACCAGTTTGGGGTGGAACTGATTGGAGAAGATAGCCCGGTCGCCGATGCCGAAGTGATCGTCCTGGCGCATGAACTTTACCGTCAGCTTGGCCTGACTGGACTTGAGATTTACTTAAACACCGTCGGTTGTCCGGTCTGCCGGCAGGAGTATAAAAAAGCATTAATTACGTCCTTGAAAAATTCTTCCGACCAGCTCTGCCCGAGCTGCCGGTTGCGCTTGGAAAAGAACCCTTTGCGGGTCCTTGATTGTAAAGAGGCTTCCTGCCAAGCCCTGACCGCACAGGCTCCATCGCTCCATGATTTTCTTTGTCAGGATTGCCGGGATCATTTTCAACAAGTGCGGAAACTCCTCGATCAAGTGCAGGTGAAATACAAGATTCAACCCAAGTTGGTCAGGGGGTTGGATTACTATACCCGAACGGTCTTTGAAGTGATCAATCATGACCTGGGCGCTCAGAACGCGATTTGCGGCGGAGGACGATATGACGGTCTAGTGGAAGAGTGCGGCGGGCCTTCCGTTCCCGGGGTAGGCTTTGCCTCCGGGATGGAACGGCTCTTTATGACCCTCGAACAGAAAGGCTTATTACCGGCCTTTTCACGGGCGCCGCAGGTTTATATCATTCCCTTAAGTGCTGAGCTCACAACGGTGAGCTTTGAAGCGGCTTTTATCTTGCGGCAGAAGGGGTTTAAAGTCGAGTTGGGCTATGCCCCGAAAAGCCTGAAAGCGCAACTGAAAGCCGCCAACAAATCCGGGGCCCCGTTGGCGGTGATTATCGGCGAAGATGAATGGCAAGACCGTCAGGTGACGATCAGACAGATGTATGAAGGAAATCAACTGCGGGTTGATTGGGCGGACCTGGCGGTACAGGTAGCGCAGTTGCTTCCGCCGGCGGAACAAGATTAGTTGTTTAAAGGAGGGTTATCTTTGTTAGCTTGGAACAGAACTCATTATTGCGGGGAATTAAACCGAGCCGATGCCGGAAAAACCGTCTGTCTGAGCGGGTGGGTTAATCGTTACCGGAACTTGGGCGGGGTCTTGTTTGTTGATCTTCGCGACCGGAAAGGAATCGTCCAGGTTGTCTTCAATCCTGAGCATGACCACGCTCTTTTCCAACAAGCGGAGACTTTGCGGAACGAATTTGTGATAATGGTCAAAGGCCGCGTTGAACTGAGACCGGAAGAGATGGTCAATCCGGAAATGGGCACCGGCGAAGTGGAAGTCTATGCCGAAGAATTACTTATTCTCAATCCGGCGAAAACACCCCCTATTTATGTTGACGAACGCGGGAGCGAAGTTGATGAAACCTTACGCTTACGTTACCGCTGTTTGGATCTGCGCCGGCCGGAGATGCAAAGGAATATCGCCCTGCGGCACCGGATTACGAAATTAATCCGCGACTTTTTGGACGAAAAAGGTTTTTGGGAGATCGAAACCCCGATGCTGACCCGGAGTACCCCGGAAGGAGCACGTGATTTCCTGGTGCCCAGCCGGGTTAATCCCGGTAAGTTTTACGCCTTGCCCCAGTCACCGCAGCTTTTTAAACAGTTGTTGATGGCGGCCGGAATGGAGAAGTATTTCCAGATTGCCCGCTGTTTCCGGGATGAGGATCTGCGGGCGGACCGCCAGCCGGAATTTACCCAGCTCGACCTGGAAATGTCCTTTACCGGGCGTGAAGCGGTGCTGGATTTAATTGAAGAACTGATGGTCTTCATCTTTAAAGAGATCAAAGGGATCGAGCTATCCCGGCCCTTCCCGCGCCTGGATTACCAGGAAGCGATGAACCGGTATGGAAGCGACAAGCCGGATACCAGGTTCGGCCTCGAGTTGGTCGACATTTCTGCGCTGGTTGCCGGCTCTGAATTTGCGGTCTTCCAAAATGTGCTGGCTGCCGGAGGGAAAATAGTCGCCCTGACGGCGCCGGGTTGCGGAGGGTATTCCCGGCGCGAACTGGATGAGTTGCCAAAGCTCGCGGCGAAGTACGGTGCCAAAGGCGTCTCCTACTTGGCGCTGACCGAAGGAAGAATCAAATCCACGCTGACCAAATTCTTCACCCCGGAGCAGCTTGACCGGATCATTTACCGGATGGAAGCGAAAGATGGCGATCTGGTTGTGATCATTGCCGATCAAGATCCGAAAGTGGCCTTAACAGCCCTTGGTGCTTTGCGTCTTGAGTTTGGACAGCGCTTGAAATTAATTCCTAAAGACCAGTTTAATTTGCTTTGGGTGATTAATTTCCCCTTATTTGAGTTTAGCGAGGAAGAACAAAGACTGGTTGCGGTTCACCATCCGTTTACTTCACCGCTGCCGGAAGACAGTGTGTTACTGGACTCGGCGCCGCTCTCTGTCCGGGCCAACGCCTATGATCTGATCTTAAACGGGACGGAATTAGGAGGGGGCAGCATCCGGATTCACCGGCGTGACCTCCAGGAAAAAGTCTTTAAAGTCTTGGGCTTAGCCCCGGAACTGGTGCAGGAGAAATTCGGGTTCTTGCTAGAGGCTTTTGAGTATGGTACGCCGCCGCACGGCGGGATCGCCCTCGGGTTGGACCGTTTTGTCATGTTATTAACCGGTGCGAACAGTCTCCGTGAGGTGATTGCTTTCCCGAAGACCACCAGCGGTACCTGCCTGCTAACGATGGCCCCTTCGGAGGTTGAGGAAGAACAATTAGAGGAATTACAGATTGCTCTTACCAAGAAGAGGCAAGAAGAGGCTTAATCTTGACCTTGCACAAACAAGCCCCTTTGTGTTATCATTTTTATAGATAAAGCCCTGCTGTGTGCGTGATCAAGCTGATGTTTTGAACCAACACATTTACCTAGGGAGCTGTACTTCGGTTGTAGCGTGTATGCCTTTCCAGAGAAGGACACACAAAGCAACCGGGAGGCACCCACCTGTTGAGAGCGGGTTCAGGTAATCCTCAGCGGAAACGACACGGCGGGGTTTTCCTTTATCGACTGGTCTATTGTTGACCGTTTTTTTTATTTGCCTAGCGGCAGTTGATCCTGGAATGGAAAACCCCGCGTCCGGCACGACGGGTGACAGACGGGCGGGGACCGGATTAAGGAGGAACGGTTGATGGAGACGCGCTGTGATAAAAAAACACTCCGCCGTTATTACACCGCGGAGCTTAATCTCCTCACCAAAGCGGAGGTTGAGGCCAAAAGCAAATTGATTTGTGAACAAGCACTTGCTTTGCCGGTCTTGCAGACAGCACGGACGGTGGCTGCTTACGCTTCCTTTGGGAATGAGGTCGCGACAACCGGCTTGATAACTGTTCTGCAAGAACGGGGCTTTTCGGTAGTGCTGCCGGTCGTAAACCGCTTAGCCCGGACGATGGAGTTTCGAGAGATGGAAACGTTCGGTTCGTTGCAACCGGGGGCTTTTGGTATCGGAGAACCGGTCCAGGGCCAACTCTGTCCGCCGCAACAAATCGATCTCTTCTTCGTGCCCGGCTTGGCTTTTGACCTCCACGGCCGGCGGTTAGGGCGGGGGGCGGGTTATTATGATCGTTATCTGGCACAGGCGCGCCCCGGAGCGATGAAGATCGGGCTGGCTTATCAACTGCAGATTACGCCTTGTTTACCGGCGGAAGCACACGATATCATGATGGATCTGATCATTACCGAAGAACGAATCGTTACTCTTGGTTAGTGTCATCAGTTCCTCCCCGTCCATCTTCTCTTTTAAAACCACGCGCCAGAATGACGGCACCCAAGAAGATGAGTAAAAGCGGCAGGGTGAAACGGTGGAAGCTGAAGGGGATCAATTCCCGGAGCAAAAAAAGCAGACCAATAAAGATCAGGACAAAACCACCGATCCGCCACCGGTTTTCCTGCACTTCCCTTTCGGCCGGAGGAATGGGTATTTCCTCGCTCGTTTCTTCGTCAACAGGGGAGGTTTTTTTTTCTTCCGGGATGACTATCCAGGCCAGGAGATAAGCAAAGATACCTCCACCAAAGAAAAAGGCTAAAATCCATAATAAACGTACGATTACCACATCGATTCCGAAATATTCGGCTAAACCTCCGGCCACCCCGGCAATCATTCTTTCCCGGGT
>JAKOVI010000141.1 GCA_029782135.1 Bacillota bacterium
AGCAAAATTAATAATAAAGAAAGGAGGAAAAAAAAATGATATGTGACGCATGCGGGAAACACATTCAAAGCGGAACGGGGGCTGGCCGTGCGATATTATGTCGCACCTGCTTTCCCGATGTGATGGCGGAGGTAGAGCGCTTGAGAGGGGAGGGGAAACCGACTGATGCGCTCTCCATCGCCCGTCAGATATTCCGGGAAAACCATTCGGTCGGCTCATATCTGCTCCGTGACATTCCGGCGGAGTTATGGACCGCCGCCAAGCACAAGGCGGTGGACGAAGGGATTAACCTGCGGGAGCTGATCTTGAAGGCCCTGCAGGAATATCTGAAGAATACGCCCTGACGAGGCCCGCTTGGGGCCCGTGCCCTGGCGCACATATAGGCCCGCCGGGAGCCGTTAATCCCGGCAAATAAAAGAAAAGGAGGATTAATAATGTGTATTAACATTGCTCTCCCCGCAGAAGTACGGGTAAACAACCAGGGACAAAGATTGGCCGGGACCGGAGTCTTTGTCTCGAAAGCAGGAGGCGGCGCACACTACGACGATCCTGTAGCACTCAACATCTGCCGCCTCCACTTCGAGGAAAGACACGGTGGAGGCTGGGGTGAAATTCCAGAAAGGTTCTCTGTGGCCGTTGCGCCTATGCCGGTCGATGAGGATGAAGACGTCGCGGTCTACCGGCAAGCCATCATGAGCGATACCCCCATTGGCAGGGGGTTCTGGAAAACTGCTACAAAAAAGTATTTTTACCTGCCGTGTTTTGACTTCGGTGCGGAAAAATATTGTACCGAAGGCAACTGGGCTGCCGTTGCCGCTTCCTTCGATACCCCGGACGCGAAACAATGGCAGACAGTTGCCCCAGGAGAGTCCATCTCTCTTGGGGGTTGGCAAAAAGACGGATACGGGTGCTTTCTAAGTTATGCCTTACCCGTTGGTTCGCCGATCGAACTGACGGGGGAGGGATTTAAAGCGGGGCCGTCTGGTTTAATTTACCAAGTCGGTTCCCTAGGGATAAAAATCCCGTGGGGAACTGAATGGGCACTCTGGATCAGATGTTCTGATTCCGGAACCCATTCAGGGTTCCTCATAATTAGGCTTGAATGGTACGAATCTTCTAAATGCGTCGCATGGTATCCTGTATTGGCGTCCATGTTTAAGGCGCCGCACGCTTTCCCAGCTCGCGGATACTTCTTCGAGCCGGAACCGTGCGAAATACCTGATTTCGGTTCCGATATATATGCAGCGATACGCCTCGCGGAGCATATCGCTGCGCACGGATTTGATGTTCCGAAAGATACTCCGAAAAAGCACATATATGACGCTTTGGCGGCAGAACATGCCGCTGGAAATTTAGGGGTTTTCGGGGTCTCGTGGTAAGTCTCGTGGTAAAGATTTAAGGCCGGAGTGAAAAACTGATACGGCCCGCCGGGAGCCTTCAATTCCGGCAACACAAAAATAAGGAGGAATGGAAAATGACAATGACCAGAAGAGAAGCTGCCGAGGAGTTACGAGCGCTCGCATGCGAAATTTATGATGCGCTGAAGGAGATGGAAGAAATTCTAAAGGAGGTAGCTCCAGAAGAACTTACAAGAGCCAGAGTTTATTGGATGGCCCACATTG
>JAKOVI010000160.1 GCA_029782135.1 Bacillota bacterium
CTGTCCGTTTTTCGTCTTTTGAGGAGGCCACCAAGGTGGTTCGGTTTGACACCGAAAGCGTGACGATACACAATTCCGGCGGCACCTGGAGGCTGGTCGAAAGGGGCGGCCATTTGGTTGTCGAGGATTTTTGGGAGCGTGAACGCGGGGATGAAGAATTGCTGAAAGACATATATTGGGAGTATTTAGAGGCGATTGCGCACTGGGACGGCGAATCTGAGGCGATAGTCATGTATAATCCGGGGATGAAATTTGAGGGCGGCAGCGCCATTTTCCCCTATCTTGAGTACATTCAACGAGGATCCTCCTTTCTAGCTAGATTCGTTTTGGCGTTGAGTAAAAGGCCCTGGGGTAGGGGATAGAACCCCAGGGCCAGAGGGTTCGCGATTATCCGCGAACCAGTTCAGCGATTCCCCGAGCGATATTCGCAAGGAACGTCAGGATATGGTAGAATAAACCGCCGCCGTCCGTTCTGGGAAGTTCGGGTTTATCCGGTTTATCCGGCGGTTCGGGCGATTCGGGTTTACCTTCCTCTTCTTCTTCTTCCTCTTCTTCTTCCCCCTCGGCGGGCTTCGAGATTACCGTTACGCTCGCGCTTTCGGTCACAATAGTCTCTCCACTAATCATATCTACTAGGCGCAGCTCGACGGTATAATCCCCCGCCGCGGAGAAGGTTATGCCCCATTCCGTGGTAGCTTCGTAATCCGCTGGGAGCAGGAAGCCTTCCCCCGGCCCCCAGAATCCGGCGTCCACGAACGCGTGCTCAACGCCGTTGCTATCGGTGGCCCGGAAGGTTATGTTCCCGGGGCCGCATGTTCTTTCGAATTCGAAGCGGACGGCTTCGTAGCTAAGGCCCTTGTTGGTAAAGGTTAGCGGAATCGTTACTTCTTCGTTCTCGTAGATTTCCGCTGGTGCTGCGTAATCGAACCGCGAAACGGGAACCGGGAAATACACCCAATTAAAGTAATAGTCGCTTTCGGCTCCCGCCGCGTGGCGGACGGCTACAACCTCACTGGCCGTGATGCGCTCCGTGCGGCTTTCTCCAATGACTACATAATAAGGCGAATATACCTTTTCGTCATCGGGAATAAAATCATACTCGCGCGCCCAGTGATCCCTGTCCGTGGGCGGGGCGTTATCGATCCGGACTTCGAATACCGCCGCGAAATCACGCGGCATCACGAATTCCAATTCCAACCAGCCCATCCCGGAATCCTTTAGCGCTACATACGGCTTGTCCCCAGCGGCGCGGTTGGCCTCGTTCGTGCTAGGCCAAGGCGCTTCCCCTTCCGCCAGCGCCGTCATAGGGAAGAGTAGTGCTATGACTAATAGCGCTAGCGTTACAACCATTCCCCTAGTCTTAATCATCTTTTTTCCCACTTTAGGAATTCCCCTTCTTTATTATTGTTCCGGTTCCGGTTCTTCCGGTTCCGGTTCTTCCGGTTCCGGTTCCGGCGCGGGTTCGGGTTCCCGAACCACGAATTCTAATACAGCGATGTCCCACATCCCTTCGGCATCGCTAATTTGGAGGTAAAGTCGGTGCGTTCCCGGATCCCCGTAGGGGGTAATCGTAAATCGGCCGTTTCGCCAGCCGGGGAATTCCGGGAGGTAGTAAGGCCCATTTTCCCACTTCGCCTGTAGCATCGTCATCGGATCATTTAGCTTTATCTCGGTTACGCTAAAGGTTACGGTGACGCTTTCTCCCGACTATGCTCATTATGTTTCCCCCTTTCGCCTAAGTTTAAACCGGATTATTTTTCCGCTCTGGAGGCGGAAGCGGTTGTCTTATTCTCTTTTATCCCCTTTGTTCTTATTATACCGGGGGTCTTCTTTTCGTTTAACGGTGCAGGTTTCCACCGGCGCGAAGAATCCTACTTTTTTCCAATACCGGAACGATAACGTGCTTTCCATCCATCCATGCGGGAAACGAATCGCATTGGTTCCCTTTTCGCTATAGCCCTCCTTTCTAAGCGCTAAAGGGCGCTAAAGGCTGCCTTGAGCTCCCGGAAGGCGTTCCAGATTTTCTCCCATTTCCATCCTATTTCCCTTAGCGCGCGGCGAAGGATCCCCCGGCACAGCTTCGGCTTGTCCATTGGGAGATAGATTTCCTTTCCGTTCAGCGCGATGTCGCATACCCTCAACGCTTCCGCCGATAGCCCCGCCTTTGTTTCGTTCCATCTTT
Organism: Bacillota bacterium; assembly: GCA_029782135.1. Taxonomy (GTDB): domain Bacteria; phylum Bacillota; class UBA4882; order UBA10575; family UBA10575; genus JAAYGU01. The sequence continues at coordinate 2,183 of JAKOVI010000160.1, forward strand.
CCTCGGTCAGTAATACTTGTTCTGGGGAAGGAACGGGATCGCGGAGGGGAAACGCCGTTCCCATTTCTTCCGAATCCATCAGTAAATTATCGGCGTCGGTGAGGATTTCTACTTCTACCCTCCGCCGGATTCCGCCGATGAAATCCTTAAGGTGGTTGTTCACCACGTGCCAGATGAAGGTGCTTTCCTTCGCTTTGTCCGGGTTATAGCGCCCGCGCGCTTCTAAATACGCCAGGCACGCTTCCCCAAACAAATCATCGAAATCCGCTCCCGGATACCGGCGAACGTATGACCATGCTATCTTTCGGATAAGGTTAAGATTTTCCATGCTTATTCCTCCTTCTTTTCTCCCTCTTTATCTCTTCGAATAACACATCCCAAGGCGCGCTATAACCGCAGGAAACCATAATTTTCATTTTTATATAGGAATTTGCTTTTGCCTGGAGCAATTATAGCAATTTTCTGTTATGGGTGTCAACCCAATATTTATCCATGCACTACCTTGGCTTGCATAATATGGCACAAGCTAAGGCTCAGGTTCCTTGTTTAGAACAAACAAATACAGACCATACTACAACCTTCCTCGAAGGCGTGATAT
>JAKOVI010000004.1 GCA_029782135.1 Bacillota bacterium
ATTTTCGCGTCTGTATCGTTACCGCCGAGATCAATCCCGACCATCGAAACGAACTTGATCTCCGGATGAGACGGCAGGATTTGACGGAGAGCGGTTGGATTACACTGTTCCGGGGTGAGATAATAAAGTAACTCTTTCGGCATTTCGTCACCTCTTTCTGAACGCCATCAGTTAAATCTTTATGCAACCGGGCACAGGTAGTGAATTCATCAAAAACCTCTAACTAATTGGAAGATTAGTTTAACCAATAAAAAAGACCTTTCTGCTTTGGGGTACGCCCCGCGTTCTTCCCCAAGGTCTTCCTCTTCCGGTAATTCTAATCTATAATTATAGCATGTTCTCTCCTCCAGATAAACTTAGAAAAGGTTAAATTCCCCTTCGCTCAGGTCTTTTCCAACTGTTGACGAAGACCTTTCTTCAACAGCAGGGTATAAAACAGCAGACCGGCGTCCAAAATATAAATGCCCTCATCTCCAGGTTCCCGAGGGCACCAAAGCAGGAACCCGGTTCGCGTGACCGGGTTCCTGCTTGTTTTAAACTTTCTTTTTATTTGCATAACCGCTACACGACTGGTGGGTACAAAAAACTCAGTAGTTGCTCTTCATTATTCTTACGCGCCAGTTCTAGATTGTACCGCGCGTAACGTTGATTATGAAAAGCATGGGCCGCCATCCAGAGCAAGTAGTAGGCGCTTTTGGGTTCAAAAGGGGAGATTTGTTGGTAAGGCCATTTTTCCGGCTCCAACAGATAGGGGACTAGCCACTCCAGCGCTACCTCTATACTCCGCCCATCCTCTGTACGGTACTGGCAAAGATTAACCCCCACCGCTTGACCTAACTGTGCAAGGTTAAGTAAGCCGGTCAGATTCATCACTGAATAATCTAGCGCTTTAGTTCGCACTAACTCGAGCGGTTGACGACCATCCGGTTCAATCTGTACAGCAATTCTTCTTTCCCGGCTGGCAACGATGGTTTGCCGGGCGAGAGCAGTTTCCCCGGTAAAAAGCGCGTACGCCGCCACTTGAAAGTCATACATCGTGCCATGGTTATTCGCTGCCGCTGCTTCGTCCCGACCGTGTTTGCTATTTAATAACCAGTCCAAATAAGCTTTAAACCAATTTTGTAAGGCACGGTGCTCCGCCAAAGACCACTCGTCCGTGCCTAAAAGAAGCTGGGCAGCATCAATGGCCAGGACAAAACCTCTTGTATCGATGAGTCCGGTGCCTCTTCCCGTAACTCGTCCCGGGATGAGCTGCGCATAGTTTAAATTCGGGTTCATCCGCGTTTCCGGGTCTAAAAACCAGGTTCGCAGTAAGGTGGAAGCCTTACGGGCGTAAGCTTCTCTTTCAAAGAAAAAATAAGCTAAAGCCAGGGTCGCCACCGCTTGGACCATTAATCCTAAAGTTTTACGATCGTATTTCTCTTGTTGTTCAGTTTCGGGATTAACCTCCCCGTCCCGGCGAATATAGGGTAAACCATCCGGAGTCGCCGGGTTCGGCCACCAGTATCTTCCCAGACTGATATAATCATGTTTGTCCCCGCTCGGGGGGATATTCTTTTTATAGACGACCGATAAAGGCTTTAAAGTCAAGGCCTTATCCGCTTCTCCCTGCAAGCGGAGCATTGCCGGCAAAACTATTTCCTCTTTCGCCGCCAACTGTTCCTTAACAGCCCGCAATACGTCATCCTTCATCAGTAACAATTGAGAATGAGGCTGATCGTTTCCCTTCATCTTCTTCATCCTCTTGTTAATTGTTCTTTATAGTACCGCCCGGAGTTCCGATCCGCTAACCATAAAATCGGCTGCCGGATCGCAATGTTTCTTCTTACTTCCGGATCGACAGGATCCGGGTTTAACCTTTTCCATAAACGAAGGTATTTCTCTTCGCCTAAGGCCCGACCGGCAAAGAGCAAACAGGAGATTTGCACCGGCCATTCTTCAAAAGATTGAACATCCGGAGGATATGGCCATCTGGCTTTATCCGCAAGAAAGGGATATAAAAATTCGATTCCTTTTTGAATCCCCCGGCCATCGGGGAGTTGAAAAGACCATAGATTATCCTCATCTGTCGATAAAACCTGGCATAAAGTCACTAAATTATCTAAAGTGAAAATCGAATAACTATAGGGTTTGGTGCGGTTCAGCTCGCGCGGGAGGCTTCCGTCCGGTGCCATTTGCTCAGGTAAGATAAGCGTTTTATAGCGCTCCCGGCAAAAATCCAACACCCTCTGGTTCTGCGTGAACAGGGCAAAGACGGCAGCCTGGACACACCAGCATACTCCGTGGTTATTCTTGGCATTCATCTCACTGACCCCATAGGGATGGGTGCAGATCCATTCCAAATAAGCGGCAAACCAGGCTTTCAAACCGTTCAGGATCCGACTGGTGAGAAATTCAGAGCCGTCCAACGCAGCTACGGCAAACGGTAGATCAATTAAATGGAGCGTATCAATAATCCCAATTCCCCGTCCCGAGCAGCGACCGGGGATCGCTTGCGCATAGCGGAGGTGGGGATTCATCCTGGTTTGCGGCCCCAGAAAAAATTCCCGTAAGAAAGTTACAGCTTTCTCCGCATACTTTTCATCCCTGGTGATCAGGTAACCCGCCGCTAAGTTGGCAACATTCGTTCTCATCGTCCGCAGTAACCGGCGGTGATGATCGAAATTATCCGGGTTCGTCAGTCCATCGCGCCTGATGTATGGTAACCCGTCGGCCGTCTGAGGATTGGGCCACCAATAATCACCATTTGAATAATAGTCATTAGGCCCGCCCTCGCTTAGGGGGGCAATAACATCGGTGAGATGAACCGGTTTTTGGCGCCAGGAGAATTCGGCCTTCCTGAGGATCCAGTCTTGATCAAAATATTGTTCAAGACACGCCGGCATTCTGATTCCTCCAGTTGCTCATTTTTTAAGATCATAAAATTAGATCGCTACTCGATACTGGCCGCTCCTCACTCGCTCATTTAAGGTTACCGGCGGCTGGGCTGCGTCAAGGATTGTTCACGGGCGATACGTTCGCGGACCCACGTCGCTTTCTTTTAAGACGACCGGTGGATGCGCTCCTTTTGTCGGATCAAGCGCATAATACAGACCATCACTACCCAAGGTAATTTGCGGGTCGGACAACACAATCCCTTCCGGAGGGGTAAGGGTGAGCAGTCCTAAAAATGAACCATAAAAAATATCCCCGGAAAAACTGACCTCCTGAACTTTTTTGACCTCGCGAATCAAGGCGTACTCGCGTTCCCCTGTGAGATTGTTCCGGATGACATTATTGGCAAAACTCACCGAGACAGGTGGGGCTTGAGTATTACCTCCGCCAAAGACCAGACTCTGCTGGCAATCAATGAGCGAGTTATTCTCCACCCTGATCTTTTCCGTCGGCCAGTATCCATTCAAGGCGGGTTTCAGATCACTACCATAGATTACGATTCCGCCTCTGGCATCACTCGTAGTCCTTACCCCCTCAATGTAGTTATTGATGATCAGATGCTCTTTGTCCATCACACGGATCCCACCGGCATCTTTGAGATTTCCGGTTTTGATCACATTCCCCTCAACTACGCAGTTGTTACCATGGCGCAAGCAGATATGGCCTTTGCAATTGATTAGGGTATTATAACGGATCGTATTATGGCAAGCTTTATTGGAGATGATCTCGATCTCGCCGTTGCAATTCTCAAAGTAATTATATTCCACCGTAGTATAAGAAGAGGATTGTGAAAAGTCACTGGTGCCGATACGGATCGTTTCCCACTCATTTACGCCGCCGCCGTCGGCAAAATCGCGAAAGACGTTATGGTCGATCAGGTGATGATTAGGGGAACTGTTGGAGCGCCAGACCACCAGTAACGCCCCGCCGTTGTTTTTCCCGGCAAAGTAGCAGTGATCAACCCGGTGGTTGCGATTATAGAGACTGACCCATTTGGTGTACGCTTTCTCATTATTATAATTCACAATCGAGCAGTTCGTAGCCCGGTTGTTAAAACCCTTAAGTTGAATTGCCCCATTTTGATCAGCGGGTTGTCCATCTTTAAAATACAAGCCGTCAAGGACAATGTAATTGCCCATCGTCACAACCTTCGAGGCGCCGGTAATAAAGACGGACCCCGGATCGGTAACGGTCAAGGTAATTGGCTGCTCGGCAGTTCCGTTCTTTGTAATTGAAATTTCCAGGTTACTCCAATCACCCGGCGCAAGTTTAATGACTGTTCCCGGCCGGGCACGATTTAATGCGGAAGTCAATTCTTTCTTCGTCGTGACAATCACTTCCTCCGCCCCGGCCGGAACAGTCGCCGCCACCATCAACCCGTTAGTCAAGGCCAAAATCAATAGAGCACAAACTAATAACCAACTGTAAATTTTCCTCTTGACCATCAGGCAGAAACCCCCTTTTATCTTTCGAATGGCGAAAGGTAAAGTAGATTCACACGGTCCGCCGGCCAACCGGGTATTGCACCCCGAAGCGCCTCTTCAAAATAGGGTTCGTTGTAATTTTTGGCGGATAACCGGAGGAGAAACGCAATCCTCTCTGTCTTAAGCGGAGTAATCTGTTGGTATGGCCACTTTTGTGGTTCATAAAAGTATGGCAATAGCCAATCGATCGCTTGACGGATACTCCGGCCATCGCTCGTCTGGTACGTCCAGAGATTAAGTCCGCAATGCTCACCCAATAAGGCTGATTTAAACCAAGCCATTAGGTTAAAGACAGAATAATGAAGCGCTGCTGTCCTTATTAACTCCAAAGGTTGCCGCCCGTCGGGTTCAATCTGCTCGGGAATTCGCTCTTTCATCATTTTTGTTAACACGTTCTGGGCAAGCCGGGGATGGTCCAGATAAAGGGCAAGATAAGCAACTAACAGATCATAATGCGTCCCATGGTTATTTTTACTCTTGGCTTCCTCCCGTCCATTGTCGCTTTCCTGAAGCCAAGTCAGGAAATTTTCCAACCATCCAACCAACGCCTGCTGGTCAGCAGCCGACCAAGCCCCTGAGTCGGCAAGCAAACCGAAAACATCCAGGAAAAATGGGAGGGGATAAGCTTCAATAATCCCTGTTCCCCGGGTGGCCCTTCTCCCCGGAATCCCCTGCGCATAATTGAGGTTCGGATTCATCGCGGTATCAGAGTTGATAAACCAATGACGCACGAGTTCCGCCGCCCGTAAGGCGTAGTTTTGCGAGCGGGAAAAATAATAAGCTAAGGAAAGGGTGGTCACTGCATCAAACATAGTAAAAAACGAAGTGTTATCATATTGGTCGCTATCATATTCCGGATTGCGCTGACCATCCAGCCTGATATACGGTAACCCATCCGGGGTATCGGGGTTTGGCCACCAGTATGGTCCAATACTCAGATAATCATGCGGATCTCCACTCGGCGCCAGCCGGGATTTATCAACCACCGAGAATGGCCCGAGCGGTAATGCGCGGTCAGCCTCTGCCAACAGCTTTTCATAAGCGGGAAGCAATGTACTATCCCGCTGGTCGATCCTCTCCCGGATTTTATGTAATTCGGCAGGATTCAAAAAAAATACGATCGGACTTTCTTTGTTTATTCGAGAATTTTTCGTGTTCATCTTAAACTCCTTAACTCTGATTTGTGATCTGAACGCCTTTGGCAACCTGCCATTCACCCCCTGGTGGGATTTCTCCAATGATCGCACCGGCCACCCGACCCAGATCTTCTCCGGAGCAGTGGCAAAGTTATGCGACGCCGCGTTTTTTTACACTGCCCGCATTAATTTTAACCATTCCCGCGCAATGAGGGCATGTCCGGCTACGGTCGGATGCACCCCGTCTTTTGTCCAAAAAGCTGAATCCCGCCGTGTGGAATACTGATTAAATATTCCGTCCATCGGTAATAACAGGGCACCAAACTCCCTGGCCAAATCGCGAACGGCGTTTATTTTTGGATCTAAGTCCTCCCGCCATCTTCTTTGCTCTTCTTTCATTGGTAAGACAAAAGGCTCGATCAGAACAAGTCGCGCATTAAGTTGCTCCTTTGTTGCTTGGATTATCGCCCGGTAATCGGCGGTAAACTGTTCAAGGGAGGTCGGATCATTGCGGTCGTACCGTCGCCAACAATCATTAATCCCAATCATAATCGAAACCAAGGTCGGTTTCAGTTCAAGACAATCTTTCTCCCAACGGGCTTTTAAATCTTTAACCCGGTTCCCCCCAATTCCCCTGTTGATAAATTTGACTTGTAACTCCGGATAGGTGGCCGCGATCCAACCAGCTATGATCATCGGGTAGCCCTTGCCTAAATCATTTGGATCCTCTTTATTCCGGCCGGCATCGGTAACACTGTCGCCTTGAAATAAGATGAGATCGTGATCTTTAATCAGCACTGAAGACACCTTCCTTTTTTTGCAGATATGGTTAAACGAAAAACTTATTGCTCATCCCGACCGGAGGTTAATTACTTAAGTATTTTAAAAAACCTCTCCCCGCAGGGAGAGGTTTTTCACTCGGTGAGTCGGGTTATTTAATCAACGCATTATACCGATCGATAATGGCCTGGAGTTGAGGCATGTATTTTTCGACTGTCGTCTGGTAGGAATTTTGCCCAGAGTACATCTCATTCCAGATCCGGTAAAACCGGAAACCATCCTGATCATCACACATGAAATAAAATGGAATGATCGGAGTTTTTCCTTCTTGGGCAATCCCTTCCAGAATTTTCCTGGTTTCCCAAGTATACTCTTTAAGCTCTTCAATCAAGCGGGTATTGCGTTGCTGTCTCAGCTCCTCGTCCACCTCAATATAGCGGAAAGTGTTAAGTAAAGCAGCGGCGCCTTCTGGATTTTTTGCCCCGACCGGAATAAACGCGTAGTTGGGGTAAGCCAGAGTGTAATATTTATCGGATTGCGGATCTTTGGGCATCGGTACCCAGCCGATCTCATCATACATCACTTTATAGTCTTTCAGCCGGTAATACCTTGCCATCATCATCGCATCTTTACCGTTCAAAAACTCTTGGAGATTTTTCGCATCCCCCTTCGGACGCATGCAGTTGTATCCCGCGGCCGTCAACGAACGGAAGAAATCCGCCGCCCGGATAACATCAGGATCCCGAAGATTGGATACCATTCTTCCATTTTGATCGATTTTGATCAGATTTTTCCCGGTCGAAAGGGCAAATTGGGCCAGTCCGAGGTCCTTATCACAGAGAAAGCCCCATTGATCGATATTACCATCGCCATCTGTATCTTGGGTAAGCTGGATGGCAAGCTCCCGCAGGGTATTCCAGTCCCATTCCCCACGGTTATAGTAATCCAGCGGGGTATCTAGTCCGTTGTTCTCAAAAATAGTCTTATTGTAGAAAAGCATATTATAGGAGTTAATCATTCCATAGACGACTGCGTAATATTTACCATCATGTTTAAACTGCTCCCACGCCGGTTTCATCTCCGACCATAACGGACTGTTGATATCGATGTAGTTATTAGCCGGTTGGACCAGATTGTTGGCCCGGAGCCACAAAAACCTACCTCTTTGAATTTCATCCCGACAGACATCCGGCGCATCACCACTCATCACCATTGCCGTTAATTTCGTACCGATCTCTTGGGTAGCGACGACCGTAAATTCAGCCTGGCCACCATAAAACTTCTTAAAATAATCAAGTAACTCGGTAAAATATTCCGGCCCCGTCCACGATAAGACTTTAACCACCTTATTTTTCAGGTTAATTTTCGGTACGGCCGGCGCTGCTGATAAATTTACAGCCAAAACGGTAATAACGATCAGCATACAAACCGCTAACATAAACTGATGCTTTTTCACTACACATCCTCCTCCTCTGTTTTTTTCTATTAACCTTCTTCAGGTTAAGATCAATAATATAATATTAAAACAATAGCTTAATCTTCCTTTGGACGATGTTTATGTTTTTTTGTCTAAAATTTTGTTTTTACCTGACCGTCGTTTGGTGTACGGGACGATATATAATTGCCGGTTACCCGACGATTCCCGTCCTTTCGATACTTTCGGTGAAATACTTTTGCAAAAAGATATAGAGGGTTAAAACCGGCATGATCGCAAGCAAACAACCGGCTTGTTGATGTGCGATGCTAAACTCGCGTTGCGAGGTACCGACATCAATCACTTGCCGTGAAGTTAAAACCGTTGAGACGGTAAACTGGTTGGAAAACATAGAGGTAAAGAAATAGTCATTCCAGTACCAGACCAGCGAAAAAAGGAAAACCGTCAAAAATACCGGAGCCGCATTTGGGACCATCACCTTGATAAAAGTTCGCACCGGGCCACAACCGTCAACATAAGCCGCATCTTCCAGCTCGACCGGCATCCCCCGGAAAAACTGCCGGAACATATAGATAAATAAACCGGAGCGGATTCCAACGCCGAAGATTGCCGGAAGGTAAAACGCCCATACCGTATTGAGTAGATTAGCCGTCAAATCTTCTCCCCGCAACAAACCGATGAGCCTCCCCAACCCAAAAAAGTCAAAAAACCGATACTCCATGTATAGAGGGATAATAACGGTTTGTGGCGGAACGATGATCGTGAAGATCACCATGGCAAAGAGGAGACTTTTCCCTTTAAATTTAAACCTGGCAAATCCATAACCAACTACCGCACAGGAGATTACCTGTAAGATTGAACTGACAATTCCTAAGATCGCCGTATGTTTTAAAGCCGCAGGATATTCCATTAGTTTATAAGCGGTAATTATATTATCCCAAGTCAAACTCTTTGGCACCCAAATTACTGTCGGGTCGAAGATCTGTTCCTGCGGTCGAAAAGCGACACTAATCATATAGATGAGGGGATACAGCAGGACAAAACTCATACAAAACAGAAGAATCCCCCGGCAGATACTCCAACCGATTTTTCTTGTCTCTTTTTCAATCTTATATGCGTTTATGTTGGGAGCAACACCGTTCAAAAGCTTGGTTATACCAGTTTTAATCAGTTCTGCCACGTTATAATCCCCCTTACTCTACGTTATAGAAGACGTGTCGATTCACGATCGCGTAAACTATACCAACGATTACAAAGACAACGATAAAATAGATCCAGGCTAGAGTAGCGCTATAAGCCATATTCAGATTCTGGCTGTGCTGGTTGATTAGCCGGAGGACCTGGTTTGTATAATCACTAAAATTGTCAATAATCGAATAGACCAAGTTTAAAATGATCATTGGTGAGATCATCGGAAAAGTAACTTTCCAGAAAGTCTCCCAGGGCGTAGCCCCTTCCATCGCCGAAGCTTCATAGAGTGAACCGGGGATGGTTTGTAAACCTGCCAGAAAGACCAAGATCTGAATCCCGGACTTCCATGATAATTCAAAGATCTGATTGGTGAGGCTCGTAAAGAAGAGGACCAGGTCTTCTCTCAGTCCGGCCTGGATCAGCATCTGCTCAAAGGCGGTGACTTCAAAGAGGAAAGATACACGTTCGCCGGAGAGAATTTCCGCTGACAACGTATCTCCGCGTAGAATATTGATGATCACCCCGCTGGCGATGATCACCGGAAGAAAGAACACCCCCCGGGCAAGAAACCTCCCCCGAAACTTCTGATTTAAAATAACCGCCACAAAAAGACTGAAAACAAGAATCAAAGGAACTTGGTAAAGGATATTCCCGATGGATTCAACAAGCAAGCGAATGAAGACAGGGTCTTCGGTAAAGGCATACCGGTAGTTTTCAAAACCGGCAAACTCCAGAATTAAGCCATTTGGTTGGATCTGTAGCTTGTGAAAAGTATAAACCAATGATTTAATCAGCGGCCTGGCAAATAAGAAGATAAAACCAATGACCCAAGGAGATATAAAGGCAAACCCAATCCAAGACTTCTGCTTTTCATAGGACAGTCGTTTCTTTAACATTAGTTATCACCCTTTTTAAAGAATAAGAAATTTTTGGCCGCCAGGACCCGGTCATCGACTGTTACCGGTTGATTATTATAATTCACGACCACCGTATAACCATTGGCATACTCGGTAGCGTAAACCCCTTCCGCGACCTCTAGATGGTTGGTGATCTCTTCGTTTTTGATCAGTCCGTATAATTCTTTCGTTCGTTTATACTGTAAAACCGCCTCATCCAACCAAACATCATAATTACTGCTGTATATATGGTTTAAGGGCGTCTCTTTTAGTAAGGAGGAATCCCGGGTTATCCAAGCATAGTTAAGAAAGCTTCCGGTCTCCACCGCTTTCAAAAAGTAATCTTGCGGATTGGAAGCCAGATTAAGCGGGGAAGTCGCGTAAGGAACGAGACCGTGCAGGACAACCTGGATAAACGGAACCGTTCGATCAAGAATCTCAAAACCACTGCTTTCCGTCGGCAGCGCCACCACATGATCCAGATAGGGAAGAGCATAGGCGTTTGGATTATTCGCGAGCAAGCCGCCGGTCGTCATCCTGAGCCGGTTAAGATTTTCTTCCCATATTTTTAACGTATTCTCTCTCCCGCTGGGGTAATCGGAGAAATCAGAATATACTTTATTGGGCATCCCGCTTAACATTAAGCCGGAGACATTTTTTTCCTGGTAGTTTTCAATGAACTTTTCCACCGCCGAGCCTGCTTTCTCCGGTATCAAGAGGCGCCATTCCTCTTTGCCCATATTTAAATCTTTTAAATATGTACTACGTTTATAATCAAACTGGATGACTGGGAGTTGCGTAAGTTGGATCGCCGCATCCTTCAGCAGGGTAAAACCATTGGCCGACTGGTTGAATTCGATAAAATTAAACTCCGGATAAAACTCTACCCCATTCCTCTGCAGGTGGGCCGTTAATTCATTAAAGCTCTTCCTGCCCCCCAACTTTCCTAAAGGAGTAACTTTAACCGGGATCTTTTTCTCTAATTTCTCTGGTGTCCAATTCCTTAAACTTAGGACGATGTCATCGATCCCCATCTCTTTCATCGTCCCGATTAAGCTCTTGATCCCATCAAAGGTAGACAACGTCTCATTGGTCCGCTTCGGGATGCCAAAAACCGACTTCCGTACGCGAACCGCCCCATAAAGATCAAGGTAGAATGGGACCCCGTCGATCGGCTTGACAACCATTTGGTGTTCAGCCTTCAAATAATCTCTGTATTTCCCCGCCATGCCCAGATAGTCGGCCTTCACTTCCGACCAGAGGTAATACCGGACCGTAATCTTCTCAGCCTTTATTTTCCCTTCTTCATAGAGCCGAAAGACTTGATTCAGTTCCCGGAAGGTGGTCGAAGAACGGAGTTTGAATTCAAAATAAGCATTATTGTAACTATTGTTCTGTCCGGAAACAGAGGCATTGATCGTTCCCAAGGCCGCTCCATCTTTAATTACCGCAAAAAGCGCCAAGTTCTGATTCTTGATCCCGAAAACCGGAATTTTCACCTCTTCCCGGGTCACTGGCGATCTTTCTGGTAGAAATGTAGGATCTGTACCATAGATGCTCCCTCGAAAGGGATCAGCTTTCTCTTTACCGTTATTAAAGTTGATTAACGCCCCCGAACCGTCCGGAACAAAGATATAACCCTCATCCTCTAAGCTTCCGGCTCCAAAAAACGGTAGTAAATCAAGGGAAGTTAGCGCTAAAGTTTCCGGTTCTTCGATCTCATCGACCAGGAGCGTTACTTGGAGAAAATCCTCCTGTAAAGTCACCTCGAGCGGTATGACAAATCCTTCCCGCGGGAAACTGTACTCGACCCGGAAGCCGTCTTTCACTTTTTTAACCTGAACCCCACCGCGGTTAACGCTCGCCACATAAGAATTAATTCTAAACTCGGAGTTCCGTTCGGTATTATAATACCTGAGGATCAATTGCGCATTGAGCTCCATTTTGTTGACACCAACCGCTCTTTTATCCGTATCGCGCCCTGGAGGATTACTCCACCAAACACTCCCGGAAATTTGATCGTAAACGGCAAACTCTCCGCTCGTGGGATTAATATATAAAGCAAGCTTTTGGTTGGCTACCACCATTTCCATTTCGGGAGGAATCTGGGCCCGTGAAGAAACCGCCCCGGCCAAGATGAAAAAGCACGCTAATAACCAGAAAATCAGCTTTTTTAAGGATCTGGATTTGATCCCCCCCAGGATTCCGGTAGCTACCAGATTGTTTTGCATCATACTACCCCCAAAATGCATATTAAGTCTTCAATCTTTGTCTTCTGGAATTCCTTTGCATCTTTAAAAACCGCGAAACATGACCTCAAAGTAGATCGTTCTAAAGAACGTAATCACCTGTTGTACTAACGTAAAAGAAAGTGTCATTAGGAAGACGATCACTAAAACTCCCGCAATGGTCAGGAAAATGGAGAAGACTGTCTTCCCCACCGTATATTCATGAAATACCCGCAAGCCTTGAAACAGGATCAGTAGGCTCCACAAGAAGCCGAGCATTTTTAACCACGCCAGAAAGATTCCTTCTTCTAAAGTGAGATAATTACTTAAAAACAGCACAATAAAACTGATGATTAGATAGGGGGTTAAAGAATAAGCTGATAGAATCCAAATCTCTTTATATCTCCCTTTCCCATCCATTAATGTACATAACGACCAGTTAGAGATGGTCCACAGGATAAAAGGGGCAATCGATTGGGCGAAAAGAATCAGGATATTCATGGTCTGCGGGCGGTTCGGATTAAAAATAAAGCCGGTTAATTGGTGATTAAAAACCAGAGACAATAACCACAACCCCAATAAGGCAAACGAAAGCGGAATCGACTCGTCCTTATTCCAACGCATTTCTTCGAAACCTTCAACCGGATGAACCATAATGTAAAACAAATATCTAACCTTTTTCATTGTCATTATCCACCCCTAGTCCCCATATCTTTTCCGCTGGCGTCCGATCTTTCTCAGTATTTCGTCTTTCTTCAAAAACAACTGGATCAATACAATAATGAGGAGCATAAAGAACATCACGAGTGAGAAATTTTCGCGCAGCACTTCAGTCCGGTACTCTCGATACGCTTTCGAGTAACCTTCCCGGTCATAGCCAAGCTTATAGTATTTCATTGCTTCTTCATAATTCCCAATTCTCATCATTGCTTGCGCAATCCCGATGTAGGCAAGTTCATAATTACTGTTCCTTTTCAGTACTTCTAACCAGGGCTCAATAGACTCTTCGTAAAGCCCATCGTCGTAAAGTTTAACTGCAGTATGTACGGCTTGACCAAATTCGGTCGGGGCAAAGAGGGTGATATTATTCTTTCCGGCATCGAGCACCATAATTTTGCCGTTAATACTCTCAATCGCTACCGGCGTCTTAAAAAGACCAAGCTGAGAACCTAATCCGCCGAAGATGGTTAGCAGCTCACTATCCTGGTTATATTGAAAAACCCGTCCAAAAGTATAATCCAGGGCATTGATGAAACCATTTTCATCAACAACCAGATCTACAAACTGAGTCCGGTAGGTTTTACTATGTTCAGCATAATACTCAGTTTCCAAATCGCCGTAATCGGCTAGTGTTCCGTTTCGCCCTCTTAAGATGTTTACCCCCATCGGATTATACTTCTTGAGCGAACTGTTCGTGGTCGTTCCCTGGGTACATGTATAGACAAAATCCTTTTCATCAATGGTGAAATTGGCAAAGGCAACCGGTACATATCTCGCCATCTTATCCCGTTGCGTTTTGGTCAGAATCTTCTTCCAAATGAAATCTTGTAATAACTGCAGAGTAGTCACAACCCGGTTGGTACCGTAGTAACCAAGGAATTCCCCTGCTTGATTATACATAACAGCACCATAATACAGATCTTTGATAATCGTATAGATCGTTCCGGAGCTGTCCACCAGTACTTTAATCGGGACATACTCAATATGCGCCGGGATCAACTCCGATTCCGGCCGTCTATACTCTTGCAGGATCCTTCCTTCCTGGTTAACCTTAACCACCCGGCCTTTTTTCCCGTCAGCCAAGTAAATCAGACCTTCTGGTGTAACGAAAATCCCGGTGGGGAGGACAATCGTCTCCGGTCCGTTTTCTCCATAAAACTGATCAATAATCGCTTTTTTCTTGAAATGTTCATCAAGAACCACGATCCGGTTGTTGCCGCTATCCAAAATATAAATATTTTTTTGCCGGTCGACAAAGAAGTCCTGGGGCTCCTTAAATGAACCCACCCCCAAATCTTCTCCGGTTATACTCCGTTCCGGCAGGTAACCATTTGGGGAAGGGACCGCTTCTCTCCATACGTTGTAAACATATCCCTGATAAGGAGCTTCGACAGCCTGACAAACAGTGATAGGCACCGTCAACAGTAAAAAGATGTTTATAATTACTCCAAGTTTATTCATATAAACGCACCGCCTGTTCTTTTCCGGGAAACATTCTTCTTCCACCTTAATCTTTCATTCCGGAGTAAGACATGGTTTCAATGACATTGCTTTGGGTGATGACAAAAATAATGATCGGAGGAATCATCAGTAAAACTGTAGACGCAGCAGCCACCCCAGCCCGGGCGATGTTACTACTCTGCGTAAGCTGGCGCAAAATCGTCGGTAATACCTTATACTGCTCAACGTATATGTAGGCCATACCTGTCCGGTTCCATATACTTTGAAAAGCAAAGATGATCAGTGTTAACCATGCCGGTTTAACCGCCGGCATCACAATCCGCCACAAGGTTTGGTGGATCGAAGCCCCATCGATCTTCGCAGCTTCCAGCACCGAATCAGGGATCTGACTCATAAACTGGCGCATTAAATATAGTCCCAACGGCATGGCAAGCGGCGGCAGCAATAAAGCCCAGTAAGAATTGATCATCCCGGTCTTAGCTAGCACCATGTACCTGGGGATCTCTGTTACTTCAGGAGTAAAGAGCAAAGACATCACTACAATGTTAAAGATGAAATTTTTTCCGGGGAAATTATATTTCGCTAGAGGATAAGCAGCCATCGACGCAAAGATCACATGTCCGATTGTACTGACCACGCTGACAAATAAGCTATTGAACACATAGCGGGAAAAAGGGACCCACAGGTTTCCTGTTAACTGAAACAATGTACCGAAATTTTCCAAGGTAGGTCGACGTACAAAAAAACGTGGCGGGAAGATAAAGATCTCTTCCAATGGTTTGAGGGCTTGGACAATGGCATAGACTAAAGGCAATGCCATGAAAGATCCAAAGAGCGCCAATACGATAAAAATGCAGACATCCCCGGCGGTCGATCGGTTTAATTTATTTTTTTTCCCCATTTTACAGCCCTTCCCCGTCTTAATCAGTTTTTAGTAATTTGCCAATAATGTTTCGAGTTATAATCATCGCAACAAAAAGCACAGTGGCAATCGCGGAAGCGTAGCCCATTTCATAACGGACCGTACCGAAATCATAGATATGAGTCACAACGGTTCTCGCCGAATAATTGGTACTCGGAAACCCGGCCAGCTCCATACAGATCGAACTTACCCCAAAGGAGGCGGCAATCTGCATAACCGCACCAAACATTAACTGCGGCTTCATTGACGGCAGGGTAATAAACCAAAGTTCTTGCCACCGGTTTCTGATCCCATCGATCGCTCCGGCTTCATACATTGATTTATCGATTGATTGCAAACCGGCGATAAACGCTAAAAAGCTAGCCCCTAAACTCAACCATAATTGCACCACAATAATAAATTTCATGTTATAAAGGGGATTAGTCAACCATTGAACCGGTTCGGTGAGAATTCCCCATTTCATTAAGGTACTGTTCAGAAGCCCGTACATATCACCGCTTAATATATATTTCCAGATGACAAAGGCCGAGCCTGAGATCGAAGGGGCGTAAAAGACCAGTGTCATAAAAGCGCGCAGTTTCGGTGGGAGTTCATTGATCAGCCAGGCAAAGATTAAGCAGGCAAAATAACTGATTGGCCCGGTAACAAAGGCAAATACCAAGGTGTTTTTAACCGCAATTAAAAAGACATCGTCATCAAGGAATAATCTGATATAGTTTAGCCAGCCTCGCCACTGTGGGGGCTCCAACAGATTGAAATACGTAAAACTCAACCCAATGGATGCTAAAACGGGAATTACAGTAAACAAGGTAAAAACCGACATATAAGGCAGGAGTAAAAGATAACAATCTTTGTTCCTCTTAACTTCTTTCCACCAATTATTTTTTTTCTTTGGAATGGTCGCGTAGTTGACGTTTTCCTTCAAGCCTAATCTCTCCTAACTTTCCTCTATTCCAGTCCAAACTCAATCCTTTTACGCATAATTTCTTCATTAATGGTACGGTTATGGTCAAAAAGCGCTGCACGGGGGCTACGGTAATCATATACTGCTTCCCGGAAAGCATTGGTAATCCCACGTGCGGCATAATATCCGCCGGGCACCTCCGGAATCTCCCGTACATTCCGCCATTGATTCATCAGGTTTTCATACTCTTGAACGGACCATGGCAGTTCACTAAAAGCTGCAACATTAGCCGTTGGGTAGCGCGCCGCCGGGCCCATCAAGGTCTCCAATCCTAAACCAAAACGTTTTTGCACCTCAGCACTCGTCCACCACTTTAAAAATTCCCAAGCCGCATCAGGTTCTTTTACTTGTTTTAAAATGACGCAAGCATTCCCGGTGGCGGCTTCGACCCGGTTAATTGTGCCATCCGCTTGGCGAAGACCGGGAACCGGCAACATCCCCCAAAGGTTGGCAATCTCCGGCGCCGCTACCGATAGCCTGTTATACTCGGTATAAGGTTGGATCGCGAGCGGCATTTCGCCGGTGCGAAAACGGTTGTAGAAGTCATAGCGAAGTGGGAAATTGTATTGCGTATAGAACTCTGTCCAATCCCGAAAGGCTTTAATCGCCTCCGGATTATTCAGTAATGTACTTTTACGATCCGCCGCATAAAATTCGCCCCCGTTCTGGAAGAGCAGGGTCACAAACATCTGCGGGATCGGAAGATCCCTTTCGTTCCCGGACTGTTCTTGAGGCAATCCCACCTGCATATTGTTTCTCTGGATTACGGGAACGATGGTTAAAAACTCATCCCAGGTTTCAGGCGGTAAAATTCCAAGTTCGGCAAAGATATCTTTACGGTAAAACATCATATTAAACAGCTGCGTTTCGGGGAGGGCGTAATATCCATTTTCATACTGGTAAGGAAGGAGCGCTCCGGGCATAAACCTTTGCATTACGGTTTCAAAATCATCAAATTGGGAAAGATCCAACAAAGCGTTTCGAATCGCCAAATTGACCGGGTCTTTTCTCCCGATCGATAAGGCGATATCCGGACCTTGTCCGGCCAACGTGGCTTCGATCAGCGCCCCCTGCACTAGTTCCAGATTAACTTTAATCCCGGTTTGTGGTGTAAATAATTCATCAATCAGACTCTTCAGAACCTGGGCTTGGTCGCGTCCTGTCCCAATCCAAACCTTAATCGACTGATCCTTTTCGTAAACATCACCGACCGCACTATAGTCCATATAAAACGAGGCAATAAAAGATTTTATCGCATAGATAAGTTTACCGAAGAAACCTGCTTCGGCTCGCGGCGCTTGCTGATCAGGAGAGGACACAAAGATATAATCCAATTCAAGGGGTTGAGCCTTCATCTGTAAAACCCAGGCCGACAAACTGCTGACATTAGAGCGATAATTATCAAGTCGCTCCTTAATCGTCTCCGGCCGCTCGCTCAAACTTTTAAGCTGAAAAGCCACTTCTTTAAGGAATGAAACTTCCCCGCCGGCTCGGCCTGATAATCCCTCAAGCTTTTCCGCTTCCCGTGTTAGAGTCTGGCTCAGTCTTACAAATGTAGGAACAAGCGCCGGGATCTCCTTCTCCAAGTTATAATCACGATAGATATCCGGATTAATACCGGTAATCATTATTATCTTCCGGTACATTAAGTTCATCTCATAGACAACATCCTGCATAACGCGGAGGGTATCAGCCAGCTTGCCCAATCCCACTTCCATCTTTATTTCATGAACCCCTTTGGTGAGGTAGACCAAATGAGGAGTCTGGTCACCGATCACCTTCATCTGCCAATACGGACTATAATCGAAAGTGAGATCGGCTAGTTCCTGGAAAGGAATCCGCCCGTCAATATATAATTTGCGGGTTACGAAAAAGCCGCGTAAATAGTTTTGCCGGAAGCGCATTCCCAACTGGTAAAGCCCATCCTCGGGAATATCTACCTTCCAGGTAATCCACTGGCCCGCGGAGTTCCAGTTTGATCCGCCAATTGTATTTAAACGAAGGTTGACATGATGCGATGGTTCAGTCGCAGGGCTGCTCCGGTCATAGAGCCCATGGAGAAGCGGTTCGGATTTGAGTTCAGCTTTCTCCGCTTGAATCTTCAAAAACACCGAGTCTGCCGGTTGGTAACCTTGAGCTTTATACTCTTCAACAACTTCGGCGTAGGTCGGAATTTGCTGATTATAGAAGAGCAGGTGGTCAATGGCGAAATTTCCCTTAATTGCCGTAATGGTCAGGCGGTGTTTCCCTGCAGATAGATAAAACTGATAAGGTTCAACATAAATTCCTTGTTTATCTTGAAATACTTCAAATAGCCAGCAGGGTGCCATTTCTTGTTGTGGTCTAATATCATTTCCCCGGTTATCCTGTTGAACTTGGCCGGCATCTCGCCAGGCTCGGGGTAACAAGATTTGTTGGACATCATTAAAGGGTACTTCCCCATCAATCGCCAACTTTAACTCAATATTTCCCCGCAAATCAACCAGCGGATAATACATGATTCCTAGCTGATAGAGCCCGCTCTCCGGGACCTCGATCTCCCACTCGACCATCCCTTGGCGGTCAGTCCAGACTAAGACCTCTTCCTTGCCCTGGAAATTATGTAAGACCTTAATATCACCCTGCTTATAGGTCAACCCCGCACCCGGGATCTCAATCGTCACTTCGGGTTTGGAATAAACCTTGTTTTTTTCGTAATAATTCCAATAAGTGTTTTGCCGATCATAGTCGAAATTCGACTGGATCTGGTGGAAAGCAAACACCTGAACTGACCAGAAAACCAGTAATAATAGCTGAATGATCAGTGCTCCCCCAAAAAACTTCCAGGTCCTCCGGTGTTTAAATGTTAAGACTCTACTTTGTTCCCCTTTCACAATTGCTTCCGCCCCTCATCATCCATTTACTCTTATTAAATTATATCAAAGATCGCACCGCCCATATTTACATGCTTTTTACTTTGTTTTATCTAATTTTTAGATTATCGTTCTTTTTTTGTTTTTGCCGGATTCGATTAATAAAAACGGATACAAGGAATACGAAAGTAATCCCGTAAATAATGAAGCGGCGGTTTTAGCTTTACTCTAAAACCGCCGCTTGTTTACAGTCTAATTATAGTGTTTTGTTTTTGAACCGTTCATTAAGAAAGACATCCTTTCTAATCCCCTGTTTCTCCTTCTCTCGCCATTCCTCCCGCCATTTGGCTGGGCTAGTACCCTCAACCTCATTAAACAATCGCGTAAAATGATGAACTGTTTTGAATCCAACCATCGTGGCAATCTGTTTTAAACTATAATCCGAATACCTGATCAGATCCTTACTTTTATGGATTCGGTAAATATTTAAAAAACGCATTATTGATAAGTTCATCATTTTCTTCGTCACCTGGCAAATATAACTTGGATTATAACCTAAAGACTCGCTGATTTTTTTTAAGGTTAAATCCTCCTGGTAATGTTTTTGGATAAAGTCAATAATGAGATTACAAGGTTTATTCGAATCAGCAATCGAAACGAGTTCGTGCAGTTCGAGATATGGTATTTCTTTATCGGCTTCCAATAGACGCAGAACATTAAGGATAATTTGGATTAAATAGACTGATGCTAATTCTTTGTAATAAGTCTTCTTCTCCAACCATTCTTCTCTAAGGGTTTTAAATAAATCCAAAATTTTCGTGTCAGGGAGGAAAGTAACCATTGGAAGCTGATCCAAAGCTGCACTGATCCTGGGATCATTAACCCTGAATTTAAGATCATAGGTTATTAGATCACTTTCCGTCACTTTAGTAATCTGATGGCTAAGAAACGGCTTAATGAAATATAACCTAGCCGGTCGCATTACATAGGTGGCATCACCGATCAAATGTTCGCCTTCACCCTCAGTCACGTAGATCATTTGATAATAGTTATGATTATGAGGATACTTCATTTTCCAGCCCGGCGGATAGTCATAGCGCGCCACCCACAAAACTTGGAAATCTTCAGTTTTCAGCCCATACACCCCCTAATATCCCCATGAAAGATCAACAGAAATGTGAGGAGGAGTTGGCATCTTATAAAAAATGGCTGGTAATAATCGAAGCGGCTTTCGTGGTTTTTAGTGGTTAGGCTTTCCCTTATTAATAATGTTAGACATTCTCGCCAATGTTCCTTTATGATTTTTTAAACTAGCCAAAAAACAATAATTGGTTTTTCTCCAATATGTACTTCTAGCTTTAAACGATCTTGAGAAAGAAGCTCTTTATCATTATCTATTCAATGTTAACATTAATAAAAAAGGATTCCTCTCCCTTTTCGCCAAGACATGATGAGGCGAATATCATCTGCTGGAAGGGTTTACCCAATGACCAAACTTTTTTTAAGTACATTATCGAAAAGCCTTTGGCCTTTCTCTTTCATCCGGCTTTCGATTATTTACTTCAAACAAGGCTGGCGGCGTTACCATAGCAAGCATAAATTATTAGGAAAGCCCTTGATCCTTGTTGATTTACAAAGAATAAATGAACGAGGCGATTCTTTATAAGGAGAGAGTTCTTGAGGATTTGGGTTTAAATTCTTTCAAACCACTGCAGGTGCTGGAGGAATGTCTGTTGGAATCACGTTTAAAACTGATTAAAATTGCCTCCTGGGTTGGAATGATCGGCAATACTATCCTGGCTCTGGCGAAAATAACGATTGGCTTAATCTCAGGTAGTTTAGCGGTCATCGGCGATGGTCTTGATAGCATAACCGATCTCTTCAGTTTTTTAATCATTTTCTTTGCCATCCGCATTATAGCAAAAGCACCCGACCAAAATCATCCATACGGCCACCACCGGGCTGAATCCCTAGCCACGCTGTTGATCTCCTTTATTATTTTCTTTGCCGGTCTACAGTTACTAATCTTTTCCCTAACCAAAATCTTGAGACCTGGTCCAACTGAGGTTCCGACGTTGCCGGCCATTATCGTCACTCTCATTTCGGTTGGCGGGAAACTATTGCTTGCCCTTTACCAGTTCAAAATTGGAAAAAGTACGGAAAGTTCAATGCTCATCGCCAATGGCCGCAATATGCTTGGTGATGTCTTGCTCTCGTCCGGGGTCCTCCTTGGTACTTCGCTCTCCATTATCCTGGGAATCCCCTTGCTCGATCCGATCCTGGCCATGCTGATCAGTTTTTGGATCATCCGCACCGCTCTTCATCTCTATTTATCAACAAACATGGAACTTATGGATGGGATCGAGGATACCTCGATTTATGAAGCAATTTTTGCGGCAGTGGACGAAGTCGATCAGGTATACAACCCGCACCGGACCAGAGTACGGAAACTGGCCAATCTTTATTTGATCGATCTTGATATTGAAGTCGACGGTAATCTAACAGTCGCGCAAGGCCACCAACTTGCGGTCGAAGTTGAGCAGGCACTACGCCGGTCGATCAAAAACCTCTACGATATTGCCGTCCATGTGGAACCGCTCGGCAATATCGAAAGCGGCGAAAAATATGGACTTTCTTCCCAGGAATTCCTCAACGGCTAACCGGTCATCACTCCGGTGGCTTCCCGCACTTTTAAAGCCGGGAGATCCCCAATTGGGGAAGATTTCCGCTCTCCTCCACGACATCCAGCCCATAAAGCTCTAACAACCATTTTCGCCAGTTGTCGAGACCGACCCCGTTCCGGCAGGAGAGTTTGATGATGGGAACAAGCGGATTAACCTGCCGCAACCCCTTTTCGAACTGGGCAAGGGAAAAATCGGTAAACGGGAGGAGGTCAATCTTATTGACGACCACCAACTCAATCTCTTTGAACAAGCGCGGATATTTAAGCGGTTTCTCATCACCATCGGTCACACTAAAGAGATAGACCCGGTAAACATCCTCCTGGTTTCTCGGGAGCGAGTAACCGGTTCTTCCGGAAAACTCATAAAAGAGAAGTTGATCGCCGGCTTCTTCGGCAACATCTTCCGTCACCGCCGGGGAAGGAAAAGCTTCGTTCCGGATCACAGCCGGAATGCCGGCTGCGTTTAATCTTGAGGCGTCAAAGACCGCATTGGGTTGGTAATAAATTGCTTTGACCTGGATCCTCCCTCTTAAGGTCTCATGAGTTCTCCTGATTAACTGAGTCTTCCCGGAACCCGTATTTCCCAGGAGATAAATGCTTTTTGTTACACCCTGCCTATCCATGGCACCACCTCCCTGCAGTCCATCATTCTATTATTACGCAAAAAAGGTGGTTTTAAACAAAAAAATGGCCAATGGCCATTTTTACTTCCTAGTTCTGTCGTCACTGACGTTAATTGTCCAAAAACGACCCGCTTTTTTGTTCGGGCGGAATCATTTCAGTTGGCAGATGGTGACGCGGGGAAATCCGGAATAATCGTCATAAGACTGTATTGACGTAAAACCGGCAATGCGGGCCAGCCTTTCGACCATTGGTTTTTGGTCATGCCCGTGTTCCAAAGCCAAAAAACCCCCAGGGGCTAAAAATTCCGGAGCCCGGCTGATGATTCTCCGGATAATTTCCAGCCCGTCCGGACCGCCATCCAAGGCCTGGCGCGGTTCCATCCTAACTTCCCGGGCTAAAGTGGGGAGGACCCCAGAGGGTATGTACGGCGGATTCGAGACAATCGCAGTATAAGCATTTTCGCGTCCCGCCGGAAGCGCTTCGTAGAGATCCCCTTCGTAAAAAGCAATCCGTTCGCTCAACTGATGGCAGGCGGCATTCCCGGCCGCAACGCCCAGGGCAGCAGGGGAGATGTCAACCGCCTCAAACTGATAAGCCGGTAAATAATGAGCGAGGGCGATAGTGATGATTCCGCTCCCGGTACCCAACTCTAAAATCCGGCCGCCGGCCGCTGTCTCCAGCATAGCCAGCGTCTTTTCCACTAAAATCTCCGTTTCCGGGCGCGGTACCAAAACGTCCGGCGTTACGTTAAATTCCCACTTTAAAAAGGCTTTCTTTCCGGTAATATAAGCCAACGGTTCCCCGGAGAGACGCCGGCGGATCAGCTCTTTATACCGGTCAAGCTCCGTCCCGGCGAGCGGTCGTTCCGGATCGGTGTATAAGCGCAGGCGCTCCACCCCCAAGAGATGAGCCATCAGCAGCTCCGCCTCCAAACGGGCCGCCTCCAAGCCGCGTTTGGCAAAAAAACGGGCGGTCTCCTGCAACACAACCCGTACAGTCATCATCATGACACTTCTCCGGCGGAAACTTTTAGTTTCTCCGCTTGCTCCGACATAATCAGACTGGAGATTAACTCTTCTAAATCACCGCCCATGATCTCCTCAAGCCGGTAAAGGGTCAGGTCGATCCGGTGATCGGTCACCCGGTTCTGCGGAAAATTATATGTTCTAATCCGTTCGCTCCGGTCCCCGGACTTCACCATACTCCGGCGGGCGGAGATCAACTCTTCTTCTTTTTCCCGTTGGATCTGATCGAGTAAGCGGGCACGCAAGATTTTCAGCGCCTTCTCCTTATTCTTGAGCTGCGATTTTTCATCCTGGCAGGTCACCACCAAACCGGTGGGGAGATGGGTGATCCGGACAGCCGAGTCGGTCGTATTCACGCTTTGTCCCCCATGACCGGAAGAACGGTAAACATCGATCCGCAAATCATTCGGATCGATCTCGACTTCGATCTCTTCCGCTTCCGGAAGGACGGCGACCGTCGCCGCTGAAGTATGAATCCGGCCTCCGGTCTCCGTGTCCGGGATCCTTTGCACCCGGTGGACACCGCTTTCAAACTTTAAGCGGCTATACGCACCCTTTCCGTTAACCATAAAAATGACCTCTTTAAAGCCGCCCAACTCAGTCGGGTTGGAGCTCATCAGCTCTACTTTCCACCCCAGCGTCTCGGCATACCGCGTATACATCCGGAAGAGGTCGGCCGCGAACAGGGCTGCTTCCTCGCCGCCGGTCCCCGCCCTGATCTCCACGATCACATTCTTTTCATCATTTGGATCTTTCGGAAGGAGCATCACTTTCAGCTCCGCTTCCAGTTGGGCCAGTTCCGTCCCTAACCTCGCCACTTCCTCTTTCAAAAGGGTTGCTTCTTCCGCGGATGGTTTCTCCTGCAGTAATTCTTTGGCTACTTGCAGATCGGCTTCCAAATCAAGATAACGTTGGTAAGCTGAGACAACCGGCGCCAGATCCGCATGTTCCTTGGCGACCTTCCGCATCTCCTGCGGATCGGCGATCACCTCTGGTTCAGCCATTTTTTGCTCAAGCGCCTGATATTTTTCTTTTAAAGCAGCCAGTTTTTCAAACATCGGATTACCTCACTCGCATACCGGTGTACTTGGTTGGTTGATCGGGTGTACATTATTATAGAGTTGCGCATTTTCCTCCAAGGTTAAAACCTGGCGCAGGGCGGCAATCGCCACTTCCAGTTGGCTGTCATCCGGTTCACGGGTTGTTAGTCGCTGCAGCATCAACCCCGGCCAACTGAGAATTTTCCAGATAAGAAACGACTGGTTTTTCCCGGAGAGCTTAATAATCTCATAGGAGATGCCGGCGACCACCGGCAGGAGCAGAATCCGGGAGAGAAAGCGCATGGGGATCGTTTGCTCGCCTAAAAAGGAGAATAAGATCGTACTTACAACCACGACATACAAGAGAAAACTCGTTCCACACCTCGGATGAAGCGTGGTTTTGGTCCGGGCGTTGTCAACGGTTAACTCCTCTCCTGCTTCGTAAGTGTGGATCACTTTATGCTCGGCGCCATGATAGGCAAAGACCCGTTGAATATCGGACAACAACGAAATGAGCGTAATATAGGCAACCAGGATAATTGCCCGGAAAAGGCCTTCGAACAAATTACGCCAGAGTGTTCCGGTCACGACACCGGCGATCAGACCGCGGAACAACAACGGAACAACGACAAAGAGAACGATCGCCAGGCCGATTGCGAAGGCGATCATGAGCGCCATCTCCCAAAATGACAGTTCTTCTTCTCCTTCGTCCTCCATTAACTGATTCGCCGAATACTGTAAAGCTTTTAACCCCAGGACAAACGATTCCCCTAAAGCGACAACTCCGCGGATAAAAGGCAGACGCAAGAAGGGATGTTTCTTGGTATAGCCCAATTCTTCACTGAAAATACTCACTTGATTGTCCTCTTTCCGCACTGCGACCGCATAGTGATGCCGGCCGCGCATCATCACCCCTTCAATCACTGCTTGCCCGCCGTACTGGTAATTATCCGCCACAATTACCACTCCTTAAACTCAAATCAGGATCCCCTAGTTCATCCTTCATGCTCGACCATTATATGACCTTGATTCGGTAAATAATACTAAAATCCCTCTGCTTCAAGGTCGCGCGGAAAGAACAGATAATAGTTTAAAACAGAGCAAATCGCTCTGTTTTAAATTGACTGATCGGCTTTTTTCAAGCGCTTCTGGAATTTTTCCACCTGTCCACCGGAATCCACGATCCTTTGTTTTCCGGTAAAGAAGGGGTGACATTTCGAGCAAATCTCCACACGGATCTCCTCTTTTGTGGATCCGGTTTCAAAGCTCTCACCACAGGCGCAGGTCACGGTGGCCTTCATATATTTGGGATGAATACCTTGTTTCATTCAAAATCACCTTCTTAATCCGTATTTAACCTTGATATTATAACATAGCCTTAGGGTTTCTGCAAGAAGCCGATCAAACTCCGGCCTTCTCTTTCAAAAGCGCGACCTGGTCAAGGCGTTCCCATGGCAAGTCAAGGTCTAACCGGCCAAAATGACCGTAACTGGCGACTTGCCGGTAGATTGGCCGCCTGAGATCCATTTTTTTGATGATGGCGCCCGGTCGGAGATCAAAGACCTCCTTTACCAGTTTTTCCAGCCGGTCGGAGGGCAATCTCCCGGTTCCAAAGGTGTCAACCATAATCGAAACCGGATTCGCCACCCCGATGGCGTAAGCGATCTGGATTTCACACTTTTTCGCCAAACCGGCGGCTACGATGTTTTTCGCCACATACCTGGCAGCATACGCCCCGGAACGGTCCACTTTGGTCGGATCTTTTCCGGAAAAGGCGCCGCCACCATGACGGGCCATCCCACCGTATGTATCGACGATAATTTTTCGCCCGGTCAGGCCGGAATCGCCCTGCGGCCCCCCGACCACAAAGCGGCCGGTCGGATTGATTAAACAGGTCGTCTTCGCATCGAAAAACCCTTCAGGAATAACCGGTTTGATCACTTCTTCGGTAATTCCTTCTTCCAAGGTCCGCCGGTCTACCCGCTCGTTATGCTGGGAAGAAACGACAATCTTATCGACGCGGACTGGCTGCCCCTCTACATATTCCACCGTCACTTGGGTCTTCCCGTCCGGGCGGAGGAAGGGCAGGATTCTTTGTTTCCGGACCAAAGCCAGCCGCCGGGCCAAACGGTGCGCCAGGGCAATCGGCATCGGCATAAATTCCGGTGTTTCATCGGTGGCATACCCGAAGACCATCCCCTGGTCACCGGCCCCGATACTGTCATCTTCATCTTTATATTCCCCCGCCTTTACCTCCAAGGCTTGATTGACTCCCAAGGCAATATCCGGCGATTGTTCATCAATCGCGGTCAGGACGGAGCAAGTGTCCCCGTCAAAACCATATTTCGCCCTTGTATACCCAATTTCTTTCACAACTTCACGGGCAATCTTCGGGATCTCCACATAGCACTGTGTGGTAATTTCGCCCATGATCAGGATTAATCCGGTCGTTACTGCCGTCTCACAAGCGACACGTGCTTGTGGATCTTCCGCCAATATCGCATCAAGAACGGCATCGGAGATCTGATCGCAGATCTTATCCGGATGGCCTTCCGTGACCGATTCAGAGGTAAAACAGTACTTATTCATTATTGGTGCGCCTCCTTTCCAAGAAAAAACCCTTCTTGAGGAAGGGTTGAGCAACAATACTCATCTTCCAGCATTCTGGAGGGAATTAGCACCGTTTGGAATCCAATCCAATGGTTGCCGGGTTTCATCGGGCCCTTTACCCTCCACCTCTCTTGATGAGTGAGTATTAACTTTTAAACAAATTATAAGCTTATTATTCCAGAGCGTCAAGTGGACAATAGTCCTTTCATCTGCTTTGTTCTAGCTATTAGACCGAAGACAGATTCTCCACCAACTGGTATAGCTCCGGATCAATCTGGTTTTTCCGGGCAATCGCTTCATCCATCGTCGACACTTTAATCTCATTTTTGACCCAACCGACCATCTTATTGGTCTCGCCCGCCAGCAATAAGTCAACGGCGACTGCGCCGAACCTGGTCCCCAAAGTCCGGTCTAAGGCCGAGGGCGAACCCCCGCGCTGGAGATGGCCCAAAATGGTAATCCGTGTATCTTTCCGTGTTCGCAGATTAATATAGGTCGCGACCTTAAATGCGGTCCCTTCTGCCAGCACTTGCCCGCCGGACGGTCCGCCGAACAACCCTTCGGCGACAATTACGATACTGTGCCCTCTCCCCCGCTGATCATTCTCTTCAATCCTTTTGACCAATTGATCCAAATCCGGGGGAATTTCCGGAATAAGAACCGCATCCGCCCCGCCCCCAAGGCCGGCATAAAGGGCAATGAAACCGGAATTCTTCCCCATAACCTCGACCACATAAACACGGTCATGCGATACTGCCGTATCACGGATTTTACTGATGGCATCAAGGACAGTATTTAAAGCTGTATCGAAACCAATTGAGAAATCGGTACAACCGATATCATTGTCGATCGTGGCCGGTACTCCGACCGTCGCCACCCCCAACTGATTTAGGATCTGTGCCCCCCGGAAGGAACCGTCCCCCCCAATGACAACGATCCCGTCGATCCCGAGCTTCTCAATCTGCTCCAGGGCTTTCTTCTGTCCTTCTCCGGTTTTAAAATCCTTACTCCGCGCCGAATGAAGGATTGTCCCCCCGCGGTGCAAAATATCCGACACCGTTTCCACCGTCAGTTCCTCAATCTCACCGGTGATCAAACCCTGGTAACCTCGCTTGATCCCATAAATCTTACAACCAGCCTTAATTCCCTTTAAGGTCGCCGCCCGGATCACGGCATTCATGCCCGGGGCATCTCCACCAGAGGTAAGAATCGCGATTTTACGCACAATAACTCCTCCTGCTACGCCAAAGATCGATCGCATTACACCCTTGAACAAAACTAGACATAATAAAAATTATTAAACATATAAGACCGTAATGACGTTTAATACCGTTTGACAAAACCGGATAAAGCATGCTTTCCGCAATATAAAACTACTTTTTACGCACTATACAAAATAAAGATGCCTATTCTTCAATGTAGCGCCCGATGGCACGGAACTTTTGGTAACGCCGCGCCAGCAACTCTTTCAAATCGAGCGCCATAAGCTCACGCAGATTTCTCCGGAGGGCCTCTTTGATCGCAGTGGCGGTTTGTTCCGGATTGGTATGGGCCCCGCCAAGCGGCTCGGGAATAATCTCGTCAATCACCTTGAACCCGAGGAGATCCTTCGCCGTCAGGTGTAACACCTCCGCTGCCCGCGGCGCTTCGGCCGCGTCTTTCCAAAGAATCGAGGCGCACCCCTCAGGAGAGATCACCGAGTAGTAAGCATGTTCCAGCATCAACACCCGGTCACCGGTGCCGATCGCTAAAGCACCGCCACTGCCCCCTTCACCGGTTACCACAACGACTGTTGGTACGGTTAACGCCGCCATCTCCATAATCGCTTTCGCAACCGCTTCCCCTTGTCCCCGTTCTTCCGCCTCTTTCCCGGGGAAGGCTCCGGCGACATCGACAAAAGTGATCACCGGCCGTCCGAACTTCTCCGCCTGTTTCATCAGGCGCACGGCCTTGCGGTAACCCTCCGGATGGGGCATCCCGAAATTGCGGTAGATATTCTCCTTGGTATCTCTCCCTTTTTGCTGGCCGATAATTGTGACGGGAATCTCGTCAAAATAAGCCAGGCCGCCGACGAGTGCCGGATCATCCCTGAATAAGCGATCCCCATGCAACTCCACAAACGCGGTAAAGATTAAATCAATATACTCTAAGAAAGTTGGCCGTTTCGGGTGCCTGGCAATCTGGACTTTCTGCCAGGGCGTCAGGTTCCGGTAGATCTCCTCCCTCAGGTTTTTGGCTTTCTCCTCAATCCGCCGGATCTCCTCCGACATATCAATCTGCTTTTCTTCGGCAAAAATCCTGATTTCTTCAATTCTTTTTTCCAGTTCTTTTAAGGGTTTTTCAAAATCTAAACTATAATTGCTTCCATTTGCCATTAGCTTATCTCCCTTTTCCTTCTTTGGTGAAAGCGTAGAAGGCGAGCGAGAGTACTCCGGAGTTCTTTACGATTAACAATTAAATCAATAATGCCGTGTTCCAAAAGAAATTCCGACCGTTGAAAGCCCGGCGGCAGTGTCTGATGTGTTGTTTGTTGGATCACCCGGGCCCCGGCAAAACCAATTAATGCTCCGGGTTCCGCGATGTTAATATCCCCCTGCGAGGCAAAGCTGGCAAAGACCCCACCCGTTGTTGGGTCGGTTAAGACCGAAATAAAGAGGATCGCTTTCTCCGCCAAACGGTTAATCGCCTGGCAGGTGGTGGCCATTTGCATCAAAGACAAGATCCCTTCTTGCATCCGTGCGCCACCGGAGGCGGCAAATGTTACCACCGGTAAATCCTCCTGATAGGCGTATTCAAAAAGCCGCACCAGTCTCTCCCCGATCGCCGAGCCCATCGAGCCGCCGACAAACCCAAAATCCATCACTCCGAGTGCCAACGGAATCCCTTCGATCTGGGCGGTTCCGGTGACAACTCCCTCGTTTAAGCCGGTCGCTTTCTTGAATTTGTTGAGTTTAACCTGATAATCAGGGAACTCTAAAGGATCACATGAACAAATATTAGCAAATAATTCCTTGAAAGTACCCGGATCGACCAGATACCCGATTCTTTCCCAAGCACCAATCCTGAAATGGTACTGGCATTTCGGGCAGACTTTTAAGCTTTTTTCTAAGTCTTTATGATAAATCATCTGGTTACATTGGTTGCATTTTATCCACAAACCATCGGGGAGTTCTTTCTTCTCCAGTTGCTCCGCCGGTGTTCCGGGTGTAACCCCGCTGTCTTCTTCCCGTTGCCTGATTGTTACATATTTTTGTTTTGGCCGAAATAGGTCTTTCAGCAACCACGCACCGCCTCCTTCATAATAATCTTCAAGAGTCTCTTCATGATAGTTTAACTCTTTATTGTTACTGTTTATACTGGATCACTTCTCTCTAATTTCTCGGTATTGACGAACCTGTAAGGCTTGGTTCAATACTTCCTGCGCTTCCTCGATCTCCGCTTCCGTGACCAAAATCTCATAATTAGTGTTGTATCCATCGACTTGAAAACCGAGCGGATTAAGCCGCACCAGAATCCCTTCCGCTTCCATAAAGTTCTTAATCCGCTGCGCTGTCGTCTGGTTAGGAGCAATGTACAGTACTGTCCACAATTTGCAAACCCCCAAAGAAATCTCGGTCCTTGCGTGAATTATCTTTTCCTATTTCTCCGTTTGGATAAATTCTCCTGCTCTAATCAAAGTTTTAACATCCGTCCCGAAAAATGAAATGTGAGCTAAACAAGCGGACTGCTTCCAGATCCAGTCCGCCAGACATACAATATAACCGGCATTCACATTGGGAGAGCCGTAACCGACCATTTTTGACTACTTCCGCCAATAAAGATCGGTTTTCCCAGCAGGAAAAGACCGCACATAGAAGAATTTTTACAATATATTGAGCAGAAACTTAGTTATGTAAATTTAACCACTGCCGGATTAACCGCACACCAGTTCCATTCTTCTTTTCTTACCTGGGTTATTGCCTGTTTACCGGGTGATCTTTTTTTGGAAGGAGGCTGAGGGATGCACACGTCAAAGAAAGTTCTTTC
This sequence comes from Bacillota bacterium, assembly GCA_029782135.1. Lineage (GTDB taxonomy): Bacteria > Bacillota > UBA4882 > UBA10575 > UBA10575 > JAAYGU01. The sequence continues at coordinate 31,012 of JAKOVI010000004.1, forward strand.
GCCGGCATTCATCCGCAAAGGACTTTTTATTGCCGTCGCGATCAGTATGTTGACGTTGGGAAGACTACTCAGATCCTCCACAACGGCCGATACCTGGCAAAGTTTACTAAGGATTCATCCCCGGAACCTTCTCATCATGTTTAGTGCCGTTCTTCTCTCTTGGCTGACGGAGGGACTACGGGTCAAAACCATTGCTAACCTGCTAGGCGAAGAAATCAGCTTTTTCAACACCCTCCGTATTAATCTGGCTTCGATCTTTACCGGTAATATTACTCCGTTAAATTCAGGAACGATTCCGACACAAGTTTACCTTCTTCACCAAAACGGAATATCGGTCGGAAAGGCTACGGCGATCGTTACAATCCGTCTCACCTTTACCAGTCTTCTGCTGGCCATTGGCGGGCCGGTTTTACTCCTGCTCTTTCGTGGAAGAATCCTCCGGGAAGTCGGGCTTTCCTGGCTCAGCGGAATCGTTGATTATCTTTTAATCCTCGCGTTCCTCTACGCCGTGTTTATGCTTTTCCTCTTACTGAAACCGGCTGCCGGAGAACGGGTTGTGCAGAGGATCTTCCGTTTGAAACTTAGCCAACAAGTCCTGGGGGCAAAGGCGGAAACCTTCTGTCAAAAAACCCTCGCGGAAATCAGCGAATTCCGGGGGGCATTAGGCAGCTTATTACGGGGTAATCTGCCGGCAGTCCTCTTCGTACTGCTTTTAACGGCATGCTCCTGGTTGAGTACCCTTTTAATCGTCCCTGCCATTTTATACGGTTTCGGGGTCAATATCAAAGATAAAATCTTCCGCCTCATCCTTCTGCAGTTTGTGGTCCAGTTTTTCCTCTCGTTTATACCAATCCCGGGCGGCAGCGGTTTAGCGGAGATCGGTTTCTTCTCGATTTTCGGGAAATACCTTCCCAAACATCTGCAAGCCCTCTCCGTTGCCCTATGGAGACTGCTCAGTTATTATCTGAATATTTTGGTCGGCGGGGTTTGTTTTCTCCGCCTTTTTAGCAGGAACAAGGAGAAAAACCACCTGTAATAAGATTAACCGGCACCTCGGCTTTAACGGCTCCCGGTATCAAGCCCGGAGACCGTCGGCCGGAGCAATTTTACGGCCGCTCAAGAGAAAGGCGTCCCAAGCGGCCGGCGCGGAAATCGTTCCAAACCAAATTCGCCGTCCGCAAGAGATCAACCTCTCCACCTTTCCGCAGACAGCCACGGTTCTGGCCGATTGCCATTAACAGCGCCAACGGGTCATCACCTGGCGTCAAAGCATATGCCTCCCGCAATACCGCTGAGTAATCCTCCTGCAGCCACTGGAGCAAAAAAAGGACCAACTCTTCCATATTCAAAAGATCCGGTTTAATCAGGCCAATTAAGGCCATTTTTAACCCCTGTTCCTGGTTCTCGATCTTTGGCCACAAAAGCCCCGGGGTATCAAGAATCTCCCAGCGGCCACGCTTCACCCATTGCCGGCCCCGCGTCACACCGGGTTTCTCCCCGACCCGGGCTGCGCTTCGCCGGACTAACCGGTTCAGAACCGATGACTTCCCGCAGTTCGGCACACCCGCTACACCCAGACGCAAGGTCGGCTTCTGCTTAAGGATTCTCTCACCTTCTCTTTTGATGAACTCCTCAAGTAGCGAGAGGTTCTCCCCGCGCTGGGCATTAAACTCCAACACCTTTTCCCCCAAGTTTTGGTAATATTTTATCCAGGTGGCTGTTACGTCCGGATCGGCAAGATCCGCTTTGTTTAAAAGGAGGATACGGGGTTTCTTCCCCAACAAAGCGGGGAGTTCCGGATTCCGGCCGGAATAAGGCAGCCTGGCATCGGTTACTTCGATAATCAAGTCCAGGAGCGGCAATATTTCTCTCAATTCCCGTTTTGCCTTGGCCATATGACCAGGATACCATTGAATCTCCACAATTTCACCCCTCTTCAACGTTGACCGCCAACAAAGCCAGGTTATGATTGGGCGGATAATTGCCTTACTGCTCCGGTTAAAGTTTAACCATAAAGTCTTTTCTTGCTCCGCACAGGTAAATCCTTTAAAAAAACACGCTTGAAAAAGCGTGTTTTTAAAGGAACCAATCACTTTTCTTTTTTTCTTAGGCGCGCGGATGGGTCTTGTCGTAGACTTTCTTTAACCTGTTTTTGGTCAAGTGGGTATAGATTTGGGTTGTGGAGATATCCGCATGTCCCAGCATTTCCTGAACAGCTCTTAAATCAGCGCCGTTCTCCAACAAGTGGGTGGCAAAAGAATGGCGTAGGGTATGCGGGGTGATCATCTCACAACCGCCAATCTTCTCCGCATACTTTTTGATGATCTTCCAAAAGCCCTGGCGAGTCAACCCCCGGCCATGATGATTAAGAAAGAGCGTCTCCTCGGCCGGGTCAGAAGCCAGGAATTTTCGGGCATGATCGAGATAAAACCGGATATATTTCGCCGCAACCGAACCTAACGGCACAATCCTTTCCTTCGAGCCTTTCCCCATACAGCGGATAAAGCCTTCGGTTAAATTCACATCTGAAATTTTTAAACTTACCAACTCCGAAACCCGGAGGCCGGTTGCATATAAAACTTCCAACATCGTACGGTCCCTAATGCCGGACGGTGTTTTTAAATCCGGCTTTTCCAATAGGTTCTGCACACTCTCTACCGAGAGAACATGGGGTAATTTTTTCTCTTGTTTCGGCGCATCAAGGTTAATCGTCGGATCACGGGTAATAATCTGTTCCCTTACTAAAAAGTGATAAAAGGCTTTAATTGCTGCCAGCGAACGGGAGATGGTCGAAGCGGCTCTTCCCTTGGCTTGCAGGTGAAGGAGGTATCCGCCAATCGTTGCATTGGTCGCTTCCGTAATCCCGATCCCCTTCTTTTTTTGGATATAATCGATATATTGCCGCAAATCCCTGCCATAAGATTCAAGGGTGTTGGGAGCCAGCCCCCGCTCCACCGTAATGTAGTTCGTAAACTCAGCTAAGTAATCTTGCAAAATGGTCAACCCCTTACCCGATAAAGCTTTGTGCGAGATTTTTCCTTGTTTGTATTCATTTTTCGACAGAACAATGGCAATTCCTCTTTTCGTTTGACGAGAATAATTGGCAATTACCTATCCTCCATTTGATTCTTTAAAAGATCTTCGCGATCCAATAAATGAATAAGGGGGAGACAAAGCCCTCGATCACACCGGAGAGCATGAAAACAAGGATCGCAAGCCCGTTAATCCCTAAACACTGCCATAACTCTGCCGCGATCTGGTAATTTCCCTTCCCAAACCTGCTTTTGAGTAACACCCCGGCAAAATCGATATTGGCTACCCCCGCCGTCAGCAAGGCAGGAATAATAAAAGCGTAATGGGGAAAGACCGAGGTAACGGCAAATAAAAATCCTTTCCCTGACATCTGCTGGAGGATAAAACCGATTGTAAACCCTAGAATATAACCCTTTGCAAAAGTCAGGAACAGAATGAGCGGTACGCCAATCACACTGATCCCTAGCAAGACAAAGAAGAAAACAGTTTTCAGGTGGTTAAAGATCGCATCTTTGACCAAGGCCGGATCGGTCACCGGTTGAACTTCCTGTTTCATCCCCTGGAAGAAAAGCTGTAAATAATGGAGAAGTTCTGTTTTTTGGCCTTCCCCAAGACTTTTGGCGGACAGGGTGCCAAACACAATTCCCATCGTGAAAAGCAAACCAACCAGGATAAAAAGGAATAACCGTTCTTCAATATATGTACGGACAATTTCCCGCCACTGCGCCAGAAACAACAAAACCACCTCCTTGTCCTTGTAAATAATTATTATGATTCAGACGGAGATGGTAGACCTGCCTTTTTTCCGGTTGATTCCGGTCCAACCGGCAAAAGAAAGTGCTCCGGCCCAGTCGTTAATACGGGCAAAGACTGTTTAGAGAAGCCCCTTTGCACGCGCCAGGAAAAACGCGATCATCGTCTTGGCATCTTGAATCCGCCCGTCCTTAATCTGCGCAAAGACTTCGTCACATGGTAACAAAACCAGGTTTAACAGTTCATCCTGGTCAGGAACGGCTGTTCCCCAGGAAGAATGCCTGCTTAAAAAGAGATGAATCTCTTCATTGGTAAAACCGGGCGTCGTGGCAAAACACCCGAGCGGTTCGAACTCCCCGCCAAACAAACCCGTTTCCTCACGCAGTTCCCGGGCGGCGCAGGCCAATGGCGATTCCCCCGGGTCGATTTTTCCGGCCGGAATCTCCAGAGTCTCACGGCCCAGCGCATAACGGTACTGCCGGACTAAAAGTATTTCACCGGTTTCGAGCAAAGGAATAACCGCCGCTGCCCCCGGGTGATGAACCCATTCCCTGGTTGCCTGTTTCCCGTTTCCCAGTTCTACCTGATCACGAAAGACCTTCAGGAAACTCCCGTCATAGACCAACTCCCGCGAAAGCGTTTTTTCTGCTAAATCCATGCTTTTTCTCCTTTCTTTCCTTACCCTTTCGCCCAGACCTTAACATCCGCCCCGGCCGCCGGCTTCTTTAATCCCCGGTTTAATCCGCCCTTTATCCATTCCACCTTGGCAGGTTATCCAGTTCACCGCCAAGCAAACAGTTCGCAAGCACGCCGGCGGCCGCCGGCGTTTCGAAAAAAGCGGGATCCTCATGGTAAGAACGGCCCATTGTTTTGAGTGGCAGGTCATAAGCATCCATCAGGACCGGAAGGGCGGGAACCTTTAATTGATAAAGATGGTGCCTGGTCAATCCGCTTTCTTTGATTTGCCGAGTGAGGATTTCCATCCGCTCATCCTCCCAATCCGGAAGGGCAATCAAGGCGGTGGCAAAGGTAAGTTCCCCTAACACCGTTCGACTGTGATGGCTTAAACCGCGATGCCTGGCCCGGGGATCAGCAAAGCTAATCCGGGGGATCGCGACCGGGCGGCCGCCCAGTCTTTGGACCGCTTCCAATATGTACGCCTGCTCAATCCCAGAAAAGCCATACTTGGTACCGGTCCCGACAATCCCCGGTCCCATCGCGACGATGATCACCTCGGCCTGGGTTACTGCCTTAGCGGCCGCCAAGGCCGAATAGATATTCACCGCTTCCAAATCGCCGCCAAAGGCATGTCCACATGTAATCACGGCGGAGAGCAGCCCCTTGGCTTTTAGCCTGCGTACCGTATCACTGAAGCTGAGCGGTAAAGCGGCGCCATCCGTCATAATGTAAACGACCCTCCGCCGGGGAGTCTCCCCATGGAAAGCCAATAAGGCCGGCGCAACCATACTGTGCAAAGTTCCGACCAAAACCGGGCTGCCTTCTAAAGAAGTAAAACTCTTGACGGTGGAATGATGAGGCGAGTTCTCCTCCTCGACGGACAACACGGGAAACTGCCAAGGTGTATAACGGAGCTTCATAATATGCCCCGCCAGTTCTTTTTTTTCCGGGTTCTGGTCACACCGGGCGATGACAAAATGATAACCCCCGGTTCCCAGCCCGAGTTGGACGGCGGTCGTATTTAACCAGACCCGCTCCCCTGGTTGTACCCGGCCGGTCAAGCGGGGGTAAGCAAAAGCTTTGGCTTCTTCCCCGGCAATCAGCACTACCACTTCTTGATAATCATCACCTTCGCGCGTAATCCGCTGCACGCATCCCTCTTCACACTGGAACATTCGCTCGCCCCTTTTTTATTTTTTGCCGCCGTACGGTGAACTCCTGCTTAACAAGTTTAGTTTATATCCTTTTTCCTGCTTTAAACCGGCCGTACCCCTTCTCACCAATTCCCCGCTCTTCTCGATCAACAAGCCCTTGTCCGCTCCCGCGACAGGCTGTACTTTGGTAACCCTCCTTGACTATCAACTCGAAACAATCCATACCAAGGCCCAATTTCCAGCCATATTACGTCCGCCACCCAAACTTATCGTTTCTCGTTACTGTTCTTCATACCGTCACTGCTCTCTTCGTAAAAACAAAAAAGCCAGGCCGTTTAACGACCTAGCCTCTCTGCTCGTACAGTATCTGATATTTTCGGCATTAACCGAGCCGAATGATGTTTCCTTGTTCCCATGAATTTCTTGGAGTATTCTAGATCTCAGCTCCGTTGAAAGCGGGCAACCGCTTTATGGTTCCTCCTGAACCAAAAGCGGCGCGCGACTTCCATATCGCGCGACCCGCTTTCAACCTCCGCTTCGTTAAGAATACTTACCAAGAAATTCAAGTCACCGGAGAACATCATTCTGCCTCGGCAGAAAACCGAATAGGTTGTTTATCCACCTTGCAAGGATAGAAAGGAGCAGACAACTACTTGCGTCGCGGATTATTAATCTCGGCCTGGGCAGCCGCCAACCGCGCGATCGGCACCCGGTAGGGCGAACAAGAAACATAGTCCATCCCGACATTATGGCAGAATACGATTGAACTGGGATCGCCGCCGTGTTCGCCACAGATTCCGACTTTTAGGTCCGGCCGCGTGGTTCTTCCGCGCTTAATGCCGATCTCGATTAACTGCCCGACTCCTTCCTGGTCCAGGCTCTGGAAGACGTCTTCCGGCAAAATCTTCTTATCGATATAGTACGGCAAGAAGCGCCCTGCATCATCACGGCTGTAACCAAAGGTCATTTGGGTAAGATCGTTGGTTCCAAAGGAGAAAAACTCGGCATCCTCGGCAATCTTGTCGGCCAGCAAAGCAGCGCGCGGAATCTCGATCATCGTACCAATATGGTACTTAAGTTGCACGCCTTTCTCCGCCATTACCTGCTCCGCAACTTTGACACAATACTCTTTAATCATCTTCATCTCACCGGTGGTCCCGATCAGCGGGATCATGACCTCCGGCGTAATGGCCATGCCCTGCTGGGTTAGTTCACAAGCCGCTTCAAAGATTGCCCGAGTTTGGGTTTCAAAGATCTCCGGGTAAACGACGCCCAGACGGCAGCCACGGAAACCGAGCATCGGGTTGAATTCCGCCAACGCCTTTACTTTCTCTGCGACCTTGGCCGCCGGGATCCCTAGTTCTTTCGCCACCTCTTCCTGACCTTTCCGGTCATGCGGCAAGAATTCATGGAGTGGCGGATCCAGCAACCGGATCGTCACCGGGAGACCCTTCATCACCTTGAAGATCTCACTAAAGTCTTGCTTTTGGTAGGGCAGGATCTTGGCCAAAGCTTTCTTCCGCGCTCCCACGTCCTCGGCCAGGATCATTTCACGGACGGCCAGAATCCGTTCGTGTTCGGGCCCGAAGAACATATGCTCGGTCCGGCAAAGTCCGATCCCTTCCGCCCCAAAATCGAGAGCAACTTTGGCATCCCGCGGCGTATCCGCGTTCGTTCTCACCTTAAGTGTCCGGACCTGGTCCGCCCAGGACATTAAAGTCTCAAAACTGCCGGAAATCTTCGGATCCACCAACGGCGCCTGCCCAAGAATAACATCACCCGTAGAACCGTTGAGGGTCAACCAATCGCCCTCTTTGAGAAGATGGCCGTTAATCTCAACCACTTTGCGGGCTTCGTCGATCACGGCATCCCCGCAACCGGAAACGCAGCACTTACCCATCCCCCGGGCCACGACGGCCGCATGGGAAGTCATTCCGCCGCGGGAGGTTAGAATTCCTTCGGCAACATGCATCCCGCCGATATCTTCAGGGGAGGTCTCGGTCCGCACCAAGATCAGTTTGCAACCCGGATCTTTTTCCTTCCATTCCTCGGCCGTCTCAGCGGAAAAGACGACCTGGCCGACGGCCGCGCCGGGGCTGGCCGGCAATCCTTTGGCAATCTTTTGCACCTTGGCCTTCGGATCAATCATTTTGTGCAAAAGTTGATCCAATTGGAGCGGCTCAACCCGGGTCAACGCCGTCCGTTGATCAATCAGACCTTCCTCAACCATATCAACGGCAATCTTGATCGCCGCCGCCCCGGTCCGTTTCCCGCTTCTGGTCTGCAGCATGAACAGGTTGCGATCCTGAATGGTGAACTCAATATCTTGCATGTCTTTATAATGGTTTTCCAAGATCTTGCGTAATTCGAGCAATTGCTGATAACACTCGGGCATATATTCTTCGAGGGAGGGATACTTGGTCTTCCGTTCCTCTTCGGGGATCCCGTTGTCCGCCGCCCATTGGCGCGAACCTTCCAAACTGATCTGTTGCGGTGTCCGGATCCCCGCCACCACATCTTCACCCTGGGCGTTGATCAGAAACTCGCCGTAGAATTTGTTCTCCCCGGTCGACGGGTTGCGGGTAAAGGCTACCCCGGTCGCCGAAGTGGAACCCATGTTCCCAAAGACCATCGTTTGTACATTGACGGCGGTGCCCCAGTCGTCGGGGATCTTATTCAGTTTCCGGTATGTAATCGCCCGCGGATTCATCCACGAAGAGAATACGGCATTGATTGCCCCCCTGAGCTGCTCCCAGGGCTCGGACGGGAACTCAGATCCCAATTTCTCCTTCACCAACACTTTGTACTCGGCAACCAGTTCCTTAAGGGCATCCGCGTCTAGTTCATGATCAAGCGTGACCCCTTTTTCCGCCTTCTTTTTGGCGAGCAGTTCTTCAAAATGGCTATGTTCAAGCCCCAAGACCACATTACTGTACATTTGGATAAACCGCCGGTAGCTATCATAGGCGAAGCGTTCGTTCCCTGATGATTTTGCCAGACCTTGGACGGTCGAATCGTTTAAACCTAAGTTCAGGATCGTATCCATCATCCCCGGCATCGAGGCGCGGGCGCCGGAGCGAACGGAGAACAATAAGGGGTTGTCAGGGTCGCCAAACCGTTTCCCCATCACTTCCTCCACTTTTTGGAGGTTAACTTTGATCTCGTCTTCTAACCCCGCCGGCCACTGTTTATTATTTTCGTAAAAGGCGGTACAAACCTCGGTTGTAATGGTAAAACCGGGCGGGACCGGGATTCCCAGGTTGGTCATTTCCGCCAGGTTTGCCCCTTTACCACCGAGCAAGTTTCTCATTTCTGCAGTTCCATCAGCGTGTCCATTTCCGAAAAAGAAAACCATTTTTGCCATGAATATTCCTCCATCCATATGTATTTTCCACGGCTTAGTTATTAACAAAGCCGTAATTACAACATAGAATTTGTTTTTTCATTTTCACCCCAATCAACTTCTTTACCATTTCCTATGTAATATTTCCCGACTGGGGTCAAAATAATTATTATTTCGCGAACGAAAACAAAAACAAAAATGCGTTGGTGTAATTCCTTCTCTTCAAATATTAAATTTGAGTAACCATTTTAATATACATGATTTTTAGTTCTTCGTCAATCTATTTATTTAGCATAACCGCGGCCTTCAAGGTGTTCTTCATCAACATGGCAATCGTCATCGGCCCCACGCCTCCCGGTACCGGGGTAAGCGCACCGGCCACCGGCAGGACGGAACCAAAATCAACATCACCAACCAGGCCTGTTTCCAGGCGGTTCATTCCCACATCGATCACGACCGCCCCCGGTTTTACCATTTCACCGTTGACCAAGCCGGCTTGACCGGTCGCAACGACCAAAATATCCGCCCGGCGGGTTACCTCTGCCAAATTCCTGGTCCGGGAATGGCAGACCGTAACTGTACCGTGCGCTTGCAAAAGAAGATGAAATAAAGGTTTACCGACAATATTGCTCCGGCCGACAATCACACATTCTTTGCCGGCCACTTCGACGCCACTCTCTTTGATCAACTCCATTATCCCGGCAGGGGTGCAGGGAATCATCCCGGCCTCCCCTCGTAACAAATTCCCTAAGTTCACCGGGTGAAACCCATCGACGTCCTTCTCCGGTTTAATGAAACTGATAATCTTCTCCGTCGATAAATGAGCAGGCAAGGGCAGTTGGACAAGAATGCCATGGATTGCGGGATCAGCGTTCAGCTGCTGAATCAACGTCAAAAGTTCATCTTGGCTAATCGTTGCCGGTAAACGAAAAGTCTGCGAATTAAAACCGAGTTCTTGACAGTTCCGTTCCTTATTCCGCACATAAATATGGGAAGCCGGGTCATCGCCCACCAGGACCACCGCCAGTCCGGGCGTGACCCCCTTTGCTTTTAACCCCTCCACCTCACGGCGGATCTCGGTTTTGATTTTCGCGGCAACCGCTTTCCCATCAAGAATGCGTGCACTCATCGTGAACCCTCCTTCTTAAAACAAACCGGTAATCGTCCCGTCCGGCGCCAAATCAATCTGGTTGGCCGCCGGCTTCTTCGGCAACCCGGGCATGGTCAGAATATTCCCGGCCAGCGCCACGACAAATCCGGCGCCCGCCGCCAGTTTCAGATCCCTGACCGTTAGACTCCAGCCCTGCGGCGCCCCTTTCAGCGCCGGTTGGTCCGAAAGGGACATCTGCGTCTTGGCGACACAGACCGGCAGATGATCGAAGCCCAAGGCCTTAATCTCTTCTAAAGCCTTTAATGCCTCATTCGTATAAGTGACCCCCGCGGCGCCGTAAATCTTGGTCGCAAGTAAAGCAAGCTGTTCGGTGATGGAATACTCCGGCCGGTAAAGGGGGCGAAAACGGTTTTCGCCGGCGGCGATTACCTCCAACACCCGCCGGGCAAGCTCTGTTCCGCCTTCGCCGCCTCTGGCGACCACCTCGGAAATGGCGACCGGGATCTGCTCCCGTCGGCAATACTCCAGGACCACTTCGATTTCCCGGTCGTGATCCGCCGGAAACTTGTTAATCGCCGCCACCAACGGGAGTTGATAGACTTCGCGCAAGTTGGCAACATGTTTCGCGAGGTTGCTCAACCCGGCGCGGACAGCTTCCGGGTTAAACTCCGCCAGTTGGGCAGCGCTCACCCCGCCGTGGCTTTTGAGGGCACGGATCGACAAGACGACTACTGCAACATCAGGCTTTAAATTAAACTGGGGCGCAACAATATCAAAAAACTTCTCCGCGCCCAGATCGGAACCGAATCCCCCTTCAGTCACCACATAATCGGCGAGTTTCAGGGCCAAACGGGTGGCCAGGATGCTGTTATTGCCATGGGCGATGTTGGCAAACGGTCCCCCGTGAATCAAGGCCGGCTGTCCTTCCAACGTCTGCACCAAATTTGGTTTGATCGCCTCTTTGAGTAAGACCGTCATCGCACCAACCGCCTCTAAATCGCGGGCATAGACCGGCGTCCCTTGCTGGGTAAAAGCAACCAGCACCGAACCCAGTCTGCGCTTTAAGTCCTCAATCCCTTCCGCCAAACAAAGGATCGCCATGATCTCCGAGGCGGCCGTGATATCAAAACCGCTCTCGCGTAAAACTCCATTTACTTTTTCGCCCAACCCGACAATGATTTTGCGGAGGGAGCGGTCGGAGATATCCATGACTCTTCGCCACAATACCCTTTTTGGATCAATTCCCAACGCATTACCATGATAGATGTGGTTCTCAATCAGGGCAGCCAAGAGATTATGCGCGGCGGTAATGGCATGGAAATCACCATTAAAATGGAGATTGATCTCCTCCATCGGCAGGACCTGGGCATAGCCGCCGCCGGCCGCGCCGCCTTTCACCCCAAAAGTCGGCCCCAGCGAAGGCTCCCTCAACGCGACCGCCGTTTTCTTACCCAGTCGCCCTAAAGCCTGGGTTAAACCAACGGCTGTACAGGTTTTGCCCTCACCGGCCGGAGTGGGCGTAATCGCCGTGACGTAGATCAGTTTTCCATCCGGTCTGTCTTGCCGCCTGGCCAGCGCCTCAAGGGAAATTTTCGCTTTATACCGCCCATAGGGTTCAAACTCATCTTCCTGTAATCCAATCTCCGCTGCCAACTTACTGATCGGAACTAACTTTGCATGCTGGGCAATTTCAATATCGCTTAACATCCGTCTCAATCCCTTCTCTTGGAAAGTAATGTCATCAAATCCACCTGCGGTCTCTAACCCCTGATCATTCACCACGGCTAAAAGGAGCAGGGAGCCGCGCCAATCCTTCCCCTGTCCCTCCCCAGAGCTTTTCGAGCACCGGGCGAACACTCGCCGGATCACCGGAGGTGTAAAACCATTCTCTCCCCTTACGGCCGGCGGGGGCGAGGAGATTATTCTCCGTCAACACCCGGCAAACTTGCCGGGCAACCGGTTCACCAGTATCTATTACCTGTACTCCGGAGGCAACCAATTGGCGAACGAGCGGTTTCAGGAAAGGATAGTGGGTACAACCTAAGACCACCACATCCACCCCCGCTGCCTGCATCGGCTGGAGATACTGCACGAGCAACGCTTTCGTCGCCGGGCTGTCAATTTCGCCCGCTTCCACCTTTTCCACCAGTCCCGGGCAAGGTTGATTTATTACTGTTAAATCGCCGCCAAATCTTTCCACCAGGGAGGCATAGCGTTCCCCGGCCAGGGTAACCCCGGTCGCCAGGATCCCTACCTTTTTATTCTTACTGTGCAGTGCTGCCTGTTTCACTGCCGGTTCCACTCCGACAATCGGTAAAGGAAACTCCGCCCGCAGGTATTCAAGTGCCGCCACGGAAGCGGTATTACAGGCAACGACCACCACTTTCGCCCCCTGTTCCTGTAAAAACAGGGTGATCACGGCGGAACGTTCTCTAATCTCCGCCGGTCTCTTCTCGCCATAGGGGCAGTACTGGGAATCGGCGACGTAGATCAGATCCTCCCCAGGAAGGAGGCGGCGCACCTCTTTCATAATCGAAAGCCCACCCACTCCGGAATCAAACAACCCGATTGGAGCGTCGGCCGTCATGAGCGATCACCTTCTCTTAACTAAGCAACAATCTGGTTAAACTTCCTGATCATCAAATCTTTACAGGAACCGAAGATCAAAAAATGAAGAAGAAGAAAGACCAGTCCGGATAAACAAAGCACTTTTTCCTCCCCCAAGGCCGTCCAGCAGAAAGAGAAGAAATAAGGCACGGCCAGAAAGAGCGGGCGGAGAGCCAAAGAGAAAAGGACATTTAAGTTGTTTTTAATCGCCGCTGCCGGGTTTGTCCAGTCCAAATAGGGCCGGTAAAGATTAATGAGGAGATCGATTGTGGCCAAAACACGGGTCAATGTAAAGATGAAAAATGCGCCGGAGAGGATAACCGGCCATTCAATCCCAAACAGGAGCACGACCGGAAGACCAATGAGCAGAGAGGCAATCACGTTTACGATCAGTGTTGTCCACATCCGGGAACGCAAATTATCCCAAACCTCAACCGGCAAGACCTTTGTTTCCCAAAACGTCCGCCCTTCCCGGGTGATGGCCGTTGCGGAAAGGTTGAGGAGCAAAGCCGGCGCGGCAGTAACCGTAACAAACAAAACAACAAGACGGTTCCGGTTCTCCGGTAAAACCATTAAGTCGATGGGCAACTCGCCAGTGAAAACCGCGATCAATAACATTAAACACGGTACCGCCAAAATGAGCAGCGTATTCATCATAAAGACCGGCTGGCGAAGGAGAATGAACAGATTCCTCCGCAGAAGTTGGACTGCTTTCCTCCGTTGCCGGTAGGTAATCCTCCCCTTGGCAACGGCTGTTTGGTTCACACTGTGCAAGGCGGACCGGTACAACCGGGGAATGAGCCTCCACAGGCCGGCGGCCAGCAACAGATTCAGCAGGAGAAAAAAGAGGAATTCCCGGGCAGACCCTGCGCTCAACCGGGCCACCCACTGCACCGGTCGAAAATACCCCCCAATGCTGAGCGTCCAGGCTTCAGCCACGGAACTATTCTCCCCACCCATCAGCAGTTGAATCCCGATTATCAAGAAGAGCAAACCAAAACCAAAAAAGATAGAAAGGAGGTTTTTCTTCCCCTGTGGTGCAAACAACTTTACCGTGCCTAACGCGACAACGGACGAAACAAGCAGGGGGAGCAGCGGAACCAGTAACCACACGATGAACAACAGCAACCAGAAGAGCGCGGTTAATTGGTAGTTAATCCCCGTCAGGATCATCGCCGGAGCAAGGACCAGGGAATTGATGATTAACAAATAACAATAGAGTGTGCTGAGCTTGGCGAGGACAATATATTCCACGGGGAGGGGAAGGGCCGCCAAAAATTGGAGGTCTCCGCCGTAAAAAAAGTGTGAGAGTAAAAAGGGAATTGCCGTAAAAGACATGAACAGGACCACTGTCAAGTACATCAAAGCAACGGCGCTTTCCGGCCGTCCTAGTATGGAAAAAGTCTGATAGACCCCGACCGACATCTGAATAAAAGGGAAAGCCAAGCAAAACAGAGTCAGGTAGAGAAACAATCTGGCCCGTCGCGCTCTGAGCCCCATCCCACTCTTATACTTGCTGAAAAAATCCACCAGTTGGATCTTTGCCAACACCGCCAACCTACGCATCTTTAGTCAGCTCCAAAAAGATCTCCTCAAGGTTGTGGCCGGACTCCTCTTTGATCTTCTCCAACCGGTCACAAGCCACCAAACGGCCTTTATTGATCACCGCCACCCGGTCACAGATATTCTCGACCACTTCCAGCAGATGTGATGAGAAAAAGACCGTTCCCCCCCGCCGGCAATGTTCGCGCATAATATCCTTTAAGTTCTTCGCCGCCAGCGGGTCCAGGCCAACCAGCGGTTCATCAAGAATAAACAAGCGTGGATTAGGCAGGAGTGCTCCGCAGATTAACAGCTTCTGCTTCATCCCATGGGAGTAAACGCTGATTAACCGGTCAAGTTTGTCATAAAGCCCAAATGTTTTCGCGTATTTCTCGACCCGGGCCTGGCGCTGCGCCACCGGAATCTCATACATATCCGCAATAAAGTTTAGATAGTCAATCCCCCGGATCGAACTGAAAATCTCCGGATGATCCGGGACATAAGTAAAATTCAGTTTAGCCTCCACCGGTGAAGCCGCCAGATCAATCCCGTTAATCATAATCCGGCCGCTGGTCGGAGCAGTTATTCCTGTAATCATCTTAATGGTCGTCGTTTTTCCCGCCCCGTTGGGGCCAATAAATCCAAAGATTTCTCCCGCTTTCACCGTCAAACTCAGCCGTTCAACAGCGTTTTCCTTTCCATCATACGATTTCGTGACTTCTTCAAGGACTAACATCTTCTGCACTTCCTTACCGCTGTCCATGTATTACCGCTCGTTCTCTATTAAATCTTTACATTCCGCCCGTTAATTAATCCACCGGAAAAACCGGGATGAAGCGTTCTTCTCCCTGGTGAACCCTTAACCTAAAAATGTTTCTTTTTCCCCCGGCGGAATCCTTTTTTTTACCAAGTTAAATTTCTCCTTCAATGGCAATCTATTTTCCTGGATAAAGGATTATTCCCCGCCACCACCCAACTAAATTGGAAAAAGGAAAAACCGCCACCGGAGCAAATAAGAGAAACAATGTATCTTTTTACCGCTTTAAGCTGGCGTTTTCCAGATCTTTTCAACAGAAAAAACAGGGCTGTTACATTGACAGTCCTCCGGTTATCCAATATAATTAAACATCACCTTGTAATATTTAGTATTTACGTAAGAGAAAGGGAAAAACAATGCAACTCAGAATTCACTTTAGATTAAGCCATCTATACCGTTTCTGCTTTGTTTTAGTAATAATCGCGCTCCTTACCTTGATCGTTACAGCTCAGGAAGGCAAGCACCACATGACTGAACTCCGCTTCCGGGCGGCAGTGAACCGCTACTACCAAGGTGACTTTGACAACAGTATCCGGCAACTGGAAACCCTTATTGAAACATATCCCCAACAAGAGGAGATCCGGTTTAACCTTGTCCACTTGCTTCGCGAGGCCGGAAGATTTCCCGAAGCCTTGGAACACCTGGCCTACCTCAAAGAAATCAACCCGGAGGAAGAAAAGTATCACCAGGCTTTCCTCTCCACCCTCTATTTAGCCGGACGAGCCGAAGAGGTGCTCAAGTATGGGCAGGACAATGAAGAGGATCTCTTCTGGAAAGGACTGGCCGCTTACGATCTTCACGATTATGAGCAGGCCGCCGCTTACCTCACCGCCAGCCTGGAACGGAAAGATTTTAACCCCCTGGCCAATTATTTTCTGGGCTTAATCAGCCTGGAAAAGAAGGATTTTCCTACCGCCCGAGCATACCTGGTCAAAGCCCTTACCCAGGACCCAAACCTGATGGTGGCCAACTACGACTTAGCCCGGGCCGAACTTGGCCGTCAGGATTATCAAGCGGCTTATAAACGCCTGAAAATGGCCGAAGCGGCCGCACCCCGCAACCAAAAGATCAAAACCGAACTGAAAAACCTCCTGTCCGCCCATCCCTATCTCCTTGAGCAAGAACAGAAAGAAGAAGAGCAGGGGAGAATAATCGCCGCCGCCCCCACAGTGACCCCGGCCACCCCGGGCGGAACCACCATCCGGATTGGGCTCGCGGAAAAGGTCGGCCAGATCTTTACGAAAACGAGTTCCCCTTTCCGGCTTAAAACTATTGCCGGGACGGAATTGTTGTCCGGAGCCGCCCAGACTATTCTGAAGTTTACTTTTTCCCCGGCGAAGAAGATCAATATTTATGACGGACAAGATCAACTCGTGGCCTCGTCCGACAGTGCCCTGATCCTTTCTTATCAAGATCCGGGTGCGACCACCCTCCTCTTTAACATGGAGTATGGGCGTGGCTACTATTGGGCCGGCCGCGAGAACCGGGCATACCGCGGTGAGATTCATTTTCTTCCCTCCGCCGACGGCTTCACCGTCGTGAACCAACTGTCAATCGAAGAGTATCTTTACGCGGTTGTCCCGTCGGAAATGCCTTCCTCCTGGCCGGCAGCGGCGCTCGAAGCCCAGGCCATTGCCGCCCGGACCTATGCCATCTCCCATCTGGGTACGTATAAACAACGCGGGTTTGACCTATTAAGCTCCGTCGCTTCCCAGGCTTATAACGGGGTAAAAAACGAAACCGCTTCCGTGCGGGAAGCGGTTAACGCCACCAGGGGGCAGATCCTAACCTATGAAGGGAAGCCGATCTCTGCTTATTACTCCGCAAATTCCGGAGGATACACTGATCTCCCGCCGGTAACGTGGAAGTTTTATCCCCCATATTTGCAGGCGGTTCCGGATCCAAAACTGAACGCCCATGACGGTTTTCCCGCCCCCGCTACTTTGGCGGCTTGG
Source organism: Bacillota bacterium (assembly GCA_029782135.1). Taxonomy (GTDB): domain Bacteria; phylum Bacillota; class UBA4882; order UBA10575; family UBA10575; genus JAAYGU01. The sequence goes on from JAKOVI010000004.1 coordinate 48,005, forward strand.
GTCAAAGAACGGTTGCCTTCCTTCTCTGCCAATCCCAAGTATAGTGCACGCAGCGCTTACCGGTGGCAGGTGATCGTCCCCCGGACCGAAATCGAAGACCGTCTCCGCGCATCCGCAGATATTGGAGAGATCACCGGCCTTATTACATTAGGCCGGCAAAAAAGCGGACGGGTCGAACAAGTGCTGATCCGCGGAACAAAAGGCAATTATCTGGTGAAAGGCGATAACATCCGTTCGACGCTGGGCGGTTTGCGGAGCAATCTCTTTGTTGTCACCCCGAAAATGGGGAAAGACGGGCTACCCGACTATTTCTTCTTCACCGGAGCCGGCTTTGGCCACGGGGTCGGCCTCGACCAGAGCGGGGCGGCCGGGATGGCGGCCGAGGGCTGGACCGCCCGGCAAATTCTCGAACATTACTACCCCGGCACGACCATCACCCGGCTTTATTAATTACTTCAGAACGACGGGATGCTGAGTGCAGCCGTCAGGGATAACCGTTCTCTTGCCCCAAAATTGAACTGAAGCTCCGAACCGAGCGTCAGGCAAAGCCCGCTCGCACGGTGCAAGTACAACCGGGCACCGCCACCCAAAGTCAGATACCAACCCAGTTCTACACGGCCTTGATCATCCCAAGTATAAAAAGTTCCGTAGCCGCCTCCACCCAGCAGCCCGTACCATCCGAGCATGCTTTGCGGGGAGGCTTCTCCCTCCCATACCAGTTCTCCCCCTATTTCCGCCTGGAAGATCTCCGGGGTAAAACCGAAACGGAATTTGGTCCCTTGGTAATACTTGAAAGGAATACCCTGCCCGGAGCCGAGTTCGATCCGCCAGGACGGTTCGTAACCGTACTGGATTGCCGCCAAGTCAAGACTGGCCCCCAGGGTAACAGTGGACCTTTTCATCAATTGCCGCCATAGCGAATCGCACTGTTGGTACCAGCGCACTGAGGACGGGTAACGCTTGACTTCGCGGCAGCGGTTAAGCGCCTTTTCAAGATATTGAAGTGCTTGTTTGTTCTCACCTTGCTCATGATAAGCCCAGCCTAAGGCATAATAAGTCCAACCGTCCCCGGCCGGGTACTCTGCAAGAGCCAGCGCGGACTGCAGCGCGGCAATCGCCCCTTGCGTATCCGGAGGAGCACCCTGCATCAGGAGATGGCCTTTCACCGCATAGGCATAAGCAAAATCGGGAAAGTAACCGGTACACTCTTCGACCAATACCCGGTATTCTGCTGCCTTCCCGCCATAAAGCTTGTAGTCATCAAAAAGGTGCTCGTAACACTGCCGGAGAAGTGTAAAAGCCGCGTTTACCCACTCTTTCTGCTCGCGCCGGATCCCGCTTTTCTCTGCTTGCTGGAGCGCTTTCGTGAGCGACTCTTTGGCTAAAATTGTTTCCCCTTTTTCTTTCAGCGCCCAACCCAAAACATAATTCGCCCAACCGTCACCGGCCGGATACTCTTCCAAGTTAAAAGCCTTCTGTAAGACCACCAGCGCCCGCTGGACCGGTTCTCCAGTCTGGAGGTAGCAGTAACCCAATACTACATAACCGAAGGTAAACTCCTCATCAAGCCGGGTGGCTTCTTCCAAAAAGCGGATCGCTTGCTTATATTCCTTCTTTTCAAGGAAATACGTTGTCCTTTCGTTATAAATCTGGCGTAAATACCGGAGGCAATCCGCCATCCACTCCGGTTTCTGGAAAAGATATTGCTGCCGGGAGCGCTGAATTGCTTGCACAAATGCACCCTCGGCGGCTGCTTTTTCTCCGGTTTCCCAATATGCCCAACCGAGGAGGTAGTGGGTCCAGCCATCCCCCGCCGGGTAGTCCGCCAATTCCAATGCCTGCCGGAAGAGGCTGATCGCCTCCGGCGCGTTCTCCCGGCCCAGCTGCAATAAGGAGTATCCCTGGGCCACATAAGCATAAGCCGAGTTAAAACTAGTAATCGCCTGACGACTCAACGCGAGGGCCGTTCCGTAATCCGCCCGCTGCCAACAGGCTTCAATCTCGTCTTGATAAAGTTTGGAACCGATCCGGACCGCTTCTTCATACCAGGACTCCCGTTGGCCCCCCGCTGTCACCTGCCGGTACCTGAGCACACTTTTTTCCAAGGCAACCCTGGCCTTAGCGGTCCTTCCTTCTCCTAGATACAGGCGGCCCAACAGGTAATAGGTATAACCATTCTCCAGCGGATACTCTTCCAGCGTAATCGATTTTTCAAGGACAACGATGGCTTGTCCGCGATCAGGCGGTTGCAGGTTTAGATAAGTGTAACCCAGGACGGCATATGCATAAGCAAACTCAGGAAGCTTGGCAATTGCTTCCCGGCAGAGGGAGAAAGCCTGACGATAGTCACGCGCCTGCACTGCTGCTTCGATTGCATTGCGATAAGACGCTTTCTCATTAAAAAGAGACGGACTTTTCTCCATGCCACCGGGGAAGGGAAAAACCTCCGGTCTTTGGGGGCCTGTTTCAGTCCCTGTCTCCGTTGTCACCGGAGGCTGAGCGGGAACAGACCCGCCGGCACTACCGGCCGGCAAGGGGTCGAGAGCGGGGATAAAACCTTCCGGTGCCGTTACGACCTTTTTCAACAGTTGATCGATGGCTTCATCCCGTGGAATCTGGGCGGAAGCCGCCGCAAAGATCGTGCCGGTATTGGTTGCAATCAGCCTGGCGTTGATCCTGACCGTCTCAGTAAGCGCGGATAGCGTTCCGGAGACAATCGCCGAGGCGCCAAGAATATTCCCTAACGCCTGGGCCGATCCGGAGTCGACAAATCCGGCGGCGCCAAGTTTCAATTCATCCAAGACTTTATTTAACAGTTGCCGTTCGATGACTTCAAAACGTTTCGTCCGGAAGAGCCTGGTGGTTAATTCCTCTGCGACAAACCTTCCAAGGCTGGTCACATTCCCTTCCAGATCAAGAAAATCCAAGACGACAATTCTAATCTTCTCCCCGGAAGCACTGGGCAGCAGGTTATCATCCATCGCCGCCACAATCTGCGCCGCCAGCTGATCTAAGTTCGCTTCCACTTCCGCCTGGGCGAAACATGGACCGGAAAACACAAGGCTTAAGACGACAAACAATAAAGCGGTAATCATCAATTGAATATGCTTCCTCATCCTCTATACCCTCTGCTTATGTCGGTTATTGATTTAGCCGTTTGGCCAGTTCGGCGGCGAGTCCGGGAAACGCGGGAAACCAGTTGTCCGGATTTATTCCGGCGGGGAAAGTATATGTAAACGCTTTTACTTCTTTAACAAGCCGGCCGGACGGCACCAGGAGAATCTTGGCCGTGATTTGGACTTGCGTTCGCTTCTTTACTTCCACCGCGTCGATCGACCCGATAATCACTTCATCTACACCCAGAATCCGGCCGAGATCAACCGCTAACGCTTCATCAAAGGTACTGCTTAAAGCTGCCGCTTGTTCTTTCAGAATACTGTCGACTTTCCCCTGGTCAAGAACGGCATAGGCGCCCCGCGCTTGGGCGCGCAGTTGTAATTGTAATTCGTGGGTTAACAGATTTTCCACACCGGGAGTGCCCGTCCGGTTAACAAAGAAGAGGATCGCCTTTAAAGGCAGACCGCTACGCGCCCGCGCACGGGCAATCTGGTAGCGGTTGGCGACCTCCGCATTGTCGGGCGCCAACAGGTAAGCCTTCTCATATTCCCGTAAAGCTTCCGGCCAGCGATTAACGGTCTCATAGCTTAAACCGCGCCGGAGATAGACCCCGACAAGCTCCATGCTTAACTCGGTCAGCCTCTGCCGCGCTTCAGTCGAAGCCGGGTTATGTTGTAAAGCCTGCTGGTAAAATTCCTCGGCAGCTTCGAATTGCTCCGCACCACGGGCTTCATCGCCCTTCCGTAAAAACATCCGGGCAGCCTCAAGCTTAGCATTTTCCAACTTGCCTGCTAAATCCTTACTCCGCGGTTTTAACCCCGTCGCTTCCAGATACGACTGGACGGCTAAATCCCACCGGCCTTCGGTGGCGAACGCATCCCCCGCACGTTCCAGTCCGGCCGCTTTATTATTAACGACCAGCGTGCGAATGAGAACCACTGCCCCGACAACCACCGCTCCGCCGATACCGATTTTCAGATAAGTTTGACGGGAATCGCTTGCCGCACCGGCCGCCGCGGCCGGCAGGATATTCGTCACCAGCATTAAGATTAAAACAAGACAAGTGATCTTCAGTAATTTTTTCATGGCATCCGGTTGGCCGTCGTTACCAACCAACCCTCCTTCCCGCTCCCTTCGTCAACTTAGTCAATCACAATCACCACAGCGGCCCGCTTAATCACCTCCGGATCCAACTTCCGGAAGGATTCAGCCGCTTCCGTCGTCAAGATCAGATCTGTTTTCTCCCCTTGACGAACCTCCACTGCCCTGTCCGCTTTAAGCAGTAACGGGTTCTTCCCGACCCGGGGGATCTCCCGCGCCGCCTCCAGGGAACGGGCGTAAGCAACAAGGGTCGTAAACCCTGTTCTTCCCATCTCGACCAGGGTCGAACCATAAAGCAGATAACCATGCGGATCAAAAACTTGAGGATAAAGCGCCGGTTTTACTTCCAACTGGCGGGCGTCGATAATAACCCCCGTATGGGTGGTTTTCCCGGACGGGGACGGGGTAACGCCCGGGGTGACATCCCTCGGTGGCGCCTGCTCATCCTGGATTGGAAGGTCAGGCTGTCGCAGAAGGGTAGTCAGGCCGGCTTGCCCACCAAGCGGCAACTCCATCGTAACGACCACAGTCCCGTCCACCTGTTGGTTAACCCCAACAATGCGCGCGTTTTGCACAAAACCTTCGACCTTGGTTCGGATCTCATCATTTTGCATCACATAGTTCCGGACATAAGTTTGACTGTCAACCCTTACTCCTTTAAGAACTTCAACGGCATTGCGGTAGGCATCCGCCTTGGCCGCGCCCCGGGCCATCAATTTGGCCTGGGCACCATAGACGCCCTGGGGCGGGAGGCCGTAACCGAGGACGTGTACATAACCATTTTCCCAGTCCACCCCGCCATTGCCAATCTGCTCTACCATTCCATGCTCGGCGCTTGCCGTCACGATTAAAATCATCAGGAAAACCAGTAAGCTAAGTCCCTTCGCATAACTCTTCAAGCCCTTCATTAAAGCTACCCCCTTCCCGAAATAGCCCACTTGCAGCTTATTACCTTCGCTTTTCCGCCTTCTTGATCAGCGGCCCGTCAGTTCGATTAGATTATTGGAAACCCTGGTGATTTCGGCGGGACAGCCCTGCCAGCCGGAGATATACTCTGCCAACTGCGACGCCAGCAGTGTTGTCACCACCGTCAGGGTAGCACTTCGTTCAACGAATTCTCTTAATTCGACCCGCGTAACGAGATGGGTATTTTGGAGCTCTTTTTGGAGCAAGAGCAGATCATTGAATGAGATGTTTTTGGCATAAACCGTAATCCGGTTCTCCGTAGCCAGCTTCAGCGCCAAGTCCTTCCGGAGACGGGTACCAATTTCCCGCCCGGCTTTACTCAACGCTTTCTCCGCCGCCGCCACTTCAGTCAGATCGACTCCGGTCTCCTGTAGATCGCCAACAGTGAGGACCTCCCCGGTTTCCGCCTTCACCACGACCGCTTGGAGGGAAGCCCGGGCCGAAACCAGCCCATGGTACTGACCAAGAATCACCGTTGAAGCTTCGCCCAAGACCAGAAGATCCGTTTGGTATTCGGCACCCAGTTGCCGGATCAGCATCGTTTCTGCCCTTCTCACCCCGGCATACGCCCGGCCAAACAATTCCCGGTTGGCCGGTTGCGCACTAACCACCCGGTAACCGGCCTCCGTCAAAGCACTCATGATCTCCGCCTCAACCAACTGAACAGGAAGGTGTTTGGCCGGTTCTTTTTCCGTTATAACCACCATCACCCGCGGATCCCCGGCCCGCTGGATGATCAGCTGCATCTCATCCAGATCTTTGATGATCATTCCCTTGCGGACCGTCACCGAAAGCAACACTTTGCATAAGTCAAATTCCGTCCAGGTATCAATAATCTCATACCCGGTCACATAACCGGCTGAACGCAGGCGGATGGAGTCTTTAAGCAAGACATAGTTTTCGACCTGCGTTTCGCTATAAACCAACGCACCGACGATCTGTTCCACTGCTTTATTCAGGCCATCGGCCACCGCCAATTCCCGCGCCGCCGGTAAATTGTCATCTTTAATCAAGGCTTCACCGACCACTTGCAGTTGGACAAGCTCGTCTGTTTCCTCTGCTTGCACCCCAACCGGGATGAGAGCCAAAACAAGCACGCTAAAACAGACAACCAACCGCATTAATTGTCCTTTGTTCAAAACTGAAACGAAGTGTTTAATATGCTTTTCCAAGGCACCATTCTCCTTTGGTTCGTCATCATGGGAGGAATAAATGATTAATGTAATAATTCCCTTTTAAAATGAGTTTTCCTTTAATTTCTATCTCTAATCTGAAGTTAGTGTATAATTAAGTTCGCAATTTCATAAAAGGAAAAAGCCATCGGGACTCCGAAATGGTAAGTTGCTCAAAACAAACCCAAAAAGGAGTGTTGTCCGATGGCTTACCATAAGGATACCGCGAATTTAGAAAAAATGCTACTGAAATTTTTAAGTGAACCGGATCCCATGCTTTCCATGCTTCAATGGCTATGCCA
>JAKOVI010000006.1 GCA_029782135.1 Bacillota bacterium
CAATGGCCACCACCGGCGGCAAAAGCGACCAAATGGTACCGTAGACATTGCTCTGCGGCGCTTCCTCTGCCGCTTCCTCAGCAAGAGCCGGCCAGGCAAAGACCAAAAGGAGCGCGGTGATGACCAGCATCACGGTGATAAGATTTCTCCGATTCATAATCAACCTCCTAAATTATTTATTCTCTTAACTAATAAAAAAACATGAGGCTAGCTCATGTTTTTAGTTAAACACACGATAGCCCTCCACTTAAAAAAGTGACAGTCTGCTACATATTCTGCAGCAGCCCAGCAACGATACCTTCTGGCCGGTACCGAAGCTTCGGCGGTTATTCTTTTCCTCTGTTACAGGGCCAGACCTTATATAACAGAGTACTCGTAATAGACCGCGCCTCTATCTGTTGTCTTCAGAATGTATTCATATGATTTTAAAAAAACTATATAGCATAAGTATAGACACCCGGCCCTGAAAAGTCAAGACAAAACCGGAATTCCCATCAAATTAGGCGAAACTGCTTAACAAAAGGTTTATTTTTGAAAAAAGTAATGGTTAAACACAAAAACATGGCCCCTCCCCGGCAAACCTGAGCATGCAAGGCTCGGCGGCACTTCTTGACAAAATGCTTTGCTTTTGCTAATCTTAAAATAAACTATATAATACTTCGTATAATCTCAGGGATATGGCCTGAAAGTTTCTACCAGATAACCGTAAATTATCTGACTACGGAGGAAAGTGCGCCTAGGGTTTGTCTGCCGCTGCGGACAAGTCCAAGTGGCGCAGGCACAATGTGCTACACCGCAGGGATAAAAGCCCAGACGGGTAGGTTTCACTCCAAGGACCTACCAATCTGGGCTTCTTTAATTGGGCTTTTTCCTTTGCCCACCGCCCGCGCTGGGCATGATAAAATTTAAGTAGATAATGGGGAGGCTGTTTCGATGCTCAAGGCACAGATCAAAGTCTTACTGAAAAAAAGCGTTCTCGACCCGCAGGGTCAAGCGGTGGAGAAGTCATTAAGTTCATTGGGTTACCACAACATCAACCACGTCCGGATCGGAAAATACTTGGAGGTCACCCTGGAGGAAACGGACCGCGCCGCCGCGGAGGCGCAAGTCCGGGAGATGTGTGCCCGCTTATTAACCAACCCGGTGATTGAAGATTATACTTTCGAATTGGTGGAGGTCGAACAATGAAATTTGGTGTAGTGGTCTTCCCCGGCTCCAATTGTGATTTGGACGCTTACCACATGATCCAGGATGTCCTGCAGCAACCGGTCGAATACCTGTGGCACCAGGAGGAAAAGATCGCCGGCTTTGACTGTCTGATTTTACCCGGCGGCTTTTCCTACGGCGATTATTTACGCTGCGGTGCAATTGCCCGTTTTTCCCCGGTGATGAAGTCCGTCGTCGACTTTGCCCGGCAGGGGGGATTGGTGATCGGCATTTGTAACGGTTTTCAGATCCTGGTGGAAGCCGGTCTCCTCCCCGGGGCGCTTTACCGGAATACCTGTCTCCAGTTCCGTTGTCAAGATACGTATCTGAAAGTCGAAAACTATGATACGCCGTTCACGCGGGCAATCCCCCGCGAGCGGGTCTTAAAAATCCCGATTGCCCACGGAGAGGGCAATTATTATGTTGATCCTGAAACCTTACAACAGCTCAAAAAGAACGGACAGATCATTTTCCGTTACGCCACCGCGGAGGGCGAGGTCACCCCGGCGGCCAATCCTAACGGTTCCGTTGAGAATATCGCCGGTGTCTGCAACGAACGGAAAAATGTTCTCGGGATGATGCCCCACCCGGAACGGGCCGGCGAGCCGGCGCTCGGTTCCGCGGACGGTAAACTGATCTTTACATCAATCCTCAAGTATTGGGAGGGATGCCGCTCATGAGACCGGAAGACTGGCGCAACCTCGGGTTAACCGATGAAGAATTCCAACTGATCGTCAAAACGATCGGCCGCGAACCGAACCATGTCGAACTGGGCATGTTCAGTGTGATGTGGTCGGAGCATTGCTCCTATAAGCATTCCAAGGCGGTCCTGCGAACATTCCCCACCGAGGGTGAACGGGTGTTGCAAGGTCCGGGGGAAAATGCCGGGATCGTCGGGATCGGTGACGGACTCGCGGTCTGCTTCAAGATTGAGTCGCACAATCACCCGTCGGCGGTGGAGCCCTACCAAGGGGCGGCAACCGGTTTAGGCGGAATCATCCGTGATATCTTTACGATGGGTGCCCGGCCAATTGCCTCCCTCGACTCCTTACGTTTTGGTTCTTTGGATGACCCCCGTGTCCGTTACCTCTTCAGCGGGGTTGTCTCCGGGATCGCCGGTTACGGTAATTGTATCGGGATCCCGACGGTCGGGGGCGAAGTCTATTTTGACCCCTGCTACCGTGGCAACCCACTCGTCAATGTGCTATGTGTCGGCTTACTCGAAGTGGATAAAATCAAGTTGGGGAGGGCTAGCGGGGTCGGCAATCCCGTCCTCTTAGTCGGCGCCCGGACCGGCCGGGATGGGATGCACGGCGCCTCCTTTGCCTCGGATGAATTGAACGAAACCTCCGAGCAGAAACGGCCGGCTGTCCAGGTGGGCGACCCCTTTATGGAAAAACTTCTCTTGGAGGCCTGCCTGGAGCTGATGAACAACCATGAAGTCCTCGGGATTCAGGACCTGGGCGCCGCCGGCCTCACCTGCGCCCTTTCCGAAATGGCCAGCCGCGGCGGGACCGGCCTCGACATTGACCTGGACAAGGTTCCCTGCCGTGAAGAGGGGATGACCGCGTACGAGATTTTACTCTCGGAATCACAGGAAAGAATGCTAATGGTGGTCGCCCCGGAGCAGGAGGCGGTCGTCCATGAAGTCTTTGCCCGCTGGGGGTTGAATGCCGCGACGATCGGCCGGGTCACCGCCGATGGCATCTTGCGCATCCGGAAAGACGGCGAAGTCGTCGTCGAACTGCCGGCGAAGAGCTTGACCGACGGGGCTCCGGTGTACCATCCGGCCGCCGTCAAACCCGCTTATTTGGAAACATCCGCCGTGCTGGACCTGAAGCAAATCCCCGATGTCACCGACGCCAACCAGGTTTTGCTGGAGCTCTTGGCCGCCCCCAACATTGCCAGCAAAGAGTGGGTCTGGCGGCAATATGACTATATGGTGCGGACCTGTACCGTGGAGGGGCCTGGTTCCGATGCCGCGGTCCTCAGAATCCGGGGCTCGAAAAAAGGTCTGGCCCTCACCACCGATTGCAATTCACGCTATGTTTATTTGGATCCCTATACCGGCGCCAAAATCGCCGTCGCCGAAGCCGCCCGCAATTTAGTGTGCAGCGGCGCCGAACCATTGGCCGTCACCGACTGCCTCAACTTCGGCAACCCGGACAAGCCGGAGATCTTCTGGCAATTTAAGGAAGCAGCGAAAGGGATGAGCGAAGCGTGCCGGGCTTTAAAGACCCCGGTGACCGGCGGCAATGTCTCCTTTTATAACGAGTCTTACGGCGAAGCAATCTATCCGACTCCCGTCGTGGGCATGGTTGGGTTGCTGGAAGACGTTGAAAAGCGTTGTACCCAAGCGTTCAAAACCGCCGGCGATTATGTGGTCCTCCTCGGTGAGACCTACGATGAACTGGGCGGCAGCGAGTATTTAGCCACCTGCCACCAACTGGTCAAGGGACTGCCCCCGCAGTTGGATCTGGCCAAAGAATGTGCGGTCCAGCAGACCGTCCTCGCCGCGATCCGCCAGGGTTTACTCCACTCCGCCCATGATCTGGCGGAAGGCGGGCTGGCGGTCGCCCTGGCCGAATGTTGTTTTGGAAACGAAATCGGCGCCCAGATCGAACTTCAGTCGCAGGGGTTACGCCTGGACAGCCTCCTCTTTGGCGAGAGCCAGTCGCGGATTCTCGTCAGCGTCCAGGCGGAACATCTCCCGTCCCTGCTCCAACTGGCGGCGGAGAATAATGTTCCAACCTTCACTTTGGGAAGAACCGGAGGCGAACGTCTCCAGATCCAAGTGGACGGTCAACCCAGAATTGACCTGCCTATCGCGGAGGCGAAAGCAACCTGGCGGGAGGCGATCCAATGTTTCCTGAAATAATCGATCCACGCGATAAAATGCACGAAGAATGCGGGGTCTTCGGGATCTACGCCCCGGGGAGCGCCGTAGCGGAACTGACTTATTACGGCCTCTTTGCCCTCCAGCACCGCGGCCAGGAGAGCGCCGGGATCGCGGTCAGCGACGGAGAGACAATTACCAACGAGAAAGGAATGGGGCTGGTCGCCGAAGTCTTCCGTGATACCAGCAGGCTGGAAAAACTCCAAGGCCACCTGGCCGTCGGACATGTGCGCTATTCCACAACCGGGGAGAGTCTCCTGATGAACGCGCAACCCCTCTTGGTCCGTTACCGCCAAGGCCAGTTGGCCATCGTCCTCAACGGTAACCTGGTCAACGGACGGCGTTTGCGCCGGCAACTGGAAGCCACCGGTTCCATTTTCCAGGCGACCACCGATAGCGAAGTCATCGCGCACCTGATTGCGCGCTCCGGGGAAGAGGAGATTACCGCGGCCGTAAAAAATGCCCTCGCTTATTTGCAGGGGGCATACGCTTACATTCTGATGACGCCGGATCAATTGATCGGGATCCGGGATCCGTACGGTATTCGCCCGCTCGCCTTAGGGAAAACGGGCAACGGTTACATCCTGGCTTCGGAAACCTGCGCCTTTGATATCGTCGGCGCCGAATTTGTCCGTGAGATCGAACCCGGGGAAATGGTAATCATTGATGAGCATGGAGTTCACTCCACCCGTTTTGCCCATTCCACCAAACAAGCTTTGTGCATCTTTGAATTTATCTATTTCGCCCGGCCCGACAGCGATCTGAACGGCCGTAACGTCCACATGGTCCGCAAACGGTTCGGCCGCCGGGTCGCCCAGGAACACCCGGTCGAAGCCGATCTGGTCACCGGCGTGCCGGACTCTTCCCTCTCAGCGGCCTCCGGGGTGGCGGAACAACTCGGCCTCCCGTACGAAATGGGCTTTGTGAAAAACCGGTACATCGGACGGACCTTTATCCAGCCTTCCCAGGAGATCCGGGCACTTGGAGTCCGGATTAAGTTAAATCCCGTCCGGCGGATTGTGGAGGGAAAACGCGTAGTCTTGGTGGATGATTCGATCGTCCGCGGCACTACCTCCATGCGGATCATTAAAATGCTGCGCGACGCCGGGGCAACCGCCGTACACATGCTGATCACTTCTCCCCCGATCATCGCCCCCTGTTATTACGGGATCGACACCTCCTCGGCCGACCAGTTAATCGCCGCCCGCTTGACGATCGAGGAGATCAGGGAGCAGATCGGCGCCGATTCCTTAGGTTTTCTCAGTGAAGAAGGGATGCTTGATTGTATGGATTTACCACGGGACAGCTTTTGCACGGCTTGTTTGAACCATTGCTATCCGGTCAAACCGGAGGACTGCCTGGCTGCACAGTAAGCTTCCGGTTTAGGGGGGAGCGAACTTTGCAATAATCTGTTCGGCGGTTTTGATCCCGTCCACCGCCGCCGAGATAATCCCCCCGGCATAGCCGGCGCCTTCTCCGATCGGATATAAACCTTCGATATTCGACTGGTGTTCCAGATTACGGTTAATCCGGACCGGCGAGGAACTTCGCGTCTCCACGCCGGTCAAAACACTGTCCGGAGCGGCAAAGCCTTTCAGCTTCCGGTCGAACGCACGCAAAGCCTCTCTGAGTGTATCCACTACATAGGCGGGCAGGCATGCTTTGAGCGGGGCCAGGGTAACTCCCGGGCGGTACGTCGGGGTGACCTTCCCCAGTTGCCTGCTCGGGCGGTCGGCCAGGAAATCCCCAACCAGTTGGACAGGGGCGTAGTAGTTCTCCCCCGCCAGCCGGAAGGCCTCTCTTTCCCAGCGGCGTTGAAATTCAATCCCGGCCAGCGGATGGGGGCTCCCAAAATCGGCCGGTGTCACCCCAACCAGAAGGGCGGCATTCGCATTCCGGCCGTTGCGGGCATGTTCACTCATCCCGTTGATTGTGATCCCGCCGGCTTCGGAGGCGGCGGCTATTACGTAACCGCCGGGACACATGCAGAAGGTATAAGCCGACCGGCCGCTAGGAGAATGGTAAGCCAATTTGTAGTCGGCCGCCCCTAATGCCGGATGGCCGGCAAACTTGCCGTACTGGGCCCGGTCAATCAACTCCTGGGGGTGTTCAATCCGCACCCCGATGGAAAAGGGTTTCGGGCTGAACGCCACCCCTCTTTCCCACAGCATCGCAAAGGTCTCCCGCGCGCTGTGCCCGATCCCCAGCAACACTGTTGTACAGGCCAGTTCTTCCGTTTCATTCAGGATCAAACCGGTCACTTTACCCCGGACGATCACCAGATCAGTAACTTTCGTCCTAAACCTGACCTCCCCGCCCTGCGCGATAATCTCCTCCCTGAGCTCCTTGATGACCCGGCGCAAAAGGTCGGTTCCGACATGCGGTTTGTTTAAGTACAAGATCTCCTCCGGGGCACCGGCCTCGACCAAAGCAGTAAGAACCATCCGCGACCGGGGGTCATTAATTAAGGTTGTCAGTTTCCCGTCCGAAAAAGCGCCAGCCCCGCCTTCCCCGAACTGGGCGTTACTTTCCGGATCAAGCTGTCCGTTGGACCAGAACTGCTCAACCTTCTTAACCCGCTCCTCTACTGCTTCCCCCCGTTCCAGGATCAACGGGCGGTAACCGTGTTTCGCCAGGGTCAATCCGGCAAACAGACCGGCCGGCCCGAAACCGACGATTACCGGGCGGCCTTCCATTTTTTCTTTTCCGGGAAGGAGCAGGTTGACTTCCCGGAAAGGCGCCTTCTGTAGTTGCCATGCTCCATTCTTCCGGGCTCCGTCCATGGTTGTCCGGGCTAAGAGTCCATCCTCATTCCGCACTTCAAGATCGAGCGTGTAGACCAAAAAGATCTCCGTTTTATGCCGGGCGTCCACCGATTTCCGGACAATCCTGTAGCCAAGCAGTTCTTCCGGCTGGAGAGGAAGTTCCTCTAAGATAACCTGTCGCAAGAACAACTGCTCTTGCTGCGGATCCCTCAGTTTGTTTAAACTTACCTTCAGATTGGTCAGCCTTAGCATCTGGTTGCTGCCTCCCCCGGTCGCTCCAGAATCAAGCTATATGATATTCCGTAACTCATCTCTTTTCCGCAGGAAGAAGGCTGAGCGCGGCGGCGCGCCCGGCCACGAAACCGGAGGACCACGCCCACTGCAGGTTGAATCCTCCGCAGCGCCCATCGATATCAATTATTTCACCGGCAAAATATAACCCCTTCACCAGCTTCGACTCCATCGTTTTGGGGTTAAGCTCATTGGTATCGACCCCGCCAGCCGTCACCTGGGCGCTGGGCCAGCTTTTGGTCCCTCTCACTATAAACCGCCAATCCTGCAGGATCCGGACGATCCGTTGCTGCTCCTCCACTGACAGCTCGCCAGCGGGACGTGCCAGGTCCGTAAAGCCTGCTTCTTGCAGTAAAACCCGGATCAACCTTTTATTAACCAGCCCGACCAGGCAAAATTCAAGGGTTTTCCGGGCGCCGCGTTGAAAACGCCCCCGGATCTCGGCCGTTAATTCCTCCGGTACGAACTCCGCCAGCAGGTTAACCTTTAAAACCGGCTCCTTTCCCTCCTGGAGCAAACGGCCGGCCTCCCTGCTCAACTGGAAGATCGGCGGCCCGGAGATGCCGTAATTGGCAAAGAGGAGATCGCCCCGGTCTTTGGCCAGCACACGCCCCTCCGCCAGCAGTTCCGCCGTCCCGTTGACCTTCACCCCTTGGATTTGCGGAAAGAATTTTCCCTCCAGTTTTAACTGGACTAGGGCGGGAAAAAGCGGGGTCACCGTATGGCCGAAAGCAGCCGCCAAGGCATAGCCGTTCCCGTCCGATCCGGTCGAAGGCATTGCTTTCCCCCCGGTGGCGATGATCACCGCTTCCCCGGTGAAGACCCGCCCATCCTCCACTTTTAAGTGAAAGCGCTCCCCTTCTTTCCAAATCTCACGGACAAAGGCCTCCGTGGCAATCTGCACCCCGGTCGCCTTGAGTTCATAGAGCAGGACATCCAAAAGACTGGAGGCCTGTTCGGAGAGGGGAATCACCTTTCCCTGCTCTTCAATCTTCGGTACAATCCCAAGTCCGGCAAAGAAAGCAATCGTCTCCTTACTGCCGAAAACTGCCAAAGCGTCCGCAGCAAACTGCGGGTTGTTTCCGGAATAACAATCAAGTCCTATCTTAATATTGGTATAATTGCCGCGTCCGTTCCCGGTGACGAGCAGCTTCTTCCCCACGCGCGGGTTCCGTTCCAGAAGCGTCACTGCCGCGCCTTGCCGGCGGGCAACCAGCGCCGCCATCATCCCGGCCGCGCCGCCGCCCACAATAATAACCTGTTTGCTCATTTTCATCATCATCCTTATCCGCAAATCTCTCGACTACTCTTTATTGGCGGTACCTCTCCCCGCAAAGAAAGAATCTTTTTCACATAGGTAATAAAGGAAACATCACCAATAATAAAGAAAGAAAAAACTTCCCCGGAGGTCCCCGACAAACTTACACCAGCATTGTCCTCTTGAGAGCTTTCCTCCAAAACAGTTCCTTGACAATTCCGCGCTAATTTGTTACGTTACTTCAAAATACAACTTTTTGGCCTGCTTTTTTCAATTCTCCCGTCAGGAAAGGTAATAATAATATCGAGGAAGGAGACGAAACAATGCCACGCTCAAGGCGGAAAGAAGGCAGTATCCTTTTCGGGCAGGGACGGATTTACGTCTTTCTCTCCCTGTTCATTGTCGCCGGGGCCCTGTTATGCTATAACAAGTTTTACTTAGCGAAAAACGAAAGCGAAGTGAAGAAAGTGATTAATCCCGCTCAGGAAAAGCCAAAGATCGTTATGGAAACTACACTGGGGACGATCCGGCTCGAACTTTATCCGGAGCAAGCGCCGGAGACCGTCGCCAATTTCCTCCGCTATGTCGAGAGCGGTTTTTACAACGGGACCATTTTTCACCGGGTGATCCCCGCTTTCATGATTCAGGGGGGAGGGTTTACCCCGGGTATGCAACGGAAACAGACATTTCCGCCGATCAATAACGAAGCGGCGAACGGATTATTGAACGAACGCGGCACGATCGCCATGGCCCGGACCAGCGAGATTAACAGTGCGACCTCACAATTCTTTATTAACCTGGTCGACAACCCCCACCTCAACCACCGGAATAAGTCGGCCGCCGGTTATGGTTATTGTGTCTTTGGCCGGGTCACGGAAGGGATGGACGTCGTTGACCGCATCGCGATGGTCCCCACTGGGCAAGTTGGCCCCTTCGCTGATGTCCCGCGGGAAGAGATCGTCATTCTCGCGGTCGTCAAGGAGCCTTAAGTCTTGTTCCGCCCAAAAAGTAAAAATTTTAAAAGGATAAGGAGAAAACCACGGCGCAAGGCCTAATTTTCTCCTTTTTTGATCCTACCGTACCTCCGGCAAAAAGGCAAGAAATTCCGGCGGAAAACTTAGACTTGTCAATGCTCAATCTTACCGTTCTTTCTCCTGGCGGGCAACGCTGATCGCGGCATCCGGACAATGCCAGGCACAGATACGGCAGGTAATACAGCCGTCGGCCTTGACTTCCACCCGGTTGCTTCCGTAGGCGCCCAGTTCTGATGACCAGCCAATCACATTGGTCGGACATTTTTCGATGCATAAGCCGCACCCTTTACAGAGTTCAGGAAAGATCGTCCAGGAACCGCGGGGAGTCTGGAAACGGATCCCCTCGAAGACCGCGTGTTGACCGGTGTCGCTCTTTTTTCCGGTTTCCTTCTTATCCCCTGCGCCCCGCTTCGTCAGATTTTCATTCTCCATCCATTCAACCGCCTTTCCCTGTTTTCCCCTCACCGCAAATCCTAAGGGGCAGCCGCTTCTTGTACTGCTTTACGTCCCATCTCCAAGGCCTGATAATTCATCTCCCGCAGTTCCGGCCTCTGCCGGAACTTGTCGGCAAATTTTTCCTCGAGGGCTGCTTTAACCTGCTCAAGCGGTAACACCCCAAGCAGGACGGCGATCGCACCGCAGATAATCACATTGGCCACCCGCGGGTTCAATTTGTCCTTCGCCAGCTGCGCAGCCGGGATGCCCCGCCGGATCAACCCCGCGCCGCCTGGCGGCCGCACCCCTGTTCCTTCCTCCGTCCCTACCATCCTGGCAAAAGCTTCGGGCGCCACCGTCTCCCAACCCTGAATCCCGATTGTCCGGTCATCGATCTCCGGCGCTTTAATCGCCGATTCATCATAGAGATAGATCGTCCCGGGCTTTAGATAACCTCTCGTCCGCTCCACCGACCTTGGACTAAGGACGGCGACGAGATCAGCCTTTTGAAACTTGGGGAAACCAATCTCCCCGTTGGCAATTTGGACAAAGGCAATGGAAACACCGCCGCGTTGTTCCACCCCGAAGTTTGGAATATAAAGGGCCTGTTGGCCGGAGCGGTAGGCGGCCTCCGCCAGCAATTCACCGATCACCTGTACGCCCTGCCCGCCTTCCCCGGCAATCACGATTTTTTTCTTCCACAGCTCCGCCGCCATCGTTCAGTTCTCCTCTCCGCCCGTTTGCTGCTCCGGAACCCTCAGTTCGCCTACCTTGAAGTGGCTTTCCATCTTCCCCCGGAGGAATTCCCAGGTCTCTTTGGCATTTGTCCGCCAGTTTGTCGGACAGGCCGACAAAACCTCGACAAACGAAAAGCCGCTTCCGGTCAACTGGTTCTCAAGGGCTTTTTTGAGATACTGCTTTAATTGGTTATAATTTCCGACCGAACCTCTGGCGATATAGGAGCCTGGTGGGGCAATCGCCGCCACCAGTTCCGGGCCGTGCAGGGGGGCGCCGCTCTTCTGGGGTTCACGGCCGTAGGGCGTTGTCGCGGTCTTTTGCCCCGGCAAGGTTGTCGGCGCCATTTGGCCGCCGGTCATGGCATACAAGGTATTGTTGGCAAGAATCGCCGTGATTCGGTCCCCCCGCATCGCCGCACTGACCAGATGCTGGGCGCCGATCGCATATCCGCCACCGTCGCCCATATAGGCAATGCCGATCACGTCCGGGCGCGCCCGCTTTGCCCCCACAATCACAGGGATCGTACGGCCATGGTGGGTTTGCACACTGTCAAAATTAAAAAAATCCCAGCTCAGTAAGGAACAGCCGATATCGCAGCCGTAGAGAACCCGGTCGAGAATCCCCAGTTCATCGACGGCCTCCCCTAAAGCTTTGAGGGCGATGCCATGGCCGCAGCCCGGACAGAAACGGTGCGGTTTGGTCTCTTTACGCCACGAGACCGGCATGTTTAAGTTTTCCAGTATTCCCCGGTGTACACTCAGGTCCTCTGCTGACATCCTACCCCTCCCTCTTTTCGAGGCGCCGGACCGTCTCTTCAATCTCTTCCGTCGTTACCCCGACCCCCGGTCGCAACAGTGTTTCCAACGGGTTGGCATAACCATACAGTTCCGCTTTCACGATCGACAGCAACTGTCCGTAGGCCGACTCCACCACCAAAAGGCGGAGTTCCGGGTTGGCCGCGGCAATCTTCCGTAAAGCTTCTCCCGGAAACGGCCGGACGGTCACCGGCCGGAAGTACCCCACCGGCCACCCATCCCGCTGCAAGCGTTCCGCCGCGTCCTTCGCCGCCCGTCCGACAATCCCGTGCGCTACCAGCAAAAGCGTATCATCAGCCCGCACCTTCGCTTCCCATTCCACCACTTCCGGCGTCAGCCGTTCATAATCCTCGACATGCTTCATTAGGGTCTCGTACAGTTCTTCTTCAATATTAAAAGTGTTCCGGAGATGAACCGGATCCCGCTCGATGCACGGAACGCCCGGTCCGCGCAGGATCGGTTCGGCCGGAATCATCTCCCAACCCCGCTTCTCCGGCCGGAAAAGCGTAACCGTCTCCCGCATTTTTGCTTGGTAGCCGTCACCAAGGACAAAAGTGGGAAAACGGTACTTCCAGGCGACGTTGAAGGCCTTCAGCGTGTACTCAAACAACTCCTGGTGGGAAGAGGTCGAATAGACAATCCGCAGTCCTTCGCCGTTACCGCCGGTCGTGGTCAGCCTCAATTCCTGTTGGGAATAGATGACCGTCGCGGTTGACGGCCCACCCCGCTGCTGGATTACCCAAACCCCGGGGAGCCTCATCATCTCCGCCATCGCAACCGGCTCTTGCATCAAAATGTTACCTGGTCCGGCCGTCGCGGTGAAACATTTCTTCCCGACCAGCACCCCGCCCAGCATCGTAAAGCCGGCAGAGAGTTCATCTTCGGTCTGGAGAAACCCCCGGCCGAAGTGCGGGGCCAGCCTTGACCAATAGTGCATGATTTCGTTCTGGGGCGTAATCGGGTAGCCATACATGAAATCAGCATCAGCCGCCAGTGCCGCCCAGGCGATTACCTCATTTCCGGTCATAAACATCTGTCTCTCCTGACCGAGCAGTTCTTTATACTCCTTACTCACCAGTTCGCCCGTAATGCTCCTCACCCCACTTGCTTTTCGGCTTGTGCCGTTGGTTTAAGCCTCACGGCTTCCGCTCTCCTGTCTGTTCTTCTAAACCACCCAATCTTTGGCGCGCTTATCCGCTGTGATAAAACGCACCCTTGCGCCCACCCGTCCGTTGCTTTAAACCACATAACCCTCCGCATACCCGTCCTTCTTTTAAAGATGGCTACCAGATGGCGTCCTTGAGATAACGGTCGAGCGGCCAAACCACATTCCCCATACAGTCCCGCTCGCCGATCTCCCGCGCCAGATGGCGCAGCGCTGTGGTCGCGACGACGGGAAGGCCCACTTCTTTGGCAGCAGCCGTCACCATCTCCGCTCCCTTTTGGATCAGAGCGACGGTGGTTTTATCTCCCAAGTGCGTATTGTTGATTAACCCGTCAACGGCGCCAAATTCCGCAATTGATTGGCGGATGAGGGGCACCGTTGCCGTTAAGGGCCTGGTGGTATTGATCACCATATATAAATGTAATTTCGCATCTTGTTCTCTCCGCCACCGCCCACCAATTAAGTTTAGTATGTTACGGCCGTCCACCCCGTATCCCACGTCAATAATCACATCGCCGGCAAAATCGCACGCGGTAATCATCTCCGCCCGCAAAGGAATGGCCGCTTCCCCCAGGCCAAAGGTTTCTGCGGTTTCCCAACCGATCACATCCACTCCGCTCTTTTCCAGAAACTTTTTCAACGGACGCAAGGTGAAAAATGGTTCCACCAGATCGAAATCGACCAGCCTAACCTTTCGTCCCAGCCGTTTCAGTTGGAGACTCCTGTTCACCGCGTTTTCACTTTTCCCACTGGCATACTCCCCGACATAGGCCTCAATGATCCTGGCCATCGGTAAGTCTCCCCCCCAAATTACTCCCTTCGTAGGTTATGCCAAAGCAGAGAATAAAACCAACCATCATGGAAAAGCTTATTGGTGAGCGTTATGACCGGCGCTTCCCTTGGGCGTCACAACTTTTTTCCTCAGGATAGACTTCTCGGATAAAGAGGGAACAGACCATGGCAAAGAAAAAGCTAACCCCAGCCCAGCGCAAGTACCAAGCCAAAGTCAGGCAAGTCGAACCAAGACCCCACTACCTGCGCCATACCTTCTTGGCTTTTATCTCCGGCGGATTAGTCTGTGTCTTGGGCCAGGTCTTGATTGATCTTTATAGCTGGATCCTAAACCTTCCCCCGGAAGAAGCCAGTAACCCAGCGGTCGCGACGATGATTTTTCTCGGTGCGCTCCTCACCGGGCTGGGCGTCTTCGATAAACTGGCAAAGTACGCCGGCGCCGGGCTGGCCGTACCGGTCACCGGTTTTGCCAATTCCGTCGTCGCCTCGGCCTTGGAGTTCCGGGAAGAGGGTTTAATTTACGGGGTAAGCGCCAAGATGTTTCTCCTCGCCGGGCCGGTCATCACCTTTGGTGTAGTCACCGCTTTTATTATTGGCCTGTTGTATGCGATTTTCCAGTAGAGCGCAGGGACACTTTAGCCTTTTGAGGAGAGACGATGGGGAAAAAAACAGGGAAACAAACTTATCTTTTGACCAATCCCCCGGTGATCATCAGTACGGGGACGGTTGTTGGTCCCTTTGAAGGCTGCGGTCCGCTGGCTGAAGATTTTGACGAAGTCTTAACCGATATCCGCGACGGACAGAGTTCCTTCGAAAAAGCCGAACGTTCGATTTTAATCAAAGCTTGTCGCTTGGCTTTGGACCATGCCGGTTTTTCCTCAACACAAGTCGATCTTTTTCTCGCCGGTGACCTCCTCAACCAGATCGTCTCCGCCAGTTTCAGCGCCCTCGAACTCGGGATTCCTTTTCTCGGCCTGTACGGCGCCTGTTCAACCGCGGCGCTAGGCTTGGGCATCGGGGCTTTGTTGCTGGACGGGGGCTTTGCCGAGACCGTCTTAACCGCCACCTCCAGCCATAACCTGGCGGCCGAACGCCAATACCGGTATCCCACTGAATATGGGGGGCAGCGCCGTGCTTACCAGCAATGGACCGTCACCGGCGCCGGGGCGGCGCTCCTCAGCACGACCGGCGAAGGGCCCAGAATCACCGCTGTTACCTTTGGGAAAGTCCTGGATTTAGGCTCGACAGACCCCTTGAATATGGGGGCCGCAATGGCCCCGGCCGCCGCCGACACGATCATCTGTTTTTTCCAAGACACCGGGTGGGACCCAAATTCGTTCGATCTCATTCTGACCGGGGATTTAGGCCAGATCGGCCTGGAGCTCTGCCGGCAGGAATTAAGCGAGCAAGGGTTCAACCTCGGTGATAACTTCATGGATTGCGGGTTAATGATCTACGATCGCGAAAAACAGGATGTGCATGCCGGAGGGAGTGGTTGCGCCTGTTCGGCCGTTGTCACTTTCGGGCATATCTACCGCCGGTTCATGAAAAAAGAGCTTAGCCGGGTGCTGCTCGTTGCCACCGGCTCTTTACACAGCCCAACCACCTACCAGCAAGGGGAGAACATCCCCGCGATCGCGCATGCCATCTGGATTGAATCCTGAAAAAGCTGTGAAAACCCAAGCCGCTTCAGACAAAATCTGTGACGGTAAGCTAAAAGAGCGATCATGAATTGCACTTTATCCAACTGCTTGCCGCAGCTAACAAGAGTATTAAATCCTTAACAACTGGTAGAAAGCGCATTGCGTTGGTTATTCATCGCCCATCTGGGTGAAGAAGCATAAGAAAAGAAAGAAGTGGTGAGATTAATGCCCCCTATGACAGTCGCGGAATGGGTCGCTGAACAACTGGCGGTGTGGGGAGTCAAATATCTGTACGGTGTGCCGGGCGATGCGATCCTGCCCTTCCTGGAGGCCGTCAACCGCCACCCCACCCTCCGTTTTATTGGTGTTAATCACGAAGCAACCGCCGCCTTTATGGCTTCGGCCCAAGCCAAACTGCAAGGAACTTTAGGCGTCTGTCTGGCGACCAGCGGACCGGGGGTCGCGAATCTCGTCAACGGGTTGCTCGATGCCAAAAAGGACCGGGCACCGGTGCTGGCGATCACCGGCCAGGTCGAAAGTTATAATCTCGGAACCAAGCATAAGCAGTCCCTGGACCAAAACTTACTCCTTGCCACCGTTGTCGGTTGTTCCGGGCTGGTTACCACCGCTGAAGCCTGTAACGATCAGATGGTGAAGGCGCTGCGTTCGGCCATTGCCCAAGGTCAGCCGATGCATGTCGCCTTCACGAAAGATGTATGGTACCAAACCGTAGAGCAGCCGGTCCGGCTGCCCGAACCCTACCTGCAGACCCTGCCGCAATCGCCGGCCGGGGTGATCGAGCAGGCGCTCTCCTTTCTGAATGAAGCAGAAAGACCCGCCATTTTAGCCGGACGGGGCATCAGCCGGCACGGCCCGCTCCTGCTCGAACTGGCCGAGAAGTGGCAAAGCGGGATCGCCCTTACAATGCCGGCGAAAGGCGCGGTCCCGGGTGATCATCCTTTGGTCTTGGGGGGCTTAGGTGAAGGGGGCAGCGAGGCAGTCACCAAGATGCTCGCGGAGGCCGATCTCTTACTGATCGCCGGCGCCACTTGGTGGCCGGAGTTATATCTCCCCGATCAGCTGAAGATTATCCAGGTGGATGCGGTCCCGGAAAACATCGGTGGACAAATTCCGGTCAATTTCGGAGTGGTTGGTGATCTGGGGGTGCTCCTTCCCCGCTTCCGCGATGGACTGGCGGTTAAAGATAAACCCGCCTGGCGCAACCGTCTCCAAGAGCTGAAGACCGCCTGGCTGAAGAAGATTGAACCGGAGTGGACCGGCGCCGGTTCCCCGATCCCCCCTGGACTAGTGATCAAAGCCGTCGAAAAGGTGATCGCCCCTGACGCCATCATCTGTTTAGACGTCGGCGACCACGCTGTCTGGTTTAACCGCCTCTTTGCCGGCGCCAGCCAACAGGTCCTGGTCTCAGGAAACTGGCGCTCAATGGGCTTTGCCCTGCCCGCCGCGCTCAGCGCCCAGCTGGCTTTCCCCAGCCGGCAAGTGGTCGCCCTGATCGGCGACGGCGGCTTCGCCCAAAGCTTGGCTGACTTTACGACCGCTGTCCGGGAAAAACTGCCGGTCAA
The DNA here is from genome assembly GCA_029782135.1 of Bacillota bacterium. Lineage (GTDB taxonomy): Bacteria > Bacillota > UBA4882 > UBA10575 > UBA10575 > JAAYGU01. Next base: position 16,622 of record JAKOVI010000006.1, read on the forward strand.
GGTCCTGGTCCTGAAGAACCACTATCTCGGGATGGAAAAGGGACAAATGGAACTGATGGGGTTGGATTACGAAGTGACCAGGATAACGGTGCCGGATTTTGCCGGGTTTGCCCGTCTCTGCGGCGGTCTAGGTTATAAAGTTGAATCTTCCGGCCACCTCGAAGCAACTTTACGCGAAGCGTTCGCCAACCAACAACCGTCCATTGTCGAGATTGAAACGGCCGCCCCCGTCTTTCCCGGCCGGATCGACAAGCAGGAGAAGGAACAAGCAAGCATGGAAAGGAGTTTATCCGCATGGGTTTAATGGAAAACGTCGGCCGCAAGGCATTGGATCAGGTCATTGACACCCTGCTCCTCCGTTTACTGCGTGACCCTTATGTTGAGAACCTCTGGGAACTGGTCTCCACGACCATGAAGGTCACCCCGCTCCAACTGGTGGAGATTGTCCTCCGTGCCGAATCCGGCAAACCGCTCGGTCGCCCCTTCGGCACCGTCTATCATTATTCACCCTGGCAGGAACTGATGTTTAACCCGGTCCATTTAGTCCGGCTGCCGACCAAAGACCAAAAGGATGTCGATACCAGGGTGACCCTGGGGCCAAAAGCTAAACGGCCTTTAGAGCTGAAAATTCCCATTCTGCTCACCGGTATGTCCTACGGCGGAGCTTTGAGCAAGCAGGCCCGGATCGCGCTGGCCAAAGCTTCCACCCAAGCCGGCACAGCGACCAATACCGGCGAAGGAGCCTATATCCCGGAAGAACGCGAATACGCCAACAAATATATCTACCAGTACCACCGGGGTTTATGGCCGCACGGCAATAAGACGGAATTCTACGCCCTCGCCGATATGATCGAAATCCAGTTGGGGCAGGGCGCCCAAGCTTCCACCCCGCAAACGACCAAAGCCGAGCAGATTGATGAAGAGTTCCGGGAGATCTTTGGCCTGGAAGAAGGGGAGGATATGGTGATCGACTCCAGACTACGGGGTGTTGAATCGCCTGCTGATCTAAAGCGTCTGGTCGCCCGGTTGAAAGAGGAGACCGGCGGGGTACCAATTGCGTACAAATTTGCCGCCAGTCATTACATCGAAAAAGAGATCGAAATCGCCCTTGAGGCCGGGATCGATGTCATCGTCGTCGATGGTGCGGAAGCAGGCACCCATGCCGGCCAACCGCTGCTTGAAGATGATTTCGGCCTGCCGACGATGCATGCGCTGGTCCGCGCCGCCGATTTTCTGGAGGAAAAAGGAGCGAAGGATGAGGTCTCCCTCATTGCCGCCGGCGGGCTCTTCTCCCCCGGGCACTTTTTGAAAGCGATGGCCCTAGGTGCGGATGCCGTTTACATCGGCACGGCGGCCGTCATGGCGATGATCCATACCCAGATGGTGGAGACCGCCCCCCTCGAACCACCTACCCAGTTGGCCCTCTACAGCGGCCGCCTCAAAACGGAGCTCGATATCAACCGGGCCGCGGCGAGCCTCACCAATTACCTGCAATCCTGCGTCGCTGAGATGGCTTTAGGGGCGGTTGCTTTAGGAAAAGACTCCCTGTCAGCCGTCGACCGCGACGATCTCTGCGCCCCTCACCCCCTACGCCGCCGACATCACCGGCGTGGAACTGGCGTATAAGCGAAAACTTACTGAATTTACTCCTTCATTTGCGCACCAGGAAACCTTCGAAGCCAGGGAATTACAGTAACAAGAAAGGCTGACCTGCTTACCAGGCCAGCCTCTTTTTTTTGTCAATTAGACTAGATAATTTCACCAAAAAAATACGGCTTGCTACTCGATACTAGTCGCTATACAATCATGATGAATATCAGTCTTTGTACAACTTTACCTAGCAGGGGCTGAATGGTGTTCCACCGTGACTTGAATTTCTTGGTAAAGTATTCTTAGCAAGGCGGAGGTTGAAAGTGGGTTGAGCAACCACTTAAAACTTAACCAGCGTATCAATCTTTACCGGCATCCCCGTCGCGATCGATTTATTGGCGGCAATTCCCGTCAGGATCGACATCGCACCGTCAATGTGCGAAGCCGCCCGGTTGAACGGATCCGGCTCCGGCGTGCCAAAAAGGTCGTTGAGGAGAACCGGGTCGCCCCCGCCATGCCCCCCGGCCGCTTCGATGATCGGCACTTCGTACGCCTCACCGAACATCGGGAAGACTTCAATCTTCTTCTTCTGGACCGCCCCTTCAAGCCCGACATGCCCGCCGGCGTTCACATAAGAGCGCTCAACCACCGTAACCTGGATCCGCCCTTTACTGCCGTTAAAGGCAACCCGGAAGCCTTCCCACGGTAGATAGGCGTTGAGCGAATAGGTCAAGATCGCCTTGTTCTTATACCTGACCAGGACCCCCATCGTATCTTCAATACTGATCCCGTCCCCAAAAACGCTCTGATCCCGGTAATAGCCGTCTTCATGCTCCGCATCCAGGTACATTGCTTTCAACTGTTCATGCTTCTCCAGATGTAACGCAAAGGGATCATCTTTCGCGTTTTCACTGCCGTAGGCCCGGGCGTAGAATTTGGTTTCGCCCCGGTTTTCCGCATTCTCCCGCCCATAGAACCGCAGGTCACCCTGGGCAAAAACAAGATCCGGCTGGGTTTGCAGCCAGAAATTCACCAGGTCAAAATGGTGGGTTGCTTTATGCACCAGCAGCCCGCCACTGTTCCGCTTGTCCCGGTGCCAACGGCGGAAATAATCGGCCCCGTGTTCCGTGTTGAGCAACCATTCGAAATGGACCGAAAAGACCTCGCCGATCGTCCCGGCGGCCAGCAACTCCCGGATTTTCGTGTTGTGCGGCGCATAACGGTAGTTAAAGGTCACGCGGAGTTTCCGCCCGGTCCGTTTTACGGCATCCAAAATCGCCTGTGCTTTGACCTCATCAACGGTCATCGGTTTTTCGGTAATCACATCACAACCGAGTTCCATCGCTTTAATAATATAATGATGATGAGTCCGGTCGACCGAGGTCACGAGGACGATATCAGGTTTTTCCTTCTTAATCATCTCCTCGAACTCGGTATGTTTATAGGTCGGTACCCGGGGATAATTGTATTTTTCTTGTAAAATTTTGTTCGCATAATTCATCCGGGTTTGGTTAACATCACAGAAAGCTACCAATTGAGAAGTGTCGCCAAACTGTCCGGCGATCGCTTCATAGAAAAAACGGGCCCGACCTCCAATCCCAACCTGTGCATACCGCTTTTTTTGCGTCATCATTTAACCCTCCATTCACTAGTAGATTGTCTAAACCTTGTTTCCGGCTACTACTCTCAGCATAACAAGATCATTATAGCGAAACATCAGTTGAATGTCTTCACCATTTCTTGCTCTCTTCGCGGATCTTCTACTTTTTTTGCCCTCTTTCGTACCACACTTTTCACTTAGTCTTCTTCAATTGCCCTTTTTATCCTCAACCATGACCACCACAGGTACCGTAATCCTCTTCGCCGATGGCGTCCCGCGCAAAAAGGACAAAAGAAAAAGACCGGATAACCGGTCTTTTCTTTGGAGTTATCTATTTGGCTTAGCAGCCGCAGCTGCAGCCGGAGCAAGAACCTTTATCAACTTTCGCCATGTGTTGGATCAGGTCGAGAACCTTGTTGGAATAACCCCACTCGTTATCGTACCAGGCAACGAGTTTGACAAAGGTGTCATTCAACGCAATCCCGGCTTTGATATCGAAAATGCAGGTGTGCGGATCGCCGATAAAGTCGGAAGAGACTACGTCATCTTCGGTGTAGGTTAAGATCCCCTTCAGCTCGTTCTCGGCCGCTTTCTTCACCGCAGCTACGATCTCTTCGTAAGTAGCAGGTTTCGCCAAACGGCAAGTTAAATCGACCACTGAAACATCAATCGTCGGGACCCGGAACGCCATCCCTGTCAGTTTTCCGTTCAATTCCGGAATGACTTTCCCGACCGCTTTCGCCGCACCGGTGGAAGAAGGAATGATATTCGCCGCCGCCGCCCGGCCGCCACGCCAGTCTTTCTTGGAGGGGCCGTCGACGGTTTTCTGGGTCGCAGTGGTGGCATGCACTGTGGTCATTAAACCTTCGATGATCCCGAAGTTATCATGGACAACTTTCGCCAAGGGGGCTAAACAGTTCGTTGTACAGGAAGCATTCGAGACAACATTCATCTCCGGGCTATATGTTTCATGGTTAACCCCCATCACAAACATCGGGGCATCTTTGGAAGGAGCACTGATCACGACTTTTTTGGCGCCGCCTTCGAAATGCTTCGCTGCTTTTTCGGTGGTTGTAAAGACGCCGGTGGATTCGACGATATATTCAGCGCCACAAGAACTCCAGGGGATCTCTTCCGGATTCATGCAGGCAAAGACACTAATTGCTTTTCCGTTGACGACCAGTTTCCCGTCTTTGATTTCAACTTCACCTTTAAAACGGCCATGTACCGTATCATATTTTAACATATAGGCCATGTAGTCAAGATCGATGAATGGATCGTTGATCCCGACAATCTCCACTCCCGGATTATTCACTGCCGCCCGGAAAACAAGCCTCCCAATCCGCCCAAATCCATTAATTCCAACTTTAACAGCCACTTAAAGTATACCTCCTTCTTTTTTTGGGATTGTGTTCCAGGAAGAACGGTCCGTGCAAAACGGACCGTTCTTCAGTCTCTTATCACTAATTGTAAAGGAGAATTTTTTATCCTTCAATAACAAAAAGGAAAAACAAGAGAAATTTTATCAATTGTTAATATATTATTCACTCTGTTCCGCCTTGCTTCGCTCCCGGATCTCCACCCGCCGGATCTTTCCGCTGATCGTCTTCGGCAGCTCCGTCACAAACTCCACCACCCGCGGATATTTATAGGGAGCGGTAACCTTCTTGACATGTTCCTGCAGTTCCTTGGCAAGCTCCGGACTGGGGGTATAACCCGCGGTTAACACCACGGTCGCCTTGACGACTTGCCCGCGGTCGGGATCCGGCACGCCGGTGACCGCACATTCAAGCACCGCCGGATGTTCAAGCAAAGCGCTCTCCACTTCAAAGGGGCCAATCCGGTAACCGGAACTCTTAATGACATCATCGACGCGCCCCACAAACCAGTAGTAACCGTCTTCGTCGCGCCAGGCCGTATCCCCGGTATGGTAGAAACCGTCATGCCATACCTCGGCGGTCTTCTCCGGATCGCGATAGTAGCCTTTAAAGATCCCCACCGGTTTTTGCCGGTCGGTCCGGATCACGATCTCGCCCACTTCACCGACCTCGCAACGCTCGCCATTCTCATCGATGATCTCAACCTCATACCCGGGTGCGGGTTTTCCCATCGAACCCGGTTTTGGTTCCATCCACGGGAAGGTTCCAATCGTTACGGTCAATTCAGTCTGGCCGTAACCTTCGTAGAGTTTAATCCCGGTCATCTTGAGGAACTGGTTGTAGACCTCCGGATTAAGCGGTTCCCCGGCCACGACACAGTATTTTAAGTTTTCCAAGTTATACTTCGTTAAGTCCTCTTTAATCAAATACCGGTAAACAGTCGGCGGCGCACAAAAAGTCGTCACTTTGTACTTCTCGATCACCTTTAAAAGCTCCTGGGCATTAAACCGGTCAAAGTCATAAACAAAAACCGCACTTCCAGCCAGCCATTGTCCATAGATCTTGCCCCAAACGGCTTTCGCCCAGCCCGTTTCGGCTACCGTGAGGTGCAGTCCGCCTTCCTGGACACATTGCCAGTATTTGGCGGTTACGATGTGCCCTAAGGGATAAACAAAATCATGCGCCACCATCTTCGGGTGCCCGGTCGTCCCAGAAGTAAAATATAACAAGGAAATATCATCATTTGCCACCGGCTCGCAAAAAGCGCGGTCAAAAGGTGGCGCTGTTTCCAACTCACGTTCAAAACTCAACCAGCCGTCCCGTTCCCCGTTGACCAGCATTTTTATCTGCAGGGTTGGCGAATTTTGCGCAGCCGCTTCCACATGCGCGATCACATTCGGATCCGCAACGGCAATCACCATCTTCACCGAGGCCGCATTGTTACGATAAACGAGATCAGACGCTGTTAAAAGGTGCGTTGCCGGCACCGCAATTGCGCCCACTTTATGGAGGCCCAGGAGGGCATACCAAAACTCGAAGCGGCGCTTCAGGATCAACATGACGGCATCGCCTTTCCTGATCCCGGCTTTTCTGAGAAAGCTGGCCACCCGGTCACTATACTCCTTCATCTCGGAGAAACGAATAATCCGGTGCCCCCCGTGCTCATCGCACCAGACCAAGGCTACCCGGTCCGGGGTCTCCTCCGCTATTTTGTCGACTACATCATAAGCAAAGTTAAATTGGGGAGGGATATTGATCTTAAAATTACGGACAAACTCTTCATACGAATGGAAATCGCCCTCGACAAACTTTTTTAACATTTAGCACCCAACCTCTCTCCATTAACTGCACTGATCCTGACTTCCGCTTTCGATCATCAGTTTTTGGGTTATTAATCAGAGTTTATAAGAATTTTACCTGATATTGCTTTACTCAAAGCTGATCAGATCTTCCGTTTGTGCTGAAAAGTTACATCCCCGAGTTACGGTCTTACCCGTTCCAAACGTTTCCTGCCTTCATTATTTATCCAATAATAACCGCCAAAAACTGGGCCGGCTCACCGTTTAATGCCTTCATTCCATGCTCGATCCCGGAGTCGAAATAGATGGCATCTCCCGGGTAAAGGACGATCTCATACCCGTCAATCAAGATCTTCATTGTCCCGGAGAGCAAGTAATTAAACTCTTGACCGGGATGGGTATTGAGCTCCACCGGACGGTCTTCCGGGTCCGGGTCAACAGTCACCAAGAAGGGCTCCGCTTTTTTATTCATAAAATTAAAGGCCAGGCTCTGGTATTTATAAGCTTTTCGTCTTTCAACAAAGACACCCCGTCCTTTCCGTGTCAAAGCATAACTGCGCAGGCGTGGCTCCTCCCCGGTAATTAAGGAGCTCAACTCGAGTTGGAATTTTTGCGCAAACTTGTAGAGAAAACCGACCGGGATATCTTCGGTTCCTTCCTCATAACTTTGGTATAAATCCAGGGCAACCCCGAGTTCCTGGGCTAACGCTTCCGGTGTCAGACCGGCGATCTCCCGGATCTCCCGGATCCGCGCCGCAATCTGTTTAATCTCTTCCCCCATCATTTCTCCTCCTTTCTATATAAAGACTATTATAATACAAAACCGCAAGATCCGTAAATAATATTTGTTACGAGATCTTAAAAGCTGCCCCTAAAAGGCAGCTTTAAATGTTGTTTCCGGTTACAAGTCAAGGCGACCCTTAATCTTTTTCCTCCGCCAAATAGTTTTTGATGACCGCCAGGAAGCGGGTGCCGTACTTGGCCAGTTTCTGCTGGCCGACCCCCTTCACCTGGAGCAATTCTTCGGCGCATCCCGGGCGGCGTCGTGCCATCTCCCGGAGCGTGCTGTCGGAAAAAATAATATAGGGCGGGACCTTTTCCTCTTCGGCAATTGCTTTGCGCAAACTTTTTAAGCGGTCAAAGAGCGGCCCGGCATCCGGGACCTCCGCCGCCATTTCCTTCTTTCGCTTTCCGCGCACCGTCCGGTGCTCTTTAAGGACCTGGATGGCTTTGGGGCGGAGTTTGACCACTGGGTAACGGGAACCGGTCAGGGTTAAATAATCTTCCGCAATCAACTGGTTAATGAGGTCCTTGATCTCCGTAAGCGGATAGTCCTTCATCACCCCGTAAGTGGAAAGACGGTCAAAACCCAAACTCCGGAGGCGTTTGTTGTTTGCTCCTTTTAGGACAGCAGCCAGCAGATTCACCCCGTATGCCCCCTGCATCCGGACGAGACAGGAGAAGATCTTCTGCGCCTCTTCTGTCAGATCGACCTCCGCTTGCTCAAGGCAGTTGCTGCAATTGCCGCACCGCTCCGGGATCTCCTCCTCGCCGAAGTACTCCAGGATAAACTGGCGGAGACAACGGGAGGTATGGGCATAATCAATCATCGTTTGTAACTTGTCCAGTTCATTTTTCTTCCGCGCCGGGGCATAAACCGTCTGCTCGATCAGGTACTTTTGGACCAAGACATCCTGGGGACTATACAAAAGGATACATTCGCTCGGCTCGCCATCCCGGCCGGCCCGGCCGGCCTCCTGGTAATAGGCCTCCAAGTTCTTCGGCAGGTTATAGTGGAGTACGTAACGGATGTTTGATTTGTCAATCCCCATCCCGAAGGCGTTGGTTGCCACCATGATCTGGCGATTATCGTGTAAAAAATCATCCTGAAAAGCCTTCCGTTCCCGGTCGCTTAAGCCGGCATGATACTTCGCGACGGCCAGTCCCTGCTTTTCCAAGAAACCATAGAGCTTCTCCACCTCTTTGCGCGTCGCGGCATAAATAATCCCGGCTTCGTTCGGGTTTTTCCGGATCTGGTTTAAGAGGAAAGCCCGCTTATCAACCTGGCGATAGACCGCAAAATACAGGTTGCTCCGGTCAAAACCGGTGATGTAGATGTTCGGGTCATTCAGCCCCAGTAATTTGAGGATATCGTCTTGCACTTCCTCAGTGGCCGTCGCCGTAAACGCCGCC
>JAKOVI010000008.1 GCA_029782135.1 Bacillota bacterium
ATAGACCGGGGGGGATTACCTTTTCCTTCCATTCATCTTCGCAATCAGATCTAACAGCGCTTCAACCGAATCATTGGCCTCCAAGTTCTCCCAGATCTGGGCCAGCTCCTCCTTGTCAGCTTTAGTCTCGCTTTCCAATACCATAGTCAATCTTACGCCAATTTCCCGCGTCACTCCGTTATCCTTTAACCGCCGCTGCGGCGTGATTGTGATCTTCATACTCTTATCCCCCCTTATTAGCAAGAGGAGAGGGAGACAAGCCCCCTCTCCCTCATCGCTTTGTTATCACACTCCGGTGGCCTTCTTAACTCTTTTAAATACCTTGAAAGCCGCCGGCGTTCCACCAACAAACACTTCTCCCCGAAAAGCAACCATACCTTGTCTGAACTTATAATCGGTGGATCTTTCGACCACCAGTGGAGAGAACAACGGCATCTCGTAACCTAACGGCTTCCCGTACGCCATGCAGTACTGGCCAGGTTCTGCATCCGCCAAGGACGGGCAAGCGCTATTAATCACGAACCGCACGGCAAAACTTTCATCGCTACTGATTGTCCCGGTGTTTCCGTTCGGGTCAATAGTAATTCGGTAAAGCTTCTTGCCATCCGTGCTGCGAATCTGTGCGAAGGCTGCCAAGTCTTTCTTATTCAGAATCAACCACGTGCCACCTTCAATGCCTTCGTCGCCGCCGTAACCAAAGACCAGTTGGTCTAAGGTGTTCTCGTCTATGTGGGCCAGTTCCAGGTCAGAATCAGCCGGGATCACGTTTCCTGCCGCGCAAAAAATGCCGGTGAGTTCCTCGTTCGCCGGGCCTCGACCGATTAAAATCTGCCGCGCTAGCTTCTTCCGGAGGGCAATCCGAATGGCCTTCAGAACCTCGTTTTGATAGTTCGGATTATCCAGATTCGCTGCCGCGCTAGAAATTTCGGCATATGCGGTGATCCGGTATTTACCGGTCGATACATAATCGAACACGGGTTCGGCATCCTTGGCTTCTTCGGTTTCCCCGGTGTAGCCGCCTTCTCCGTAGCCGACAATGAAGCCTTTTTTATAACTTTCCGCACCGGGGTAGACCGGCGCATTGACTAGGTCGACCAGGGAACTGACTTCATTGAAACCCTCGCCAACTACCGGAGAGGTCACGGTCGGCGCTACCAGGTTACCGCTAGCGACCGTCAAAGCCCGAAGTTGCAGCTCATCCAACCCGAATTCAACCGCCCGACCGGCACAAAGATCGGCGCCGCGCTGTTCATTTTTCTCCTGTAGATCTCTCCCTTCGAGGGCCACTTGCCCGGTCGCCAAGCCGTAAGCCGCCAGGATCTGAGTGTGCCCGATTGGGCTTGTGGAACGTTTTTCAACGCCTTTGTCGTCGTCGTCCAGCCGGTAATTGCCGGTGTTTAAGGCCTCATTGGCCGCTCTGATCTCCCGTTCGATCTCCGCCAGCCGTGTCCCAGAACATGTTTTAATTTCGGCCTCCAGCTCATTAATCCGGTTCCGGATTTCGTCTTTGGTCATATATTGAAAGATGTTCATAAACTTAACCTCACTTTCGTAATGTTTAATTTTACCTCAAGGAGTTTCCGCAACTGGTCTTCCCCTGCAAACCGCTCAAGTCTGCTTCTAGCTTCGACGAACGTTTGGTTATACGCCGGGAAGTCAACCAGTGACAGGTCATAGATTCGCGAGATGTTCTTAATGCGCCGTGTGTGTGTCGTCCGGTCGTATTCGTCGCCGTCTTCTGCCACCCTGAAGCCAAAGCTCATCTTATCGATTAGCCCGGCTTTCACCGCCGTGAAAAGGTCACGATGGGCCTGGATCTCCGGTTGCAATTCCGCCCGGAAATACAAACCGTCTGACCGCTTGTCCAGCTCCAAAGACCGGTTCCGGGTCCTTGCCAAAACCGTGAAGCCCTCCGCGTGATTGT
>JAKOVI010000041.1 GCA_029782135.1 Bacillota bacterium
GAACCTGAAGAAATACGTAACAGTATTGTGTTGAAGGAGTGATCTGATGCGTTTAAGAACCTTTAAAAAGGGGATCCACCCCCCTGGGTATAAAGAGCGGACCGCTTCCTTGCCGGTTGAGGTTCTGCCTTTACCCCGGCAAGTTGTCTTGCCGCTCCGCCAGCACATCGGCGCACCGGCGGAACCGATCGTAAAGGTGGGGGATGCGGTGGTGACGGGGCAGAAGATTGCCGAAGCCAACGGGAAAGTTTCCCTTCCTTTGCATGCGAGCATCTCCGGGAAAGTGGTGGCGATTGAACCCCGCCCGCATGTCTCCGGCGCTTTGGTCCCGGCGATTGTGATCGAGGGTGACAGCGCTGAACCGGACGTCCCGGCATGGCAAGCTCCTCCCCGGTTGGAAGAACTCTCCGCCGGGCAGTTGATCGAATTAATGAAAGAAGCCGGTCTGGCGGGGATGGGCGGCGCGGCCTTTCCGACGCATGTCAAGTATGATCCACCGCCGGGGAAAAAGATCGAGTATGTCCTCTTAAACGGCGCCGAATGCGAGCCGTATCTGACCTGTGACCACCGTTTGATGGTTGAGCGGGCTGACGATATCATTCTAGGCCTGATGGGCATGCTCAAGGCGGCGCAGGTGAGCAAAGGGCTCATTGGGGTGGAGGCCAATAAGCCGGATGCGGTTGCCGCTTTGGAAAAGGCGGCGTCCGGACTGCCGGTTGAGATTCTGCCCTTAAAGGTCAAATACCCGCAGGGCGAAGAGCGGATGTTGATTTATGCGGCGACCGGGCGGGTCGTTCCGGCCGGGGCATTGCCGATTGAAGTGGGCGCCGTTGTGAATAATGTGGCGACGGCGGCGGCGTTCGGGGAGTACCTGCGGACAGGGAAACCGCTCATTTCCCGGCTGATTACGGTCACCGGGGCGGGGATCAAAAACCCGAAGAATTTAGAGGTTAGACTCGGAACTTTGGTGGAAGACGTGATTAACTATTGCGGCGGTTTCACGGAACCCCCCGGCCGCATTATTCTGGGCGGCCCGATGACCGGACCGGCCCAGTACCGGTTGGATCTGCCGATCATGAAAGGAACCTCCGGAATCGTCGTCCAAACCAGGGCCGAAGTCGATAAACCGGATTACGGGCCCTGCATCCGTTGCGGCAAATGTGTTGACGCCTGTCCATATAATGCCTTGCCCAACATTTTTGGCCTATATGCAGAATACGACCGGTTGCCGGAGGTCGAAAAATACGGGATCTTAGACTGCCGGGAATGCGGTTCCTGCGCTTATGTCTGCCCGAGCAGGCGGCCGCTTCTCCAGTTAATTAAGGACGCGAAGCGGAAAATCATGGCTTCGCGGAAAAATGGATAGGGGGTTGTGCTGTTGTTAGAAACTGAAGTTGTTGTCTCGGCTTCGCCTCATATTCGAACTGGGTTGACCACGGAGCGGATTATGTGGATGGTGGTCATCGCCCTCCTGCCGGCCGCCTTCGCCGGGGTAATCTTTTTTGGCGGGTGGTCCCTCCTGGTGATTCTTTGTTCGGTTCTCTCCGCGGTGCTGACGGAGGCCGCGGTCGAAATACTGCTGAAACGGCCGGTGACGGTGAAAGACGGGAGCGCGGCCGTGACCGGATTGTTACTGGCCTTAACGTTGCCGCCGACAGTTCCTCTCCTTCTGCCGGTCTTGGGCGCCGCGTTTGCGATTGCCATTGGCAAACAGGTCTTTGGCGGCTTAGGGTTTAACCCGCTTAATCCGGCCTTAATCGGAAGAGCGTTTCTTTTGGCTTCCTGGCCGGATTTAATGACCAGGTGGAAATGGCCGGCGTCCTCGCTGGCTTGGCTCGAAAGTCAAGCCGATGCGGTAGCCAGTGCGACGGTCCTCGGTCTCGCCAAGGAAGGAACAGCGGTTCAGCTTCCCGTTCTCCAAATGTTCCTGGGGAAGATGTCCGGTTCTTTAGGCGAAACTTCGGCCCTCGCTTTGCTGGCCGGCGGGCTGTTTCTCCTGGCTTACCAGATTATTGACTGGCGGATCCCGACCGGGTATCTCGGGACGGTTATCCTTCTGTCCTTCCTGATGGGAGAAAACCCGCTCTTCCAGCTCTTAGCCGGCGGTTTGCTCCTGGGGGCGTTTTTCATGGCGACCGATTATGTGACGACGCCGGTCACGCCGAAGGGAAGGTTGCTCTTTGGGATCGGCTGCGGGTTGCTGACCATGTTGATCCGGAAATACGGCGGTTTCCCGGAAGGGGTCTGTTATTCCATTCTCCTCATGAATGTGACGACACCGCTCCTGGACCGCTGGACGGTTCCGAAAAGGTTTGGCGAGGTGAAAGCACGTGGGTAGAAAAGAATTGCGTTTGGTGGTAGTCTTATCAGTAATTTCGATTCTCGCCGGGGGTGTTCTTGCCTGGGTTAGCTCTCTGACCGACCCGCGAATTCAGGCGCAAGCGGAGTTGAAAAAGAAAGCGGCCTTACAGGAAGTGCTTCCAGACGCCTTTGCTTTCCAACCGGACGAGGTTTTGCTGGAAAAAGCGCATACGGCCGGGTATCGTGATTTGGTCGAATCTTACCTTGGTTATCAGGACACAAACCAAGTCGGGCTGGTCTTTGTGGCTGATGTTAAAGGGTACAGCAGCACCGTCCGCTTATCAATCGGGGTCTCAATGGATGGCCGGTTGAGCGGAATAAAAGTGATCAGTCAGGCGGAAACGCCCGGATTGGGCGCCAAGATCACGGAATCCGACTTTTTGGAACAGCCGGCTTTCCGGGAGGCGACGATCAACGATCAATTGGCCGTCCAGAAAGACCGCGGGAGGGTGGATGCGGTCACCGGGGCAACAATCTCCTCCCGTGCGGTGGTGCGGGGGGTCAATCAAGCTTTGGCAGCAGCCAAGCTCTTCCTGGCTGAGGCGTTATAGTAAGAGGCGATCATTAATTTAATCATTATGAATAATATCGAGCCGGACAGATAACACCTTTCATCCGGAGCGAAATACGACTGGGGGTGCAAGTGTTTGCGCAAGTGGGAGATTTTCAAAAATGGGGTCTTTAACGAAAATCCCATTTTTCGGCTGCTGTTAGGGATGTGTTCCACCCTGGCCGTTACTACAGCGGTGGTTAACGGGATCGGAATGGGAGTGGCCACCACCATGGTGTTGATTGGTTCGAATGTGATTATTGCTTTGTTGCGGAAAGCGATCCCGGACGAGATCCGGATTCCTGCCTATATAGTGGTGATTGCCACCTTTACGACGATTATTGATAAGGTAATGGCTGCTACGACACCGGACTTACATCAAGTGTTGGGGATTTTTATCCCGCTGATTGTCGTGAACTGTATCATTTTAGCCAGGGCCGAAGCTTTTGCTTCGAAGAACACCGTGCTCGATTCGGCGGTTGACGGGTTGGGGATGGGGCTTGGTTTTACGTTGGCCTTAACGGTGCTCAGCTTTATCCGTGAATTAATCGGAACCGGAACTGTGCTGGTCGCAAAAGACTTTGGCTTTTCCGGGATTACGCTCTTTCCCCAAGATAAAGGGATCCTCTTAATGATTCTGCAACCCGGCGCTTTTATTACTTTAGGTTTGGTGCTGGGCGCGATTAATTGGTGGGTCCGGAAGAGGGAGGAACAGAAGAATGGCTGAATATTTGGTAATCATTTTCGGGTCGATTTTTATCAATAACTTTGTGGTCTCCCGGTTTCTCGGGATCTGTCCGTTCTTAGGTGTTTCCCGACAGGTCGAGACAGCAACGGGAATGGCGATGGCGGTGACCTTCGTTATGGGGCTGGCTTCCGGGATCACTTATATGGTCCAAAAGATCCTCGACGCTTTGCACATTGAATTTCTCCAGACGATCACGTTTATTCTCGTCATTGCCGTGCTCGTCCAGTTTGTGGAGATGGTGCTGAAAAAGAGCAGCCCGGTTTTATACCGCGCCCTGGGGATTTATCTCCCCTTGATTACGACCAACTGCGCGGTGTTGGGTGTAACAATCCTTAATATTGATTCCGGTTATAACTTTTTGCAATCGGTGGTGAACGGGATTGGAGGTGCCCTCGGCTTTGGCATGTTGCTGATCCTCTTTGCCGGGATCAGGGAAAACCTGAACTTTGCGCCGATTCCCCGTTCCTTGCAGGGTTTTCCGATTGCGTTAGTCACCGCCGGGCTGATTTCGATTGCGTTCTTGGGCTTTACCGGTTTTAACCTGAATGCGTTGTTCAGCTTTTAGACGATTAATGTTGATCTTGAGGAGAATGTTCAAAGTGAATCAAGTTTGACTTAAGGAGTGAGATCATGGGAGCCGAAAGTATGCAGATTGTGCTTAATTCGGTTTTGGTTTTGGCTTTGCTCGGAGTGCTTTTCGGCATTGGGCTGGCAGTGGCTTCGCGGAAACTGAAGGTCGAAAGCGATCCGCGGATTGATGAGGTCGAAGCGCTCCTGCCCGGCGCGAACTGCGGCGGTTGCGGTTATCCGGGGTGTCGCGGCCTGGCGGAGGCGATTGTGGCGGGCGCCGCTCCGGTTGATGCCTGTCCGGTAAATAAGGATTGCGCCCCGATTGCCCAGGTCATGGGGGTGGAAGCCAATTGCCGGCTGCCGCAGGTGGCGCGTGTCCGCTGCGCCGGGGGAAAGAACGAAACCGAGCAACGCTTTATCTATATCGGGGTCGAAGATTGTGCGGCCGCCCACAGTTTGGCCGGCGGGCCAAAGTCCTGTATCTACGGTTGTCTTGGTTTGGGCAGCTGTGCGAAGGTCTGCCCCTTCGATGCCATTGTGATGTCGGATAACGGATTGCCGGTGATTAACGAAGAGAAATGTACCGGCTGCGGCCTCTGCGTCAAAGCCTGCCCCCGCAATATTATTACTTTGTGGCCGGTCGGGAAGAAGGTTACCGTCCTCTGCATGAGCCATGACAAGGGGCCTCAGGTCCGGAAGATCTGTAAAGTTGGTTGCATTGCTTGCGGGATTTGTGTTAAACAATGTCCGGTCAAGGCAATTGCGATGGATGACAACCTGGCGGTGATCGATCCGCAGCTCTGTACGAACTGCGGCCTCTGTGTAGAAAAATGCCCGATGAAGACCATTAAAGGGGAAATTAAGCAGGAGAGAGAAGCGATCTAGAAGAAATAATATTAATGGTCTTGCTTTAAAGACCGGGTTTTAAGGAGAATGGTCCGCGGTGGAACAACGGGCAACCCGCGGGTAGTTCCTGAAGATCCAGTTTTGCATAGGCGGAGGTGGCCAACAATTTACCAGTTGATCCTTGCTTCTGCTTCTCCACGCCGTGAGCAGCTTTTACGGATGTTGGGTTTGGATTTTGAAATCATGGTCAGTACGTTTGAAGAAACAACCGCGGTTGAGTCTTCCACACCGGAGGAGCTGGTGATGCAGTTAGCCCGGGGGAAAGCGGAAGCCGTGGGCCGGAGCCTCTCGAGCAGGCCGGCGCCGGAACCATTGATTATCGGCGCTGATACCATCGTGGTCTTGGATGGAAAGTATTTGGGCAAACCGGCCGATGAAGATGAAGCAAGGCAAATGTTAAGGATGCTTGCGGGAAGATGGCATCAGGTTTACACAGGAATTGCCCTTGTTCATCCGCGGAAAAGCGTCGTCGCCTACGAGATGACCAGGGTTCATTTTCGTGACCTGACCAGACAAGAGATTGACGGCTATGTGCTGACCGGTGAACCGATGGATAAAGCAGGAGCATACGGGATTCAAGGGGTAGGTGCGATCCTGGTCGACCGGATCGAAGGCTGTTTTTATAATGTCATGGGTTTACCCCTTGCCAGGTTGGCTCTGCTTTTGAAGGAGTATGGTTTTCATTTACCGGAGGTGAAGACCGATGGCCGGACCTTCAATCAAGAGTCTTCCTGCACAGGAACGCCCTCGGGAGCGCTTGGAGAAATACGGCGCCGCTAGTTTATCGAATGCCGAATTAATCGCAATTATTCTGCGGACCGGGACCGCAGATCTGTCAGTGTTAGAAATGGCCAATCATTTATTGGCCAGGTATCAGAATTTGCAACGATTGGCGGCCGCCAGCATCAGCGAGTTGTCGCAGATCAGAGGGATGGGGAAGAGTAAAGCCATCCAATTACTCGCAGCGTTTGAGTTGGGAAAAAGGTTACACACTGCCGAGTTCGCGCTGGAGGAGGCTTTTTCATCACCGCAAGAGGTCGCCCGCTTTTTGATGCCACGGTTACGCTTTTTGGAGCAGGAAAACTTTATCGTGCTTCATCTGAACACGAAAAACCGGCTCCTTTCGGCCGAAACGATTACAATTGGCACTTTAGATGCTTCGCTGGTCCATCCCCGTGAGGTTTTTAAAGCGGCGCTCAGACAGAGCAGTGCTTCTTTGATCCTGGCGCATAACCATCCAAGCGGTGATCCGCGGCCCAGCAAGGAAGATTTGCAATTAACCCGGAGACTGAAAGAGACTGGAGAACTAATCGGGATTCCGGTGCTCGATCATGTAATTATTGGTAATAATAAGTACTACAGTTTGAAGGAAGAGGGAATGCTCTAGAAGAGATCCCCAACAACCCTATAAGCTGACGGGGCGATTCCTTTATTTCAGTACTGTTGATGGAAGCAATGACCTATTATTCACGAAGACCGGAGGGAATAATTGATGTTCAAGTTTTTACGCGGAAGATTCTCTTGCGATATGGGAATTGATCTGGGAACTGCCAATACACTCGTCTATATTAATAAACAAGGAGTCGTTCTCCAAGAACCAACGGTCGTCGCTTTTGACCGTGATTCGGAGCAGATCATTGCGGTTGGTAACGAAGCGAAAAAGATGATCGGCCGGACGCCCAGGAATATCATTGCCGTTCGTCCCATGAAGGACGGGGTGATTGCCGATTTTGAAGTGACCGAGAAGATGCTGCGCTATTATATCAGAAAGGCCGGCCGCCGGCGTCTCTTTGCCCCGCGGGTTGTGATCGGGGTTCCCTCCGGCGTAACCCAGGTAGAGAAACGGGCAGTGATGGATGCGGCCCGGGAAGCCGGCGCCCGCGAGGTGTTTTTGATTGAAGAACCAATGGCCGCGGCCTTGGGCGCCGGTCTTCCGATACAGGAACCGGTCGGGAACCTGATTGTTGATATTGGTGGCGGGACAACGGAAGTGGCCGTTATCTCCCTGGGCGGGATCGTGACCAGCCGGTCGATCCGGGTGGCCGGGGATGAGATGAACGAAGCAATTGTTCAGTATATTAAGCGCAGTTACAACCTGATGGTGGGTGAACAGACTGCGGAAGAGATTAAGCGGGAGATTGGTTCGGCTTATCCGCAAGAGGAGGAAAAGTTTATTGAGGTGAAGGGGAGAGACCTGGTTACCGGGTTGCCGAAACTCGTTACCCTTTCATCCCATGAAGTAATGGAAGCGCTTGCCGAGCCGGTGATGGCGATCGTGGAAGCGGTGAAAATGACGCTCGAAAAGACGCCGGAGGAATTATCCGCCGATATTCTGGAACGGGGGATTGTGATGTCCGGAGGCGGTTCGTTGCTGCGCGGGTTAGACCGGTTACTGAGAGAGGAGATCGGGATCCCGGTGCAAGTAGCGGAAGATCCTTTGACCTGTGTTGCCAGGGGGACGGGGATGGCTTTAGAAGCCCTTGACGAACTTGGTAAAGTCTTAACCTCCAGTAAGCGTTGAAGCGAAGAAAGCTTTGAAAAGGGGCGGGTCATTGTGCTACAACCTATTGCCCACAAAAAAGTGATTCTTGTTGTTTTAGCACTTTTTTTTCTGGTGATTACCGGCTTAATGTTTTACTCTTCCCAGGAAAGGGAGCAGGAGATCTGGACGGTAAAAACCTTTCAGCTAATTTTATATCCTTTCCAAAAAACGTATTATTACATTACCAGGTTTGCGGCTGATACCTGGGAGACCATAACAAACCTCGCCAGTTTGCACCGGGAAAATGATGAACTGAAAAAGCAGTTATCCAGACTGACGGCCGAACTCTCCCAATTGGAGCAGTTGAGTGCGGAGAATGAGCGCCTACGGGCGATGCTGCAGTTTAAAGCAAGTTCAAAACTGAAACTGGTCCCGACTGAGGTGATTGCCAGAAATCCAAGCAACCAAAATGCCACGATTATTATTGATAAAGGGAAGAATCATGGTTTCACCCGGAATATGCCGGTCATTACCGAACAAGGAGTAGCCGGGCGCCTGCTCAATGTCGGCCCCTTCTCCGCGGAGGTTATTTTATTGGTTGATCCGCGCGCCGGCAACAGCATGAGCGGGGTGATTGAGCGGACCAGAGAGCTGGTCTATATCTACGGCGGAGTCCGTAACGGTTTATGCTTGGTGAAGCCATCCGATTTGAGTGTCAAGATCCAGCCGGGGGACCGGATCTTAACTTCCGAATCCAGTTTGTATTTCCCGAAGAATCTTTTGATCGGAACAATCGTCGAAGTGCAAGAGTCGGAAGATGGTTATGAGCAGCAAGCCTACCTTAAACCGGCGACTAATTTCAGCCGTTTAGAAGCTGTCTATGTTGTGATTGAGAAGTGACCGCAAGGAGGGTTTAACAGCTTGTGGGTCTGGAAATTTTTAGGATTAATCGTTCTCCCGCTTACCTTACAGACTTCGGTCTTTCCCCAGGTTTCGTATTTGGGGGTGGTACCGAATCTTGTTTTATTGCTCACCATCTGTTACGGGTTATTACAGGGGATTAAGCCTGGTATATATCTTGGCCTCCTTGGCGGCCTCTGTCTGGACCTGGCGGCCGGGGGCATCCTTGGCCTCAATATCTTGCTCCTTGGTCTGCTCGGTTTTGCGGCGGGCTACTTGGAGCGGGTTGTTTTTAAGGGGAACATTCTGGTCCCGCTCCTCGCGGTCTTGGCCGGGACGCTTTTTTATGAGTTTTTTGCCTACGCCGTCCAGTCCTCCTTTGGCTGGCGGATGGAATTCTGGTCTTTCTTCCTGACAAAGGTCCTGCCCCTTTGCTTGTACCACCTCATCCTGGCAGGACCGGTTTATCTTGGGGTGAACAAAGCCCTCACCTTGTTGCGGGAAAAAGTTAAGGTTGGTGGCTAAGATGCAACGCCGGACAATTAAAGGATTGGAAAAGAGGATCAAGGTGGTCAGCGCCATGGTCCTGCTGATCTTCGCCCTGCTGGTCTCCAGGCTCTGGTATTTGCAGATCATCAAGGGCGAAGAGAAATATAAGGAATCCAGCCAGAACCGGATGCGGCCAATCCGCATTACCGCGCCCCGGGGGAACTTTTATGACCGGAGGGGCGAATTACTGGTGACCAACCGGTTTTCGCATGTCGTGTCCGTGGTGCCGGAAGATATAAAAGACAATCCCTATGTCGTCGCTTTTCTTTGTAAAGCTTTGCAGATGTCCGAAGAGGAGCTTTTCCGCCGCCTGGAGGAAGGCTCCAAGTACAAAAAGAACCAGTATATCCCCTTGAAAAGGGATGTGGACGGCGTAACGATCGGCCAAATTCTCGAAGCCAAGCTGGATTTGCCCGGTGTGGTGGTGGAGGATTATCCGGTCCGCTATTATCCAAAGGGGGACTGGGCTGCCCAGTTATTTGGTTATTTAGGGGAGATTAATGAGCAAGAACTGAGCAGGCTGCGCGAGCGCGGCTACAGTCTCGGCGATGAGATCGGGAAGATGGGTTTGGAAAAAACCTACGATTCTTACCTGCGGGGCGAAGGGGCGTTGCGGATCTGGGAAGTGGACCGGATTGGCCAGCCGCTTAGATTGCTGGAAGAAAAGAAGTACATCCCGGGGAACAACCTTCACCTGACGATTGATGCCAAGCTTCAGGAGACGGCAGAACGGGCGATCCGGGATTACATTACTTGGGCTAAGGCGCAGACCAACCCGAATTTAAATAAGGCGAATGCCGGATCGGTGATTGTCATGGATCCCCGTAATGGGGAGATCCTGGCGATGGTCAGTTATCCGGAGTTTGATCCGAACTTATTTGTCGGAAATATTTCCAGTCAAGCCTTCCGGGAATTGATCAATAACCCGCTCAACCCTTTCTCGAACCGGGTGACGAACGGGCAGTTTATGCCGGGTTCCAGTTTTAAACCGATTACTGTGATTGCCGCGTTGGAAGAAGGACTGGTCACCCCGGACGAGGTCTTCGAGTGCACCGGTGTTGTGAAGGTTGGGAATCGCCAGTTAAGATGCACCACCACACCACATGGGAAACAGACGGTGATTGAAGCCCTTAAGAATTCCTGTAACACGGTCATGGCCGAACTGGCTTTCCGGGTTGGCCCGCAGAAACTGGCGGGTTATGCGAAACTTTTGGGGCTTGGGGTTCGCTCCGGCCTTAATCTCGATCCGGTCGAGCTCCAAGGTCTGGTGGGCGATCCGGAATGGAAGAAGAAGGAACGGAATGAAGTCTGGTATCCGATGGAAACAGCGCTGATTGCGATTGGACAGAGTTTTGTGAGTGTCACTCCTTTGCAACTGGCTCAGCTTTATTCGGTAATTGCCAATGGTGGCATCGTCTACCAACCGCAGCTCGTCACGGAGATTACGAATGTTTCCGGCGAGACGGTGAGAAAGTTCGAACCCCGGGTGGTGCGCCGTATTAATTTCAAAGAAAAGACCCTGGCGGCGGTGAAGGAAGGTTTAAGACAGGTTGTGGCGGACGGGACAGCGCGGTGGGCTTTTTATGGCTTCCCATTGGCGCAAATCCCGGTTGCAGGGAAAACCGGGACCGCGGAAAATCCCGGGAAAAACGACTATGCCTTTTTTGCCAGTTACGCACCGATTGATCAACCGGAGTTGGTGGTGGTGGTGGTGATCGAAGAAGGCGGTTTTGGCTCCCAGGCGGCGGCGCCGATTGCACGGAAGAT
>JAKOVI010000051.1 GCA_029782135.1 Bacillota bacterium
ATAAAAAGTTGAACCGGGTGATCGAGGAGCAGCCCGCCCGGAAAAACGAAGCCGAAACGCTGGCGGAAGCCGCCGTCCGGCAGGGAGTTAGGGTCCTTACCATCAATCAGTTTGCCTTCTTGACCAGGGGGACGGTTTCCGGTGGACAAGCACAGGTTTACATCAATTCACCGGCCGGGGTGAACGGTTATGCCGACTACGCCGCCCGGTTTGATGAAACCATTCGCCTGATCAAAAATAACCATGACGGTCTCTTTGCGGAGCAGAGCCCTTTATTGCTCGCGCTTTATATCGATGATCTTGACGCGCTCGGCCATAATTGGGGGTCCAGTTACGGACAGGTACCGGTCAGGACCGAAGCGGAGCGCCGGCATGCGGTAGTCGAGCGCCTGGCGGCGATGGACGCAAAGCTGGGTGAGTTGATCCAGGCCTCTCAAGAAGCCGGATTCTATGACCGGATGAGTTTTATCCTGACGGCGGACCATGGGATGGCCGCCATGGGGTTGCAGCAATCACAAAATGACGAGAGTATCCGGAGTAAGCTCCCGGATTTGCTGTGGCGGATCGAGGCATTGGGACCGGGGTTTAAGTGCGAAGTCTTAAGTCCCGGGAAGAAAGAAGTGCCGGCCAAAGGGAGTAAGATTGCTATTGTGACTGCAGGCTTGCAGGTACAGCTCTCTTACATCGGGGAAGACGACCCGGCGGTGATTGCCGCCAAAAATCGTCTGATTGCGGCAGCCCTCCAAGGGGTAAATTACGTCGGGCGGATCATGTATCCATGGGAGATGATGGCGCGAGGGGTGAAACCCGGTTTTGCCGATTTGATCATCTCACCGCAACCGCCTTTTCATTTCCGGATTGACAGCGGTGGTGTGATGAGGGCGCGCGGCCAGCATGACAGTCTGGCCGGGGAGGCGCAGCGGATTGGGGCCTTGATGTGGGGGCGCGGGATCAAAAAAGGTTTGACTTATCAAGAACTGGTCTATCCCGAAGATTTTGCCCCCACCATGGCGTGGCTGTTGGGAATTAATGCCCCGCTCGATGCGACGGGGCGGGTTTTGGACGGAGCGCTGGAGATGCTTCCCCTTCCGCCGGGGCCACTCATCAAGATTGAAGATGAAGCAGCGGTAATCAGCGGGGATGCGGACCGTTACCGGGATGAAGAGGCGTCCGGAGGGACGGCCGTTAACCTGCGCGGGGAAGGGACCGCTTTCGAGATCAGCGACGTACCGGCCGCCGATCAGATCACCATCCGGTACGCGGCGACCGGAGACTGCCGGTTACTGCTCTTTGTCAACGGACGCCCGGTCCGTCCGGTTTTCTTCCCGGCCAGCGACGGGTTTGGTTTAAAGTATGATACCAAACGGATTAACTACACCTTGCATCAAGGTGATACCGTCCGGTTTGTGCTCGAGGTGGCGGACCCGGCGGGAATCAAGATCGACTGCCT